>NZ_JBIWKI010000007.1:0-289413 GCF_044765565.1 Streptomyces sp. NPDC102437 | reverse complement strand
CGGCCATAGGCCCGCTTGAGCCGTGTGCGCTGGAAGGCGCAAGCACGGTTCTGAGGGGGCGGGGACGCAGCGATGCGTCCCCGCTACCCGACCGAGGTGGGGTGTCCGATGCTTGATCAAACAAGCGGAGAGTGTTCCTGACCTGCAACGATGGGACTTGTCGAGGGTCCTGTTGGCTGCACGGAAAGAAGCACTCTCCAGGTGAAGAAGCGTATCGGGTCGTACCCGCGTGTCCGTATCGAGGGCGGCGGCCAGGCGGTGGTCTCGCAGGCCGGGGGCGTGCTGCTGATCGAGACCGTCCGCAAGGCCGGCTTGGACACCGCGATATCAGCGGCGCTGACGCCGTGGCGGAAGGCTCGGGCGGTGCACGATCCGGGCAAGATCCTGCTGGACGTGGCCCTGGCGGTCGCGCTGGGCGGGGACTGCCTCGCGGATGTCGGCATGCTGCGGGCCGAGCCGGCCGTGTTCGGGCCGGTGGCCTCCGACCCGACGGTGTCCCGCCTCATCGACACCCTCGCAGCCTCCGGGGAGAAGGCTCTGCGGGCCATCCGTGCCGCGCGGGCTGAAATCCGCCAACGTGTCTGGCGGTTGGCCGGCCGGGAAGCGCCTGATGCGGGCGGGACGGTGACCGTGGACCTCGACGGGGTGCTGGTGATCGCGCACTCCGACAAGCAGGACGCCGCAGCGGACCTACGGCCACCACCCGCTGATGGGGTTCGTCGACCACGGACCGGGCGGCACGGGTGAACCCGTCGCGGCCCTGCTCAGACCAGGCAACGCGGTATCGAACACGGCAGCCGACCACATCACCGCCGCCCAACTGGCATTGGCGCAACTGCCGAAGAAGTACCGGCGCGGGCGCCGGACCCTGATCCGCACCGACTCCGCGGGCGGCACCCACGACTTCGTCGCCTGGCTCGCTCAGCGGGGACGGTGGCTGTCCTACTCGGTCGGCATGGTGATCACCGAGCAGGTCCACCAGCATGTGCTGAAGGTTCCGGCATCGGCCTGGACGGCGGCCGTCGAGGCGGACGGCGAGATCCGCGACGGTGCCTGGGTCGCTGAACTCACCGGCGACCTCCTGGCTGGCTGGCCCAAGGGCATGCGGCTGATCGTCAGGAAGGAACGGCCGCACCCCGGGGCCCAGTTGCGGCTCACGGATGCGGATGGCATGCGGCTGACCTGTTTGGCCACCAACACCTCGGGGCGGCCGATCGCCGAGCTCGAGCTCCGTCACCGGCTGCGGGCCCGAGACGAGGACCGCATCCGCGCCGCCCGGGCCACCGGCCTGCGCAACCTGCCCCTGCACCACACGGCCCAGAATCGGATCTGGCTGGAGATCGTGCAGATCGCTCTCGACCTGCTGGCCTGGATGCCGATGCTCGCCCTGACCGGCAAGGCCCGTCTCTGGGAGCCCCGCCGCCTGCGGCTCCGCCTGTTCACCGCAGCCGGACAGCTCGTGACCACCGGACGTCGGCGCATCCTCCGCCTGGCCCGGCACTGGCCCTGGACCGGTCACATCACCGCAGCCCTCGACCGGCTCACCCAACTGCCCGACCCCGGCTGACCAGCGAATTCCCCGTCCCTACGACAGCACCTCAACAACCGGAGCAGTGGAACCCGGCGCCACCCCGAGGCGACCCTCGGGCCCTCGGCCTGCACAGCCTCAGCCCACGGCACGAAAACGGTCCACCGACTCCGTCAGCGGACCGTCACGAAACTTCGAGGCTAGGGATACGGACAAACTAGGGTCAAGCAGGAAAAGGCACCGAGGGCCCAGAATCGGGCTGTGACCTGCGGAAACGTCTTCCAATCCCTGTCGACATCTTCCGGCATCTTGTGCAGGGACTGTGCAGGGTCAGCCGAATTCGCTGACGAAGCGCCCGATACGGAGACGCTGGCACGAGGCCCCGAAACCCTCACTCAGGGTGACGGGGTCTCAGTTTTTTCTTCCCGGTTTGACAGTAAAAGCCCAGGCCATAGGTATCGCGAAAGTCCTGACGGAGAGTTTGACGTAGCTGAGATGCAGGCATACGGTCCCGTTCCGTAGCCACGCGCGGGCGTCCCTTGCAGGGGGCGAACGGGCTGCTGCGCGACGTCTTCGCCTGCCTCGGCCGACCGAATCGGCCTGCTGGCCAAGCTCCCCGCGCTGTCTGCCGCGTCCCGCACACTCGAGGTCGACTCCATGGAGAATCTGCGCGGCGTGTTCGAGAAGGTCGCCACCGACTCCAAGGAGATCGGCCAGCACCAGATCCGGATCGCCTGCTCCACAGGCGGCAGCAAGGGCGGCAATGGTCAGGCGGAGATGATGAACTTGCTGACGTACGGCACGTACACGCCGAACCTCTGGCAGGGCGACATCAAGCTGCCCAAGGGCGGCGCGACATTCACCGAGGAGACGGGCAAGACCTGCCCCGCGAAGTGAGTTCTGCGTGGCATCGGGGCCTCACGAATCCGCGGGAGCCCCGGAATCGGGGCGACGAAGGCATGTCCGTCCGCTGCCCCATGAGTACAGCACCTGTCTCGTGAGTCCCGGCGCCGGTCTGTGCTGGCTATCGAGGTCAGCTCTCGGTGGCCTCGACCGTCCGAACGGCATCGCGGTGCTTGCCGAGGATGGCGCCGACGAGCTCCAGGTCCTCGTTCGAGAGGTAGATGTCATTGGCGCCGACGAGGTGGCGGATGAGGGTGCCAAGGCCCTTGCCGCCGTTGGGGGCGTAGAAGAGAACCTTCGCCTTCTCGTCGCGCGGGATCTGGCGGGGCAAGTGGAGGATGCCGCGGTCGGCGAGTTCCTTCTCCATGCGCTCGACCTTGCGGGCGCCGGCCCGCTTGTCGCCGGTGATCATCTTGAGGCCCTGCACCTTCCAGAGGAAGAAGCCATCCTTCTCCACGATGGTGGCGATGGCATCGAACATGGCGTCAGTCGTCTCGGTGGCCACGGCGGTCATGGGGCAGTCCTCGTCATCCAGTTGGGGCAGCGAGCAGCAGCGTACGGCGGTGCTGACGCCCATGCAGGAGAAGTTGACGTACGCGGGGTTCATGACGTAGCACTCACGGGCAGGCACGGGGGACTCCGCGGGTCGAAATTTCGCGGGCGCCAATGGCTTCCCTCCGCCACTACTACAGGTACGAGCGTGTGGTCGCTGGCGCCTGCTGCCGCCGGGGTGAAGCTGGGGATCCTGTCTCGGAGCCTGGTCCCGCTGGAGCCCACCACCCAGCGCTTGCTCCTGCTGGAGCCAGGGGTGGCGCGCAGCGCCTGACATCGACATTTTAGGCAGTGCCCTGACAATAACGGCCTGACCTGCATTATTCCCGGGTCCGGGAAGTCTTCCGAAAGCAGGAAGCCCCCATCGGAGTAGTTCCGCGGGGGCCCTGCCCATTATTTCCGGACGTCCGGAGATTTAGATCGGCCGGGCGCTGAACGGTACGAGCTCGCTTGCCCGCATGATGGGCGCGGTGACGTGCTGACCACAGGCGACATACGGGGCGACGTCGCGATCGGGCGTCACCTCCCACACGACCGGGCTCGTGCACGGGTCGCCGGCCAGGGTGAGGATGCTGCAGATGTCGGTGTTGATGTCGGTCATGACGTGTTCTCCTCGTCTGCGTGATATCCAGGAGCTTCCTGGTAGTGGACCGCGCAGACACTCCGAGCGCCCCCGCGGGGGGCACCGGAGAGACCGAGCGGGCAGGAGATCTTCTCAGGCCGGCTCATCTCTACGGCCCCGGACAGAATCTCGCCAAGAACCAGGGCCTGGTCAGCGCCATCATCAAGGCCCAGTTGAGCGGCGAACCCCTGCCGCTGCGAGCCGCGCTGGAGACCAAGCGCGACTACATCTACGCACGGGACTGCGCCCGGCCGTCGCGGCGATGGAGGCAGTGCGTTCCCGTACCCAGGGGACAGACCCGTATGTCTGCAAGATCTTCGCCAGCGGTCGGCCCTTCCGGATCGACGAGCTCCTGGAGGTGGCCGAGCGTCTCTTCGACCGGCCGGTGCCCGTTGCGCACGAGCCCGTGGTGGCGGGTCCGAACGCCGATCTCTCGGTCACCTCACAGGTGTGGACGGACCTGGCGTCGTCCCCGTTCCTGAACATCGAGGAAGGAATGCGGGCCGTCCGTTCCGATCTCAGGTACCGGCTTGGACTGAACTGACCGGCTCCGGCGCGCGCTCGCCGGACAGGGGCACCCCGACGTCGAGACGGCCGACCACCTGGCGGGCCGCTTCGGTGAGTTCGGGCGGGCCTTCGACGGTGAAGCGGCAGTTGAAGGTGACGAGGAAGCCGATGAGCGCCGACCAGGACCACGCCCCCATCCGAATCCGGGTGATCCGCTCGTCGATCGCTTCGAAGCTCGCCGCACCCGGAGCCCACTTCGCCACCAGCGTCGCGGGGCACTCCATCAGGACGGTGCCCCAGCACGGCCAGGTGTCCGCGGTGTCCCCCCGGTCGGGCTGGCTCTGGACGAAGCGGGTGATGTCCGCCTCCGGCACTTCCCGCCGACCGAACCGCCAAGCGGTGGAGGTCAGTTGCCCGATGCGGTCAAGCCGGTAGGTGCGCCAGGAATTCCTGCGTTGGTCGTAGGCCACCAGATACCAGCGCCCGGACCAGACGACGAGCCGATGGGGTTCGGCCAGGACCTCGTCGTCCTCCTCGGGGTCGCGGTCGATGGACCGATAGGCGAACCGCACCAGCTCACGCTGCTGCGCGGCAGCGCTCAGCTGCGCCAGCAGCGCCGGATCGACCTGCGGCGGGGCCAGCTCCCAGGCGTTCTCTATCTGCTCGATCGAGAAGGTCGCCAGCCTGCGGGCCAGGTGCGGAGGCAGGAGCTCCTTGATGGAGTTCAGCGCCCGCTTCGTGGCGTCCCCCACGCCGGTCACCGAGGCCGGAGCCGTCTGCAGGGCCAGCGCGATGGCGATGGCCTGCTCGTCGTCGACTATCAGCGGGGGCAGTCGCGCTCCGCGGGACAAGCGGTAGAAACCGGAGGGGCCCTTGCGCGCCGTCACGGGATAGCCCAGTTCGCGCAGTCGGTTGATATCGCGCCGGACCGTCCGCGGGGACACCCCCAGCCGCTCGGCCAGACCGTCGCCGGTCCACTCCTTCTGGGCCTGAAGCAGGCTGAGCAGTTCCAGCGTTCGGTTGGCGATCACGGATTGCCCTCCGGATTGATGTCAGTAGAGGTCAGAATACGTCCTCTTCTTCTGACAGGGTGCCACTGGCTCGGAGGCAGGACGCCTCCCCGACACCCCCAGTACCTCGCCCTCGGCGACCGAACCGGGTGCACCCCCATCGAACAGAACGGAGGAACGCTGTGTCCGAGAATCCGGCTCGGCCCTCACCCACCAACCGGGACGCCTGGTTGGGCCTGGTCGCCATTTCCCTCGGTGTCTCGCTGGTGGTCGTGGACTTCACCATCGTCAATGTGGTGATGCCGCCGATCATCGACGACTTGGAGATCTCGGCCTTCGGTGCCCAGTGGATCCAGGAGTCCTACGCGATCATCCTGGCCGCCCTGCTGCTGGTGATGGGCCGCTTCTCGGACATCCTGGGAGCGCGCAGGCTGTTCATGATCGGGACCGTGATCTTCGGGCTGGCCAGCATCGCCGCGGCGGTGTCGCCCACCGGGGAGCTACTGATCGCCAGCCGGTTCGCGCAGGGTGTCGGTGGCGCGATCATCATGCCGACGTCACTGGCGCTGCTCAATCTGACCTTCCGGGGTCCGGACCGCGGCAAGGCGTTCGCCATATGGGGCTCGACGATCGGGGCGGCCGCCGCGGTCGGACCGCTGCTGGGCGGCTGGCTCGCCGACTACTCCTGGCGGTGGGCCTTCGGCATCAACATCGCGGTCGTCGCACTGATCCTCGTCGGCGTCATGAAGTTCCGCCAGCCCTCCCCCCGCCAGCCGGGACGGATCGACGCCGTCGGCGCGGTGCTGTCGGTGCTGGGCCTCGGACTTCTCGCGTTCGCGCTGATCGAGGGACGCAACTACGGGTGGTGGGAGCCGCGCAAGGACTTCGGTCCCTTCGGGGACGGCACGGGCCTGTCGGTCATCCCGGTCGCCCTGGTCACCGCGGTGGTGTGTCTCTTCCTGTTCCTCCAGGTGCGGCTCACCCCGGGCAGCGGCACGACGCCGCTGATGGACACCTCGCTGTTCGGCATCAAGTCCTTCAGCACGGGCAACATCGCGACACTCATCATCGCCCTGGCCGAGTTCGGCATGCTCGCCGTGCTGCCACTGTGGCTCCAGTACGCCCTGGACTACTCCCCGGTCCAGACCGGGCTGCTGGTCTTCGTCGTCGCGGTCGGCAGCTTCTTCGCGAGCGGTGCGAGCTTCGGCATGGCCGAGAAGACCGGCCCGGTCGGCCTGGTCCGGATCGGTCTGGCCCTGGAGGCCGCCGGCCTGCTGATGTTCGGCCTGCTGGCCGACAGCGAATCCCAGTGGTGGGTCATCGCCATCGCACTGTTCCTGTACGGCATGGGGGTCGGCTTTGCCACCGCCCAGGTCACCAACGTGGTCCTGGCGGACATGCCGCCGCGGCAGGCCGGCCAGGGATCAGGAATCCAGAGCGCCGCCCGCCAGCTCGGCTCCGCACTCGGTATCGCGGTCCTGACCTCGACGTTCTTCACGGCACTGGCCTCCGACCTGTCGGACCGGCTCGTCAAGCAGGGAACGCCCGAGAACGACGCCGACCAGCTGTCCTCGACGGTCTCCGACAGCGCCGGCGCAATGATCTCCGGGCTGGGCGACAACCCGCAGACGGCGTCCGCCGCCGACGCCGCCCGCGACGCCATGTCCCACGCGATCCAGATCAACGGCTACACCTGTGCCGCACTGCTTGCCCTCGGCATGCTGGCGACCTTCCTCATCCCCCGGCCCAAGCAGGGCGCCCAGCAGTGGGGAGAGGGCAACGCCGCCGACGCGGCACCGGACGCCGGGATCAACACCGGTCGGACCCACGCCTCCTAGGCCGTCTCCGGCGGATCAGGGTCGGGCAGGGAGCGGCGTCCGGTGCGGTACGTCGCAAGGCGCCGGAGCGTCTTCGGTGGAGTCTCCCCTGCTCGAACGGAGTTGAGAGCTTGGGGAAGGAGCTACGGGGACGTTTGGGCAACGCCGCGAAGTGCCGCACCGGACGCCGCGACCCCGGCCGTGATCCGCCGGACACGGCCCATAGGCAATCAACCGAAGGACGGCGGTACTCGGCCCACGCCGCACCGTCCGTCCGGCTACACCCCCGCAGAGTGCTGCAGGACGGGTGCCCATGCCCTGTCCCACAGCACTCTGCGTCGTTCGGGCACCGCTTCCCAGGACCATCCCATGGGGATACCTAGCGCCGCCTCTGCATCGACAACAGAGTGTGACAAGCACGGACTCCCCCTGCAGCGGTGCCCCACCTCTACGACGCGCGGTCCCGCCACATTCTCAAGAACATCGCGTCGGCCATGCGCGAAGGGGCGCATCTCGCCGTCGTCGAGGCCGTGGCCGGTCTGGACGACACGGCGGACCGGGCGATCTCCCTCATGGACATGGACATGCTCGTCCTCTGCGAGGGCAAGCAGCGCACCGTGCAGGAGTTCCGGTCCCTGATGTCCGAGGTCGGTATCGAGCTGGTCGGAGTCGCCCGGGCCGGCCTGCAGTCCGTCATCGAAGGAAAGAGAATCTCATAGGAGGACGCATGCTGATCATCGAGCCGGAGAACGGCTCCCTGACCGTGTTCAACCTGTTCAACACCACGGACTCGGAGAAGCAGAAGACTCTCCTGGACGCCATGCGGGGCATCATCGCCATCGCGAACTACCCGGGCTGGCGGTCGTCCACCCTGTACGCCGGAGTGGCGCGGCCCTGCGCGGCCAACTACATCCAGTGGCGGTCGATCGACGATCTCAAGAAGCGGTACGACGGCGAGAACTTCAAGCACAACACGGTTTCCTACTTCTCACCACGTCGGTGCACCTGCTGAAGACCGAAGTGGACCCGGAGTCCTTCGACGTCGGACGGCAGGGCGTAGCCCAGCACGTCGGCTTCGGGCACGGCATCCACGCGTGCGTCGGTCAGGCGCTGTCGCGCCTCGAAGGGCAGAGCCTGCTGGCGGCGCTCGTCCGCCACGTCGGCCGGATCGAGGTCTCGAAGCCCACGTGGCGGCTGCACAACACCATCCGCGGGATCGAGAGGATGGATGTGACGTTCCATGGACGAGCGTCCTGACGCCGGTGCCGTACTGGCCGTGGTCGGGCTCGACGCCCGAAGGTGCGAGATGCACCGGCAGTGCGAGGGACTGTCGGACGCGATCTTCCGGTCCCCCGAGCAACAGGTCGTCCTGCGGGAGGGGGACGACCCGCCCGGTGGTGTCCGCCGGATGGAGCGGCTGATGAGGTCCTGCCCGATGGGCGCGCTCGAACTGGACGTATTGGGGCCCGAGTAGGACGTGCGGAGCCATGAGGAGTAGAGGTCAGCCCCTGACCTCTACTCCTCATAGCCTGACACCCCAGGAACCACAGGAGGATCTTTGAACCCCGCCCGATCATTGACCGAGGCATCGACAGCGGGCAGCACGGAACGAGCCGCCGACCAGCCGCGAGCAGGTCGGCTGTCCCACGACAGCGGCTACATCGAGGTGCGCGGGGCGCGGACCAACAACCTGCGCGATGTCTCGATCGACGTGCGCAAGGGCGCGCTCACCGTCTTCACCGGGGTTTCGGGTTCGGGCAAGAACTCGCTGGTGCTCGGCACCATCGCGGCCGAGTCCCAGCGCCTGCTCAACGAGACCCAGCCGACCTTCGTCCAGGGGCTGCTGCCGCAAACGGTGCGCCCGGACGTCGACAGTATGCGCAACCTCTCGGCCGTCGTGACGGTGGACCAGAAGCGGTTGGGCGCGGACCCCCGGTCCACCATCGGGACCGCCACCGACACCTATGGTCTGCTGCGCCAGCTCTTCTCCCGCCACGGCACCCCGCACATCGGCTCGACCAGCCGGTTCTCGTTCAACGTCCGGCCGGCATGTGCCCGTCCTGTTCGGGCACCGGGGTGGTCACCGATGTCGACATCGACCGGCTGGTGGACCGCGACCGCTCCCTCAACGAGGGCGCGCTGCTCTTCCCCACCTTCGCGGTCGACTCCGCGTTCTGGTCGATCTTCGTCAACTCCGGCTTCTTCGACCCCGACCTCCCGCTCCGCGAGTACAACGACGAGGCGTGGAGGACGCTGCTGTACCTGGACCACGCCAAGGTCGACAGCCGCTCGCTGAAGGTGACGTACGAGGGTCTCGTGCCCAAGTTGCGGCGTCTGTACCTGAACAAGGAACTCCAATCGCTCCAGCCGCACGTGCGTGCCGCGGTCTAGCTCATCTCCACCACCTCGACATGCGCCGTGCGAGGGCAGCCGTCTGTCGGCCGAGGCCCGCTCGGTCCGGGTCAACGGGGTAGGCATCGCCGAGTGCACGAGCATGGAGATCGCCGAGCTGCTCGCGCTCACGGAGAAGTGGACCGACCCGGCGATGGCCGGTGTCGTCGACGGCATCCGCACCGCGCTGGCCGCGATGGTCGAGCTCGGTCTGGGCTATCTCAACCTCCAGCGCCGTACGGGCACGCTGTCGGGCGGCGAATCGCAGCGGGTGAAGATGGTGCGCCACCTGGGCTCGGCGCTGACCGACCTGACGTACGTCTTCGACGAGCCGACGACCGGGCTGCACGCCGACGACGTCGACCGGGTGCTGGAGGTGATGGCGAACCTGCGTGACAAGGGTCGCCGCGCGGCATCCTGCGGCGATGGTGGGCGAGGTGACCTTCGAACTGGTCGACCTGGCGGACTACGCGCTGCCGCTGCTGGACGAGCCCGTGCCCGCGATGTTCGGCCAGTACCGCAACGAGGCCACGCGGCGGTGGGCCGCCGCCATCGGTTCGTTCGACGGATTCGTCTTCGTGACGCCCAAGTACAACCACTCCATGACCGCGGCCCTGAAGAACGCGATCGACCACCTGTTCGGCGAGTGGAACGACAAGGCGGCCGGGTTCGTCAGCTACGCCGTGCACTGCGGCACTCGTGCCGTCGAGCATCTGCGGCTGACGCTGGCCGAGGTGAAGGTCGCCGGTGTGCGTAGCCAGGTCGTCCTGTCGGTGTTCGACGACTTCGACTACACCGGCTGCGACATGACGGACCCGACCTCGACGGGCGTGTTCCGGCCCGGGGAGCGGCAGGAAGCGGCGATGAACACGATGCTGGACGAGGTCGTCGCCTGGTCGGTGGCGCTCGAACCGCTGCGCGCGAAGGCCGCAGCGGATTCCGACGGCGATGCGGTGCCGGCTGGGTGAGGCACCGTATCGGCCGCGCGGGGCCACCCCATCCCCTTGGGGGCGGCGCCGCAACCCGGACTTCGATGGCCCGGTGGCGGCGGTGCAGTTCCGATGTGACGCTGCCGTCGGCGGTGTTGAATGCCGCGAACAGGCTGGTGATGCCGTGCCGGTAGTCAAGGCTCGGGCCGAGGACTGAGGTCAGGCCGGCAACGTCGGTGAAGGCGCTATGCGAGTTCCGGGACATCTGACACACGTTCACCGCCGCCCGGCCTGTACGTGTGAGGACCGGGAAGGCGTGCGGCGGCGCGCGTGGGTGCTGCGGGCGTCAGAGGCCCAGGGCCAGCATCACGATCAGTACGACCACGAGCAGCGCGACATAGGCGACGGAGTGGACGCGGTCCGGGACGCGGCCGACGAGACGTCTGGCCACCGCGATGGTGGGGAGTGAGCCGATGAGCAGGGCGGCGCCCGCGGTGAGGTCGACGTACCCGAGCTGTCCCGGGCCGGCGGGGATGGTGGGGGCCAGGGCGTAGACCAGGGTTCCGGCCACGGCGACGGGGACGCTGAGGGGGTTGGCCATGGCGGTCGCCTCGGCCATGGCCAGGCCCCTGCGCCGCAGGAGCGGGACCGTCATGACGCTGCCGCCCACGCCCAGGCCGGCCGCCACGAGGCCGATGCCGAGGCCGCCGAAGGTGACGGTTCCCCGCTCCAGGGGTTGTGGGCGGGTCCGGTCCGCCACCGAGAGGAAGCCCTTCCTCAGCAGGCTGTCGGCGATCGTGACCAGCAGGTAGGCGGCGAACAGAAGGCGCAGCGCCGTGCCCCCGATCAAGGTGGTCGCGAAGGATCCGGCGACGGCGCCCGCCGCGATGAAGGCCGCCAGCGGCCAGACGTACTCGCGGCGCAGCCGGCCCTGACGACACTGGGCCAGGGCCGCCGCAGCGGCGTTGACGACCATGACGGCCGCCGAGGTCGCCACGGCGATGTGCATGGCGTCCGCGTCGGTTCCGGGACGCGCCGTCATGGTCAGGACGCCGTAGACGACGGGGACCGTGATGAAACCGCCGCCGAAGCCGAAGAGCACGGTCGTGATGCCGGTCAGGCAGCCGAGGGACAGGAGGGTGAGGAAGGAGGTCAGCACTGGTCCGACATTAGGAAGCGCCGGGCTTGGCGGGCAATCGATGAATTGCCCACTTCCTACGCACAGCAGACACGGCACTCGGTCGCGCGTAGCCTCGCTGCATGCGGAACATTCCGGTCGCGGAGGTGGACGGGCTCGACCGTGCCGTGCTGGCCATCGGCACCGACTACCCCCCTGACCACCTGCTACCCCGGCACGAGCACCGACGCGCCCAGGTCCTGTACGCCGCCACCGGCGTCATGCGGGTCGAGACGGCGGACGGCAGCTGGACGGTGCCCACCGCCCGCGCCGTACTGATCCCGCCCAGGACCAGGCATCAGGTCGCGATGACGGGCGTCTCCACCCGCAGCCTCTACATCGAGCCCGCCGCCGTGCCGTGGTTTCCGGCCCGCTGCCAGGCCGTCGATGTGTCCGCCCTGCTCCGGGCGCTGATCCTGGAAGCCGTCGAGATGGAGCCGCGCTACCCGGAGCACAGCCGCGACGCGGCGGTCGCGACCCTCATCCTCCACGAGCTCAGGAACCTCACCCCGCTGCCCCTCGATGTGCCGCTGCCGTCCGATCCGGGGCTGCGCGGACTGTGCGAGGCGTTCCTGCAGCAGCCGGACGTCCATGACCCGCCCGCGCGCTGGTGCGCGGCCCTCAACGTCAGCGAACGCACCCTGGCCCGCATGTTCCGGCGCGGCACCGGCCTGACCTTCTCGCAGTGGCGGCAGCGCGCCTGCGTCCTGCACTCCCTCCAGCACCTCACCGCGGGGACGCCCGTCACACGTATCGCGGGCCTGCTCGGCTACGACAACCCCGCCGCCTACACGGCCGCGGTCAAGAAGCTCCTGGGCCGGCCACCGACGGCGTACCGGGGCCGGGAGGGCTGATCGCTGATCGCTGATCCAGGGTCGCTGGGTCTTCGTGTGCCCGGCCTTCACGAGGGGAGCTGGTGGCCGACGTCGCGGGCCAGGTCCAGGCCGAGGACCCGGTCGAGGTGGGCGAAGGTCTCGAACTTGGCGCCCGGCGGTACATCGGGCCGGTCCGCCAGCTCGGCCAGCAGGGCCAGGACGGCGGCGACGTCGAGATCCTCGGCGAGCGCCGCGTACGACTGCCGCAGCAGATCGGCGGGGATCGGCCGGGACGGTTCCTGCGCCCAGTCGGCGACCGACCGGCGCCAGTCGCGCAGTGTCCGCCTGGCCTCGGCGAGCGCGGCGCCGGTGACCGTGATCGGTGTTCCGTAGGGGCTGGTGAGCAGCAGGAGGCGCACGGCCAGCGGGTCGGCGGTGTCCGTCGGATCGGGTGTGCCCGGGGCGGGGAGGTCCTGGGTCGGTGCGGCCGTGGTGACTCGGCCCACCTCGATCAGGGCGCCGCCCTCGGCATCGGCCGGGTCGGTGCCCTCGGAGACCACGTGGACGTCGGCGGGGCCGCCCAGTGCCGCGTCCGGGCGGTGGGCTCCGACGACTGCGGGGGGATGGATGCCGAGCACCGCCATGACCCGGTCCAGGGCGCGGGCCCGGTCGGGCGTCAGCTCCGGGGTGGTGAGGACCGTGATGACCTGGAGGCCGTTCAGCTCGGCGGTGCGGGCCAGTACGTCGCCGATCAGCGGGACGCGCAGGTGCACGGGGCCGAGCCCGGTGCCGTTGTCCGGCCCGGTGCAGGTGTCGATGTCCGGCAGCTGGACGCGGCTGCGCAGCAGGTGGCGTGGGGCGGCGGGGACTTCCACGAGGTGGCCGGTGCGGGTGTCGGCGATACGCAGCATGATGCGGAGGCTAGGCCGTACCCGGGTGCCGGTCCTGTTGCCACGCCTCGCGCGCTTCAGGAGGGGTCGTCGGGGAGCTCCGTGGCCGAGCGCATGTGGTCGTCGATGATCCGGTGGACCGCGCCGCGGTGGTCGGCCGGGTCGCCGTCGAGTTGCAGGTGAAGCAGTCGGACATCCAGGTGTCGGTCGTCCTCCCGGAGTCCGTCCGGAGCGAGAGCTTCAAGGTGGACGCTCCCGGCCAGGGAGCTCAGCCGGAGGTCGCCGCGTTCAACGCGCGGCTCCAGGCGCGGGCCGACTCCGCGGGGATCACGCCGCTGGAGCACGCGCGACGGTGCTTCGAGCAGATCGCGGAGGGGCGTTACTGGGTGTTCCCGCAGCCGGAGATGGTGGACTCGGCGCTTCCGGCGCGCACGGACATGATCCTTGGGCGGCACAACCCGGTGCTGAACCGGGACGTCTGACGCGATACGTCCGGGCGATGAAGTGGCGGGGCCCCCGTCCCCCGGCATTAACGCACGGATGCCGGAGGGCCCCGCCCCGTCACTTCTCACTGCTCACTTCTCCTCGGTCAGCTGCTCGTCCAGTTCGTCGAAGAGCAGCTCGCCGTGGTCGATCTGGCCGGTCCGGTAGGCGGATCGTGCCACGAGGTGGGCGGCGACAGGGCCGGTCATCAGCTGGAAGAAGCCGATCAGCCCGAGGGTCGCCAGGTCCATGCCGCTGCGCAGTCTCAGGGCGACCCCGGCGAGGACCAGGAGCATGCCGAGGGTCTGCGGCTTGGTCGCGGCATGGCTGCGGGAGAGCACGTCCGGCAGCCGCAGCATCCCGATCACACCGAGCAGGCAGATGGCCGCGCCGACGAAGACCAGGGCCGCGCCCGCCATGTCGAGGATCTGGAACCAGACGTTCACCGCTTCTTCCTCTCGGGGGTGTCGGGGCCGTCCCCGTTCGTGCCGCGTCGCGGCGGTCTGTCGCGTACGGCGATGAAGCGGGCGATGCCGACCGACCCCGTGAATCCGAGGAACGCCAGTACCAGCATGATCGGGAAGTAGAACGGGTCGCGCGCGAAGGCGGACTTGGCGCCGAGGCCCGCGATGATGAGGGCCGCGCACACATCGAGCGAGATGGCCCGGTCCAGCATGGAGGGGCCCAACCAGATGCGGGCGAGGAGCCCCGCTCCGGCGACGACGATCACCACGACGGCCGCGGTGAGCAGTGCCCGGTCGACGGTCTCCGGTGCGCTCACGCGTCGCCCTCCCGGTCGGTCGCGGTCGGTGGCGGCGGTGCGGCGACTCGGGCGATCTCGTCCGCGGTGCCGAAGGCCCGTACGGTCAGCCGTTCCCACCGCGCAGACGTGCGGCAGCGCCCGGCCGACGCCGGAGAGCCTGCGCAGATCACGGGTGCCCGCGGTGTGGTCGACGATGCCGGTTACGAGGAACAGCGGGGCCTTGAACAGTGCGTGGGCCAGGATCATGACGGCGGCGGCCAGCGCGGTGTCCCGGTTACCGGCCCCGGCGAGCAGGGTGAGGAAGCCGAGCTGGCTGACGGTGCCGTAGGCGAGGACGAGTTTGAGGTCGTTTCAGGCGCAGCGCCAGCCGCCGAGCAGTATGGTCGCGGCGCCGAGGACGATCACGACGGGCCGCCAGACGGGAACGTCCGCGAAGCCGGGCGCGAGCCGCGCGACCAGGTAGACCCCGGCCTTCACCATCGCGGCGGCGTGCAGATAGGCGCTGACGGGCGTGGGCGCGGCCATGGCGTTGGGCAGCCAGAGGCTGAAAGGCCAGAACGCCGACTTCGACAGGCCCCCGCACAGGATCAGCACCACCGCGACGGAGACCGCGAGGGTGGCGCGGGGCGGGTCGGCGAGGATGGCTGAGATGCGGTACGTGCCCGCCGACTGACCAAGGATCAGGAAGCCGACGAACATAGCGAGACCGCCGAGGGTGGTCACGGTGAGCGCCTGGAACGCGGAGCGGCGGCTGTGCTTCCGCTCGCTTTCGTATCCGATCAGCAGGAACGAGAAGACCGTGGTCAGTTCCCAGAACACATAGAGCGAGATCAGGTCGTCGGCGAGGACGAGGGCGAGCATGGCGCCCGCGAACGCCAGGAGATTCCCGGCGAATCCGGCCAGTTGCGGGGTTTCGTCGGTGAAGTACGAGGCGCAGTAGAGCAGGACGAGCGTGCCGATCCCGGCCGCGAGCAGCACCATCAGTTCGGCGAGCGCGTCGAACCGCAGCGCGACGGTGACGCCGTACGCGGGCATCCACCGCCACGACCAGGTGACCGCGGAGCCGGACGCCGCGGTGTTCCACTGCGTGGCCGCCCACACGGTGGCGGCGGCCGGCGGCAGCGCGAGGACGACGAAGGCGCGTCTGCCCAGCCGCCGTACCAGCGGGCGCGCCAAGGCGGCCAGAACGAAGTGGCAGACGATGAGCGCGGTCATACGGCCCCGGGGGCGTTCCGCGCCCTGCGCGGACTGGCGTCCTGGGTTCGAGCGATACGTAACGGGCGAACAGCACTCAATACAGATATATCGCCGATCTTGCTTCACCCGTACGGCGCGCCGCGCCCCCACCGCGCGGTGGGTTCACCCGCGCTCGCCGCAGACCCCGCTGTGGTCGCAGTACGGCCGGTTCGCGGTGCGTCCGCAGCCGCAGAACATCACCCGGGTCTCCTGGCGCGGCCCCTCGGCGGTGGCCACTTCGAGGACCCCGCGCAGGTGGAGGGCACCGTCGTCGTGCAGCGAGAGCCTTCCGGCCCGCTACTCGGAGCGGGCCGGAAGCGGCACTTCCGCAGCATGATGGTGGAACTGTGTGTGATCGGTGATGCACATGAGAGACCAGTTTCTTTTCATTTTTCGTCATGTGACTAATATCTATCCATCAAAGTTCCAACGGATTTGGCCAGTCCTGAAACTGGCACCATCGTCTAGGAGCACGCCCTGCGCACGCGCGTCTCACGGCGGACCAAATCGACCACCATGTCGCTGCGGACAGCCCTTCTCGTACTGGCCGTCGTTCCGGGAGTCGCTCTGGCCGCACTCTGGGCCGTCACCAGTGGTCAGACCCTGGCGGACTTCCAGCGCCAGGCTGCCCAGGACAAGTCGGCCGAGATGGCCGGTCAGCCGTCCACCATCGTGTACTACAGCCTCCAGGAGGAGCGTCGGCTCAGCGCCGACGTACTGGACGGGCACAAGGGCGCCGAGGACTCGTTGCGACGGCAGCGGGTGCTGACCGACGACGCCATCAAGAGCTTCCAGGAGCTCTCCGACGTGGTGGCCGACGACGACCGGTCCGAGGTCCGGGACGCCGTTCGTACGGCACACACCGAGATCGGCCAACTCCCTGTCCAGCGCGCCCTGGTCGACAAGGGCGGGGCCGAGCAGCAGCAGGCCGTGTACGCCTACTACTCGGGCCTGATCGCGGCGGACCTCGAGCTCTTCGGGGCGCTCAGCCACGTCGACGACGGCCGGATCAGCACGCTCTCCCAGCCGCTCGTCGACCTCTTCTGGGTCAAGGAGATGGTCTCCCGCTCGGACGCCCTGCTGACGCGCGGCTGGTCCGACGGGAAGCTCGGCGTCGAGGAGTTCGCCGACGTCGAGGAGGCCATCGTGGGCCAGCCGCTCCTGTACACCACTCAGGTCGTCCCGTATCTGTCGACGGACGAGAAGGCCGCGTGGGAGAAGCTCGTCCACAGCCCGGCCTGGAAGACCAAGACACGGCTGGAGAACCGGATACTGCGTCCCTCGCAGGCCGACAGCTCCGGCTTCATCGACCTCGACGCCGACCGGAAGACCTGGCGGGGCGCGATGGACGGCGTGAACACCCAGCTCAAGGCCCTGCTGGAGAAGCGCACCGCCTCCGTGGGCGAGGCGGGCAACAACAGTGTGCGGTCCCTGCTGCTCACAGTGGCGCTGACCACGGTGGTCGGGCTGCTCGCCGTGATCACGGTCATCTGGACCACCTGGCGTCTGACCCGCAACCTCCGACGCCGGATCAGCGGCCTCCAGGAACGGGCCGAGGAGCTGGAGAAAGCACTGCCCGACCTGGTCGACCGGCTGGCCCTGGGCGAGCGCATCGATGTCGAGACCGAGGCCCGCGCCATCGAGCACGATGCCAAGAACGGCGACGGCGACGAGCTGACCCGGCTCGGCGTCGCGCTCAACCTGGCGCGCAGCAGCGCGCTGGCTGCGGCCGTCAAGCAGGCCGAACAGCACCGCGGGTTCGAGCGGCTCCTCCAGCGGATCGCCCGCCGCACCCAGCAGCTGATCGGCCAGCAGCTGAGGAAGCTGGACGACCTGGAGCGCAAGCACGAGGACCCGGAGATCCTGGAGGGTCTCTTCGACCTCGACCACCTCACCGCGCGTCTGCGCCGGTACGAGGAGAATCTCGTGATCCTCGCGGGCGGCACCCCGCACCGGCGCTGGCGCAAGCCGGTTCCGCTGCTGGATGTGATGCGTTCCGCGCAGGGCGAGGTGCAGGACTACCGACGTGTGGCGCTGGACCTGAACGACAGCACCTGGCTGTCGGAACGGGCCGTCGGCCCGGTCACGCACGTGCTGGCCGAGCTCATCGAGAACGCGCTCAGCTTCTCCCGGCCGCCGAACCCGGTCGAGGTCCGTGCGGCCAAGGTGAGCCGCGGTCTGGCCATCGAGGTCGAGGACCGCGGCCTGGGGATGGACGAGAAGCAGCTGGCAGCGGCCAACGAGCTGATGGCCCGGCCGCCCCGGATGGACGTGCTGGCCCACTCCGAGGACATCCGGCTCGGCCTGTACGTGATCGCACGGCTCGCGAACCAGCATGGACTGCGGGTGGAGTTCCGCTCCTCGGCGTACGGCGGCACCCGCGTGGTCCTGCTCGTCCCCGACGAACTCATCGTCCCCGGACCGAACTCCGGCCCGGTGGTTGTGGCGCCCCCGGCCGCCGCGCCGGCACCCGCGTCCGCGTCGGCCGCGTCTCCGGTGCCGGAGAGGGCCGACGGGCGGCCGCTGCCCACCCGCGTCCAGGGCCGCGCCCTGGCCGACGTCACCGCGATCAACGCGGCGAGCACCCCCTACGCCCAGCAGCCGCACCAGACCGCCGAACCGGCCCAGCAGCCGTCCGGGACCACGTACCCCGCCGCTCAGGAGCACCCCTACGCGGCCCCGGAGCACGAACAGCCTTACGCCGGCCCGGAGAACGCCGGGCCCGCCCCGCAGCACCCGGGGCCGCAGGAGCGGTACGGGGCGCCCATGCCCACCGGCGACGCCTACACCACCGCGCCTGTCGGGCCGTTCACCTCGCACCCGGCTCCGTCCCCCTACGGCACGGACGAACAGCCCTACATGACGGCCGCCGGGCAGTACCCGGTGGACCCGCCGCCGTCCTACCCCACTCCCGCAGGGGCGTACCCGGGACCGGAACAGCCCTACCCCGCTCCGTACTCCGCAGGTGCCGAGTCCGGTCATCCGCCGCTCGCCGGGCCCGCAGGTCCCATGGGCCCCGCGGACACCGCCGGCCTCGCGGTATCCGGCCCCCACCCGTCCGGGCAGGGCGACAACCGCCCGGCGCGGCTGCCGGTGTCCGAGCCGGACCACCCGGCACCGCCGGACCCGGAGTCCGTCCGTGCGGAGAACGGCTCCGGCCGGCCCGCGCCGGGCACCCCGCCCGCGCCCGGTGCCGAACCACCGCTGCCGCGCCGCGTCCGGCAGGCCAGCCTGGTGGACGAGCTGCGGGTCACCCCGGCCACCCGCAACACCGTGCCCCGACCGCCGGGCCCGGAAGAGAACCCCCAGGCACGACCGGTCCCGCACCGGGCCGGAGCGGCGATCGGCGCCTTCCAGCGCCGGTCGCGCGCGGCCCGCGCGGCCTCGGAGACGACACCGCGGCCCGCGCCGCCCGCCACCCCGCATCCCACGAGAGAAGAACGGTCATGACACGCACAACCGCCACACACCAGGACCTCGACTGGCTGCTCGACGGCCTGGTGGATTCGGTGGCCGAAACCCGCAACGCCGTCCTGCTCTCCGACGACGGTCTCGTGGTGAGCCATTCGCGCAGCGTCGAGCGTGCAGATGCCGAACGGCTGGCCGCCATCTGCACCGGTCAGCAAAGCCTGGCCCGCGGCGTCGGCCAGCTCTTCGACGGCGGCGTCGTCCACCAGGTGATCGTGGAACTCGCGGACCTGTGGCTGTTCATCATCTCGGCCGGCCAGGGCACCCATCTGGCCGTGGTCGCCTCCCAGGAGGTGGACGCCGAGATCATGTCCCTCGCCATGCACAATCTCGTCCAGCAGGTCGGGCAGAAACTCTCCACCCCGGCCCGCGGCGAGTTCGACGCCTTCGGTCCCGGGGACGGGCAGCGCCCGTGACCGACTACTGGGATGAGGACGCCGGGGAGGACGGGGCGAGCACGATGGTGCGCCCGTACACGATCACCCGGGGCCGGACCGCTCCCGAGCGGGACGACTTCAGCCTCATCACCGTGCTGACGACCGCACAGGACCCGCGGGACGAGAGCGGTGCGCCGATCCTGCCGGGGCGGCTCCAGCCGGAACACCGGCTGATCCTGGAGCGCTGCCGCCGGCCGTCCGCGGTCGCCGAGCTCTCGTCCGACCTCGGCCTCCCGGTGTCGGTGACCAAGATCCTGCTGGCCGACCTCGTCGCCCAGGGCCTGCTGACGGCCCGCGCGCCGCTCTCGGTGGCGCAGGCGGCCGGCGGCGCCGACATGGGCCTGCTGGCCGCCGTTCGTGACGGACTCCGGAGACTCTGAACCAACATGACACGCAGTCAGGCGGCTCCCGCCGCCGTCAAGATCCTCATCGCCGGAGGCTTCGGCGTCGGCAAGACCACGATGGTCGGTTCCGTCAGCGAGGTCACCCCGCTGAGAACGGAGGAGTACCTGACCCAGGCCAGCGTCGGCGTCGACGACCTGGCCGGCGTCGACCAGAAGGACACCACCACCGTGGCCCTGGACTTCGGGCGGATCACGGTCAGTGAGGAGCTGGTGGTCTACCTCTTCGGCACCCCCGGCCAGGAACGCTTCTGGTTCATGTGGAACGACCTGGTCAACGGGGCGCTGGGAGGTGTGGTGATCGCCGACACCCGCAGGCTGGAGACGAGTTTCGCCTCGATCGACTTCTTCGAGAGCCGGAACATCCCGTTCGTCGTGGCGATCAACTGCTTCCACGGCCACAACACCCGTACACCGGACGAGATCAGGGCCGCGCTCGACCTCGATCCGCAGGTGCCGCTGATGGTCGGTGATGTCCGCGAACGGCCGTTCTCCCGGGACGTACTGCTGGCGCTGGTGGACCATCTGATGAGCCTGCCCGCAGCGGTCGGCTGACGCCCGGCACGGCCGTACTCCCCCGGGTTCCGGCCCGCCTGTCCTCACCCTTTCCCCTCCCTCACTCCTCCGTGTTCCGCTCTTCCTCGTTGGAGGCACCTGAGATGGCAACACCCCTGCGCGTCCTGATCCACGGCGGCGGCATCGGCGGGCTCACGCTCGCCACCGCGCTGGCCCGGCGCGGCCACACCGTCGAGGTCGCCGAGCTCCGCGTCGAGCTCGACGCGCTCGGCGTCGGCATCATCCAGCCGTCCAACGCCCTGCACGTCATGCGGGAGATCGGGGTCCTCGACGAATGCCTGGAGGCGGGCTTCGAGTGGGAGATCCTGACCATCGCCGACCCGGCCGGCAACACGCTCGCCGAGATACCCCAGCCACGGATGGGCGACGCCCCCTCCAACAACGGCATCCCGCGCCCCGCCCTGGCCCGGGTGCTGAACTCCGCCGCCGTCGCCGCGGGCGCGAAGATCCGCTTCGGGACCACCATCACCGAGCTGACCGACGACGGCTCCGGCGTGGACGTCACCCTGTCCGACGGCTCCTCGGGCCGCTGGGACCTGGTGGCCGGCTTCGACGGCATCGGCTCGCCGCTGCGCACCCGGCTCTACGGGAACCGCTGCACCCCCGAGTACACCGGCTTCGCCAACTGGCGGGTGACGGTCCCCCGGCAGCCGCGGGTGCGGGGCGTGGTGATGGGCACCGCGGGCAAGGAAGCCAAGGCGCTGCTCACCCCGATCACCGAGGAACTGATGTACCTGGGCGCGGTGTTCGCGGAGTCCGAGGACTTCCGGCCGGACCCGGAGCGGGCCCACGAGCAGCTCACCGAGCGGCTGGCGATGTTCTCCGGACCGGTCGCCGAGGCGCTCGCCACCGTCACCGACCCGGCCTCGGTGGTGTACTCGCGGATCTCCCAGGTGACGGTCGAGGAGCCGTGGCACGTCGGCCGGGTCGTCCTGGCCGGTGACGCCGCGCACGCCTCCACCCCGCACATCGCCCAGGGTGCCGCGATGGCCGTCGAGGACGCGCTGGTGCTGGCCGAGTCGCTGGACGCCGGCTCCGGCGTGGCCGAGGCGCTCCAAGCGTGGGAGGCGCGCCGCCGCCCCCGGGCCATGTGGGTGCAGGCCATGTCACGTGCGGTGCTCAAGCAGGAGACGGGCAACGAGACGACGCCCGAGGAGGACGAGCTGCTGAAGGTCGGCATTCCGGGCGCCGCCCACGTGCTGGTGAAGCCGTACTGACCCTCGCCGGAGCGCCGGCCGCCGCACGCGTACGGGCCCGCACCGCCGGGCCCGTACGGTGCGTTCACGGCAGTACCGCCACCCCGTCGATCTCCACCAGGGCCTGCTCGTCCCAGAGCCTGGCCACACCGATGACGGCCATGGCCGGAAAGTCGCGGCCCGCCAGCCGCCGCCAGATCCGGCCCAGTTCGGCGGAGTTCTCGCGGTAGTCGGCCACATCGGTGGCGTACACGGTGACCCGGGCGAGGTCCGCCGGGGCGCCACCCGCCGCGCGCAGCGCGGTGAGCAGATTGGTGAGCGCGGTGGCGAACTGCGCGGGCAGGCCGTCACCGACGATCCTGCCGCCCTCGTCGAGGGCGGTCTGCCCGGCCAGGAAGACCAGTTGGCTGCCGGTGGCCATGACGGCGTGCGAGAAGCCCGTGGGCGGGGACAGCTCGACGGGGTTGATCCGGTGGACCGGACTCATGCGGAAGCCTCCCGGGTCGCGTACAGCTCCTTGGCGATGATCGTGCGCTGGACCTCGCTGGCGCCCTCGTAGATCCGTGGGGCGCGGACCTCCCGGTAGAGGTGTTCCAGGAGGTGGCCGCGGCGCAGGGCGCGGGCGCCGTGCAGCTGGACGGCGGTGTCGACGACGTACTGCGCGGTCTCGGTGGCGTACAGCTTCGCCATGGCGGCCCGGCCCGGCACCCCGGACTCCCCCGCGTCGTACGCGGCGGCCGCCGCGAACACCAGGAGCCGGGCGGCCTCGGTCCGGGTGGCCATCTCGGCGACCTGGTGGGAGACGGCCTGCAGGTCCTTCAGCGGGCCGCCGAACGCGGTGCGGTGCGCGGTGTGCTCCACGGCGGCGTCGAGGGCGGCGCGGGCCATGCCGACGGCGAACGCGCCGACGCTGGGGCGGAAGAGGTTGAGGGTGCCCATGGCAACCTGGAAGCCCCGGTCCGGTTCGCCCAGGACGTCGTCGGGGGTGACCGGGACGCCGTCGAAGGCCAGGGCGCCGATGGGGTGCGGCGAGAGCATGTCGAGGGCGGTGCCGGTCAGTCCGGGGCGGTCGGCGGGGACCAGGAACGCGGTGATGCCGCGGGAGCCGGCGCCCTGGGTCGTGCGGGCGAACACGGTGTAGAAGTCGGCCTCCGGTGCGTTGGAGATCCAGCATTTCTCGCCGGTCAGCCGCCAGCCGCCGGCAGCGGGTTCGGCGCTCAGGGCGAGGGCCGCCGCGTCGGATCCCGCGCCCGGTTCGCTGAGCGCGAAGGCGGCGACGGCGCGGCCCGCACGCACCTCGGGGAGCCAGCGTTCGCGGTGGGCCGGGGTGCCCGAGCGGAGCAAGGGGTGGGTGCCGAGACCCTGGAGGGCCAGCGCGGTCTCGGCCTCGGTGCAACCGCGGGCCAGCGACTCGCGGAGCAGGCAGAGATCGAGGGCTCCCGAGCTCAGCATCCGGTCCAGCAGGCCCGACTCGCCGAGTGCGGCGATCAGCGGACGGTTGACGTGGCCGGGGTCGCCCTTCGCGGCGAGGGGGCGCAGTTGCTGCTCGGCCAGGGTTCTTAACTCTTCACACCAGGCGGTCTGTGCCGGATCGAGTGAGAATGCCGTCATACGGGCGCCCTTCTGGTCGCGTCTCGTCTTCCTGGTCTCTCGTTCCCGCTTTTCCGGTCTCTCGTTCCCTTATTTCCCGTCCGTGTTCCTGCCCGTGCTTCCGATCCGTTCGATATCCCGTTTTCCGTCCGCCCGTTTCCCGTCCACCTGGTCTATCGCGGACCGTTGACTACCGTCACCCAAACGATACGCTCCAGAGGCGACAAGGGGGCGAGCCGTCATGGACCCGAAGACCTCAGCGCACGTCGACACCTTCGCCAGGGAGCACCTGCCACCGCAGGACCAGTGGCCGCAACTGCTCTTCGGCCTTTCCGAACTGCACTATCCGGACCACCTCAACTGCGCGGCGGAACTGCTGGACCGTACGGCCGACCGTTTCGGCCCCGACCGCCCCGCCTTCCGCACCTCGGACGGCACGGTGTGGAGCTACCGGGAGCTGCGGGAGCGGGTGGACCGGATCGCCCATGTCCTCACCTCCGATCTGGGGGTCGTACCCGGCAACCGCGTCCTGCTGCGCGGCGCCACCACCCCCCATCTGGCCGCCTGCTGGCTCGCGGTGCTGAAGGCCGGCGCGATCGCCGTCACGGTGCTGGACCGGCAGCGGCCCGCGGAGCTGTCCACCATGTGCTCCATCGCCCGGGTGAGCCACGCGCTGTGCGACGCCCGCGCGGTCGACGACCTGGTGAAGGCCGAGGTGCCGGGGCTGCGCATCACGGCGTACGGGGGCGACGCCCCGGACGATCTGCTGCGCCTGGCCGAGGCCAGGAGCGGGCCGTACGAGGCCGTGCGGACGGCGGCGGAGGATGTCGCGCTGATCGCGTTCACCTCGGGCACCACCGGACGCCCGAAGGGGTGCATGCATTTCCACCGGGATGTGCTCGCCATCGCCGACACCTTCTCGGCCCATGTCCTGCGGCCCACCCCCGACGACGTGTTCGCGGGCAGCCCGCCGCTCGGCTTCACCTTCGGTCTCGGCGGTCTGGTGGTCTTCCCGCTGCGGGCCGGTGCCAGCACCCTGCTGCTCGAACAGGCCGGCCCGGCACAGCTGCTGCCCGCGCTGGCCGCCCACCGCGTCTCGGTACTGTTCACCGCGCCGACCGCCTACCGCGTGATGCTCGACCACATGGACCACCACGATCTGAGCGCGCTGCGGCGCTGCGTCTCGGCCGGGGAGAACCTCCCCGTCGCCACCTGGCGTGCGTGGCACGAGCGGACCGGGCTGCGCATCATCAACGGCATCGGCGCCACCGAGCTGCTGCACATCTTCATCTCCGCCGCCGACGAGGCGATCCGCCCCGGCACCACCGGGGTCCCCGTCCCCGGCTGGCAGGCCCGGGTGCTGGACCGCGAGGGCCGCCCGGTGCCGGACGGGGAGCCCGGACTGCTCGCGGTACGCGGCCCGGTCGGCTGCCGCTATCTCGCCGACGAGCGCCAGCGGGACTACGTGGCGCACGGCTGGAACATCACCGGGGACACCTATGTGCGGGACCCGGACGGCTACTTCCGTTACGTGGCCCGCGCCGACGACATGATCATCTCCTCCGGCTACAACATCGCGGGCCCCGAGGTCGAGGACGCCCTGCTGCACCACCCCTCGGTGGCCGAGGCCGCGGTGGTGGGCCGGGCGGACGAACTGCGCGGCCAGATCGTGGTGGCGTACGTGGTGCTGCGCGACGGCGCGGAAATGGCGGCCGACGAGCTGCGCGCGTACATGAAGGGCGAGCTGGCCCCGCACAAGTGCCCGCGCGTCATCGAGTTCCTGCCCGCCCTCCCTCGCACCGCCACCGGCAAGCTCCAGCGCTTCCGGCTGCGGGCCGGCTGAACGTTCCCGCTGTGGGACGACTGAACCGGATATCCGGGTGCCGCGCTCCCCGCGCACCCGGCAGGATGAACCATGCCCTGGACCTTCACCGATGAAGTCGACGTCTTCCTCGACGCGGCCGGCTCCTCGCTGGCCGCCCGCCCCGCCGAGAACACCCTGGTCCTGACCGTCACCGAGACCCTGCGGCGCCACGGCCCGTACGCCTACGGCGACGCCGCCCCGCTTCTCGGCTGGTGGCGCGGGGGGGACGGCGAGGTCGCGGGGACACTGGTGCAGACGCCGCCGTACCCGCCCCTGCTGGGGTCCGTCGACCCGGCGGCGGTCGGTCCGCTGGCCGCCGCACTCCCGCTGACCCGGATCAACGCGGACCGGGCCACCGCCGAGGCGCTCGCCGCGACCTGGCCCGGTCACCGGGTCGACCAGGAGCAGCGGCTCTACCGGCTGGCGACGCTGATCCCGCCCTCCCCGGCCCCGCGGGGACGGCCCAGGGCCGCGGCCGCCGCCGACCGGGAGCTGCTGGTCCGCTGGCATCTCGCGTTCGCCGAGCAGGTCGGCCAGCCCGGTACCCATGCCGAGCGGGTGGTGGACGAGCGGACGGCGAGCGGCGGGCTGATGCTCTGGGAGGACGACGGCGTCCCGGTGTCGATGGCGGGGACCTCGCCACGGATCGCGGGCACGGTCCGCGTCGCCGCGGTCTACACCCCGCCGGAGCACCGCGGCCGTGGTTACGCGGCCGCGGTGACGGCTGAGATCAGCCGGGCGGCGAGGGAGGCCGGCGCGCGGGAGGTGCTGCTCTTCACCGACCTGGCGAACCCCACCAGCAACGGCGTGTACCGGCGCATCGGCTACCGGGCGGTCTCGGACCGGCTGCTGATCAGCGTGGTGGAGCGGTGAGCGCGGCGCCCGAGCCGGTCTGGCTGGTCGCCGCGAACGTGGTGCTGTGGCGGCGGTACGGGGATCTCGGCCAGGAGCTGCGTCCGGGCACGAAGGCGTACCGGGGCGGGGCAAAGGTGTATGTCATCGACACCTACGCGGGGAATGGGAAACCAGCAGCTGACCACGGTGGGGCACGGGCGGCACACCGGTCACTGGATCACCATCGACACGGGGACCCGCCATCTGCACACCTTCCGGGCCCAGTTGGTGTACGCACCGGCCGTGCTGAAACGGTGCGACGGCCGGGGGGCCGGTACCCGGCAGGAGGCCGAGGAGCTGGCCGCGCTGCTGGAGCGGATCGCCCGCGAGGAGCGGCATGCCCACCACGCGGCCCCGCACCCGGACCGGTGCCTGTGTCACGAGTGCCTGCGCGTCACTCCAGGGTGAGCCGGGGCTTCGGCGCGTCCGTGCGGCCCGTCGGCGGGGTGCGGCTGCCCGCGCGGTACGGGAGCGGCCAGGGCGCGCCCGGTCCTTCGTACCCCTGCTCGGCCGCCGCGTGCAGGGTCCACTGCGGGTCGTAGAGATGGGGGCGGGCCAGCGCGCAGAGGTCGGCCCGGCCCGCGAGCAGCAGGGAGTTGACGTCGTCCCAGGAGGAGATCGCGCCGACCGCGATGACGGGCACGCACAGGGTGTTGCGGATCCGGTCGGCGTACGGCGTCTGGTAGGAGCGGCCGTACTCGGGGTGCTCGTCGGGGACGACCTGGCCGGTGGAGACGTCGATGGCATCGGCTCCGTGGGCGACGAAGGCGCGGGCGATCTCGACGGCGTCCTCGGCGGTGGTGCCGCCCTCGGCCCAGTCGGTGGCGGAGATCCGGACGGTCATGGGCCGGCCGTCGGGCCAGTCGGCGCGGATCGCGTCGAAGACTTCCAGGGGGAAGCGGAGCCGGCCATGCAGGGAACCGCCGTACTCGTCGGTGCGGTGGTTGGTGAGCGGCGAGAGGAAGCCGGAGAGCAGGTAGCCGTGGGCGCAGTGCAGTTCGAGCAGGTCGAAGCCGCAGTGGGCGGCGCGCCGGGCCGCCGCCGCGAACTGCTCGCGCACGGTGTCGAGCCCGGCCCGGTCCAGGGCGTGCGGGACCTGGTTGACGCCGGGTGCGTACGGGATCGGGGAGGCGGCGGTGAGCGGCCAGTTGCCGTGGTCGAGGGGCTGGTCGATGCCTTCCCACATCAGCTTGGTGGAGCCCTTGCGTCCGGAGTGGCCGAGCTGCACGCCGATGGCCGTGCCGGGCGCGCTCGCGTGGACGAATTCGGTGATCCGGGTCCAGGCGGCGGCCTGTTCGCAGGTGTAGAGGCCGGTGCAGCCGGGGGTGATGCGGCCCTCGGCGCTGACGCACACCATCTCCGTCATGACGAGTCCGGCGCCGCCGAGCGCGCGGGCGCCCAGGTGGACGAGGTGGAAGTCGCCGGGGACGCCGTCGATGGCCGAGTACATGTCCATGGGCGAGACGACGACGCGGTTGCGCAGTTCGAGGCCGCGCAGCCGCAGCGGGGTGAACATGGGCGGAACGCCCGGGGCGCAGCCGAATTCCTCCTCGACGGCGGCGGTGAAGGTGGCGTCGCGCAGCCGCAGGTTGTCGTGGGTGACGCGGCGGCTGCGGGTGAGGAGGTTGAAGGCGAACTGGCGGGGCGGCTGGTCGACGTAGGTACCGAGCTCCTCGAACCAGCGCAGGCTGGCGGCGGCGGCCCGCTGGGTCGACTCGACGACCGGACGGCGCTCGGCCTCGTACGCGGACAGTGCACGCGGCAGGTCGGGCTGTTCCTCGATGCAGGCGGCGAGGGCGAGGGCGTCCTCGACGGCGAGTTTGGTGCCGGAGCCGATGGAGAAGTGCGCGGTGTGGGCGGCGTCGCCGATGAGGACCGTGTTGCCGTGCGACCAGTGGGCGTTGACGACGGTGCGGAAGGTGAGCCAGGAGGAGTTGTTGGAGCGCAGCGGGCGGCCGCCGAGCGCCTCGGTGAAGATCTTGGCGCAGCGCAGCGTGGAGTGCTCGACCTCGCAGGTGTCGAATCCGGCGGCCCGCCAGACCTCCTCGCGCATCTCGACGATGACGGTGGACGCGTCGGCCGAGAAGGGGTAGCCGTGGAGCTGCATCACCCCGTAGGCGGTCTCGGCCGTCTCGAAGCGGAAGGCGTCGAGGGCGAAGTCGGCGGCGAGCCAGATGTAGCGGCAGCGGTGGGTGGTGAGGCGGGGGCCGAAGGTGTCGGCGTGGGCGGCGCGGGTGACGCTGTGGACCCCGTCGGCGGCGATCACCAGGTCGTGGGTGGCGGCCAGCTCGGCGGCCGGCGGTGCCCCGGTGCGGAAGCGGAGGCGTACGCCGAGGGAGTCGCAACGCTCGTGCAGGATCCGCAGCAGCCTGCGTCTGCCCAGCGCTGCGAAGCCGTGGCCGCCGGACGTCTGGGTTACGCCGCGGTGGACGATGTCGATGTCGTCCCACCGTACGAATTCGCTCTGGAGGGCCCGGTACACGACGGGGTCGGCGTGTTCGATGCCGCCGAGGGTCTCGTCGGAGAGGACGACGCCGAAGCCGAAGGTGTCCTCGGGGGCGTTGCGCTCCCAGACGGTGATGTCGCGTTCCGGGTCGAGCCGCTTGAGCAGGGCGGCGGCGTAGAGCCCGCCGGGCCCGCCGCCGATGACCGCGATGCGCCGTACGCCGGTTCGGGCCGTTTCGGCCGGATTCGCCTCGGGCGGCATCGCGCTACCTGCCCCGCCACTTCGGGGGCCGCTTCTCGGTGAAGGCGGCATGGAATTCGGCGTAGTCCTCGCCGTGCATCAGCAGGGCCTGGGTAGCGGCGTCCATCTCGACCGCGGCGGCGAGCGGCATGTCGAGTTCGGCGGTGAGCAGGGCCTTGGTCTGGGCGAGGGCGAGGGCGGGTCCGTCGGCGAGGCGGCGGGCGAGCGCCGCCGCGCGTACGTCCGCCTGGCCCTCGTCGGTCACCTCGCTGATCAGTCCGATCCGTTCCGCTTCGGGTGCCCGGACCGGTTCGCCGAGCATCAGCAGCCGGGTGGCGTGGCCGAGGCCGACGACGCGTGGCAGCAGGTAGGCGGCGCCCATGTCGCCGCCGGAGAGGCCGACCCTGGTGAACAGGAAGGCGAAACGGGCCGACGGATCGGCGACCCGGAAGTCGGCGGCCAGCGCGAGGACGGCCCCCGCGCCCGCCGCCACCCCGTGTACGGCGGCGATGACGGGGAAGGGGGTCTCACGGAGGGCCCGCACCACCTGCCCGGTCATGCGGTTGAAATCGAGGAGCTGGGCGGTGTCCATGGCGAGTGTCGCGCCGATGATGTCGTCGACATCTCCGCCGGAGCAGAACCCCCGTCCCTCCCCCGCGAGCACCAGGGCACGCACGCTGCGTTCGCGGGACAGTTCGGCGAGCAGATCGCGCAGGTCGGCGTAGGCACCGAAGGTGAGCGCGTTGAGTTTCTCGGGCCGGGCGAGCGTGACGGTGGCGACCCCGTCGTCCGTCGTCAGCCGCAGATGGCGCCAGTCGTCCGTGTGCCGGGCGGAGCTGGGAAACGGGCTCATGGAGGGGGCTCCCCTTCAGCCGTCGGGCCGCTATCTGCCCTCGAACTTATCACTCGTACGTGACTTCCGTCACGAGTACGCAATACGTGGAGCGTGAGAACGCAGTGGCCAACGTCCCTTTCATACCGGTCGGCAGGCCCTTGTCTGTGTCGTTGCGGTTCGTAAGGTTGAAACGGAGAAGTCTTGACCGCCAGAGAGTCCCGCATCCGTGAACCCGCCCCCACCCCGGAACGGAAACCGTGCCGTGCCCCCCGATGTCCCCCTTCCCGCCTCCTGGCGGATCGCCCTGCCGCACTCGACGGCGGCCGTGCCGATCGCCCGCGCCCTGATCCGTACCGCGCTCGCGGACATCGACGCACCGGCCGACAGCGACACCGCCGAGCTCCTCACCGCGGAGCTGGTCGCCAACGCGGTCGAGCACACCCGGAGCGACGAGCCCATCGAGCTGGTGGTGGAACTCCTGCCGACCGGCTGCCAGGTCGAGGTCCACGACCGCGACCCCGCACCGCCGACCGGCCTGTCCTTCCCTCCGCCCGGCGGCGAACCGGACCCCTGGCAGGAGCACGGCCGGGGCCTGCTGCTGCTCCGTACGCTCAGCTCGTCCTGCGGACACCGCACGACGGAGCGCGGCAAGGCGGTCTGGTTCACCCTGCCGTCCCTCGCGCCTCAGAACTGAAGCGCCCCCCTCAGCCGGTCGCTCCGGCGCCGGCCAGCCGGGAGCGGCTGCGGCCGTAGAAGGCGTACACCGCCCAGCCGACGGCCAGGAAGACCGCGAACTGGACCCAGGTCGCCCAGCCCGTCCCGTACATCAGATAGAGGCAGAAGCCGACGCCCAGCAGCGGGCTCAGCGGATAGAGCGGCACCCGGAACGAGCCCTTCACCTCCGGGTTGCGGCGGCGCAGCACGATCACCGCGAGGTTCACCGCGACCATGGTGGCCAGTGCGCCGATGGTCGTCAGGTTCACCACCACGTCCAGCGACGAGAAGGCCGCCGGGACCGCGAAGACCGACGCCACGATCCAGGTGTTGGCGACCGGCGTCGCCGTACGCGGGGAGACCCGTTCGAAGACCCTCGGGATCAGTCCGTCCCGCGACATCGACATCAGGATGCGGGTCTGCCCGTACATCACCGCGAGCACGACGGACGCGATCGCGACGACCGCGCCGAAGGCGATGATCCCGCCGCCCACGGTCGAGTCGGTGACCTGGTCGACGACGATCGAGAGCGCCGCCGGCTGGTCGGCCACGGCCTTCGGCCCCAGCGCGCCGATGGCGGCGAGCGCGACCGCGCAGTAGAGCAGGGTGACGAGCCCGATGCAGACCATGATCGCGATCGGGATGTTCCGCCGCGGGTTCCTGACCTCTTCGCCCGCCGTGGTGATGGCGTCGAAGCCGATGTAGGAGAAGAACGCCAGCGACGCACCGGCCGTGACCCCGCCCGCGCCCTGGGCGAAGAACGGCGTGAGGTTGCCGTGCTCGAAGGCCGTGAAGGCGATGACGCAGAACGCGACCAGGATGGTGATCTTGAGGACCGCCATCGCGGCGGTGGCCCCGGCGCTCTCCCGGACGCCGCGCGCCAGCAGGGTCGCGGCCATCATGACCACCAGGACGGCGGGCAGATTGATCACTCCGCCGTCACCGGGTCCGGCCGAGAGGGCGGCCGGGAGCTGCACGCCGAACAGGCTGTCCAGCAGCTCGTTGACGTACTGGCTCCAGCCGACGGCGACCGCGGAGAGCGAGACGCCGTACTCCAGCAGCAGGCACCAGCCGACGAGGAACGCGACGCGTTCGCCGAGGGTCGCGTAGGCGAAGGAGTAGGAGCTGCCGGAGACCGGGATGGCGCTGCCAAGCTCGGCGAAGGAGAACGCGGTGAAGATGCAGGTGATCGCGGCCAGCACGAAGGAGAGCACGACGGCGGGGCCCGCCTCGGCGACTGAGTCGGAGAGGCCGACGAAGATACCGGTCCCGACGACGGCGCCGACACCGAAGCACACCAGCTGGAAGAGCCCCATGGTGCGCTTGAGGCCGTGCCCCTCCAGGTCGGCGCCGGACTCGGCGATCAGCTGGTGGGGGCTCTTGATGCGCGGCCCGGACGGGTGCGGGGGCCTCGGTGGGCGCAGCGGACTCACGGGGATGGTCTCTTCTCTGGTGGAGCATGTGGGGGATGCGCCCGGGACTGTGGGGGCTCCGGTGACGCACAGAAGAAATGGGGTTCGAGCGTGCGAGCTCGAACCCCACCAAGGAGCGACATATTAGTCGCCCTCACGCATGTTCACCCAATCGGGCGCATGTCCATGCAGCGAATCGGGCTTGTGCCCAGCGCGGCGATCAGCCCTGGACCGTCGGCGGCGCCATGGTCGCCACCAGCACGGCCTTGATCGTGTGCATCCGGTTCTCCGCCTCGTCGAAGACGACCGAGTGCGCCGACTCGAAGACCTCGTCGGTGACCTCCAGCTCCGTCATTCCGTAGTCGGCCTCGATCTGCCGCCCGATCCCGGTGCCCAGGTCGTGGTAGGCCGGGAGGCAGTGCAGGAACTTCACGTCGGCGTTGCCGGTGGCGCGGAGCACGTCCATGGTCACGCTGTACGGCGCCAGGGCCTCGATGCGCTCGGCCCACACCTCCTTGGGCTCACCCATGGAGACCCAGACGTCGGTGGCGACGAAGTCGGCACCCTTGACGCCCTCGGCGATGTCCTCGGTGAGGGTGACGGTCGCACCGCTCGCGGCGGCCAGCCGGTGGGCCTCGGCGACGATCCGTTCGGCGGGCCAGTACGCCTTCGGCGCGACGATCCTGACGTCCATGCCCAGCAGGGCGCCGGTGATCAGGTAGGAGTTGCCCATGTTGAACCGGGCGTCGCCGAGGTAGGCGAAGGCGATCTGATCCAGCGGCTTGTCACTGTGCTCGGTCATGGTGAGGACGTCGGCGAGCATCTGGGTGGGGTGCCAGTCGTCGGTGAGCCCGTTGAAGACCGGCACGCCGCCGTGGGCGGCCAGTTCCTCCACGGCCGCCTGGCTGTCACCGCGGTACTCGATGCCGTCGAACATCCGGCCGAGGACGCGGGCCGTGTCCTTCACCGACTCCTTGTGCCCCAGCTGGGAGCCGGAGGGGTCCAGACAGGTCGTGGACGCGCCCTGGTCGGCGGCGGCCACCTCGAAGGCGCAGCGGGTGCGGGTCGAGGTCTTCTCGAAAATCAGCGCGATGTTCTTGCCGCGCAGCCGCTGCTCCTCGGTCCCCGACTTCTTGGCACTCTTGAGCTCGGCCGCGAGCTCGATCAGGCCGCGGAACTCCTCGGCCGTGAAGTCCAGTTCCTTGAGGAAGTGGCGGCCTGTGAGGTCTATGGCCATGGGACAGCTCCTGGGTCGGGCGAGGATCGCACGTACAGTGACTCTGGAAGTCTATACGACACCATGCATCGCTATACGGTGCGGTCGGTTCGCACCTGCGCCCGTCCGCACCCCTACACCGGGTCGCGCACCACCGGACAGCTCATGCAGCGGGGGCCGCCCCGGCCCCGGCCGAGTTCGCTGCCCCGGATCTCGATGACCTCGATGCCCTCCTTGCGCAGAAAGGTGTTGGTGGTGGCGTTGCGCTCGTACGCGACGACGACACCCGGCTCGACGGCCAGCACATTGCAGCCGTCGTCCCACTGCTCACGCTCGGCGGCGTGCACGTCCTGGGTGGCGGTGAGGACCCGGATCGACTCCAGCCCCAGGGCGTGCGCGATCGCCCGGTGCATGTGCTCGGGCGGATGGTCGGTGACCTTCAGGTCCCGGGGCCCCGCGCCGGGCTCGATGGTGTACGAGCGGAGCATGCCCAGGCCGGCGTACTTGGTGAAGGTGTCGCCGTCGACCATCGTCATCACGGTGTCGAGGTGCATGAACGCGCGGCGCTTGGGCATGTCGAGCGCCACGATCGTGTGGGCCGAGCCGGCGTCGAACAGGCCGCGGGCCAACATCTCCACCGCCTGCGGGGTGGTGCGTTCGCTCATCCCGATGAGGACGGCGCCGTGGCCGATGACCAGGACGTCGCCGCCCTCGATGGTGGACGGGTAGTCGTCCTGCCCCTGGGACCAGTGGTGGAAGGCGCCCGCTTCGGGCCCGGTGAACAGGGGGTGGTGGCGGTAGATCGCCTCGAAGTGGACCGTCTCGCGCTGCCGGGCGGGCCAGCGCATCGCGTTGATGGACACCCCGTCGTATATCCAGGCCGAGGTGTCCCGGGTGAAGAGGTGGTTCGGCAGCGGGTCCAGCAGGAAGTCGTCCAGGTCCATGACGTGGAAGCGGACGGAGACCGGCTCGCCGTTCCCCGCCAGGAACTCCCGCTTGGTCATGCCGCCGACGAGTGCGTCGGCCAGCTCCGCACTGGGCAACTCCTCGAAGACGGCCCTCAGATGCTCGGTGGCGAGCGGTCCGTACTCCTTCTCCTCGAAGACCCGGTCCAGCACGAGCCGCCTGGCCACCGGGATGTCCAGCGACTCGCGGAGCAGATCACCGAAGAGGTGCACCTCCACACCGCGGTCGCGCAGCACGTCCGCGAAGCCGTCGTGCTCCTGGCGGGCCCGGCGCACCCAGAGCACGTCGTCGAAGAGGAGCGCGTCCTTGTTGCTGGGGGTGAGCCTCTTCAGTTCCAGATCGGGGCGGTGCAGGATGACGCGGCGCAGCCGCCCGGCCTCGGAGTCGACATGGAATCCCATGCCTCCATCCTCACCGTGTGCGGGCCGGTGAACCCTGCGAATCGCCAGTGGGTTCTGCGTTGATCGCTCCGCACAACCCACCGGCGATCGCTCCGCGGAACCCCCCGACGATCGCTCCGGGGGCTCCCGGCGAACCCCTGCCGGCTTCGCGCCTCGCCTCAGAGCCGTGGGTCGACCGGCTCCGACTCCAGGGCCAGCACCGCGAACACCGCCTCGTGGACCCGCCACAGCGGCTCCCCGTCGGCCAGCCGGTCCAGCGCTTCGAGTCCCAGCGCGTACTCCCTCAGCGCCAGCGACCGCTTGTGCCCGAGGAACCGTCCGCGCAGCCGCTCCAGATTCTCCGGGCGGGTGTACTCGGGGCCGTAGATGATCCGCAGGTACTCCCGCCCGCGCACCTTGATGCCCGGCTGGACCAGCCTGCCCTTGCCGTCCCGGACCAGCGCGGCGAGCGGCTTGACGACCATGCCCTCGCCGCCGCGCCCGGTCATCTCCAGCCACCAGTCGACACCGGCGCGCACCGATGCCTCGTCCCCGGTGTCGACGACGAGCCGGCGGGTGACCTGGAGGAGCCCGGTCGGGTCGTGCTCGACCAGCCGGTCCAGCCAGGCCAGCTGCTCGTCGTGCGGTACGGCCGCCAGCGAGCGGCCCTGCACGGCGAGGATCTGGAACGGCGCGAGCCGTACCCCGTCCAAGCCCTGGGTGGACCAGCAGTACCGGCGGTACGCCTCGGTGAACGCGGCGGCGTCCTCGGCCCGCCCCTGCTGACGTTCCGCGAGCGGACCGACGTCCACCCCTCGGGCGGCCGCCGCCGCGAGGGCCGCGTTGGCCTCCGGGAGGACGGCGCCGGACGCGGCTCCGACGGCGGCGTACTGCGAGCGCAGCAGCCCGGCCGCCTTGAGGGACCAGGGCATCAGCTCGGCGTCGAGGAGCACCCAGTCGGTGCCCCACTCCTCCCAGAGCCCGGCGGCGGTGACGGCGGTGCGCAGCCTGCCGAGGATCACCTCGGTGAGTGCGGCGTCGTCGAGGAACGGGCGTCCGGTACGGGTGTACAGCGCTCCGGTCGGACCGCTCGCTCCACCGGAGGTGCCCCCGGCGCCGAACCGCTCACGGGCGGCGGCCGCGTCCCGGCAGACCAGGGCCACCGCACGCGATCCCATGTGCTTCTCCTCGCACACGACCTTGGCCACGCCGTCCGCCCGGTACTGCTCGAAGGCCTCGGCCGGGTGCTCCAGATAGCCGTCCTCGCGCGAGGTGGCGGTGGGTGCCATGGTCGGCGGGAGGTAACCGAGCAGCTGAGGGTCGACGGCGAACCGGCTCATGACTTCGAGCGCGGCGGCGGCGTTCTCCTCACGGACCGCGATGCGGCCCATGTGCCGGGTCTCGACGATCCGCCGGCCCTGCACATCGGCCAGGTCGAGCGGCCGTCCCTCCCGGCCACCGGGCGCCTCCGTGGCCAGCGGCTTGGCCGGCTCGTACCAGACCCGCTCGGCCGGTACGTCGACGAGTTCGCGCTCCGGCCAGCGCAGCGCGGTCATCTTCCCGCCGAAGACCGCCCCCGTGTCCAGGCAGATGGTGTTGTTGATCCAGGAGGTGTTGGGCACCGGGGTGTGGCCGTAGACCACGGCGGCACTGCCGCGGTACTCCTCCGCCCAGGGGTAGCGCACGGGCAGGCCGAACTCGTCGGTCTCGCCGGTGGTGTCCCCGTACAGGGCGTGCGAGCGGACCCGTCCGGAGGTACGGCCGTGGTACTTCTCGGGCAGACCGGCGTGGCAGACCACGAGCTTGCCGTCGTCGAGCACGTAGTGGCTGACGAGCCCGTCGATGAACTCCCGCACCTGCTCGCGGAAGGCCGGGTCCTTCTCGTCCTCCTTCTCCAACTGCTCGATGGTCTCGGCGAGTCCATGGGTGTGCTGGACGTTGCGGCCCTTGAGGTAACGGCCGAGCTTGTTCTCGTGGTTGCCCGGTACGCACAGGGCGTTGCCCGCCGACACCATGGCCATGACGCGGCGCAGCACTCCGGGGCTGTCGGGGCCGCGGTCCACGAGGTCGCCGACGAAGACCGCCGTACGCCCGTCGGGGTGCGCGCCGTCGACGTAGCCGAGCTTGCCGAGCAGGGACTCCAGCTCGGAGCTGCAACCGTGGATGTCGCCGATGATGTCGAAGGGGCCGGTGAGGTGGCGCAGATCGTTGTAGCGGCGCTCCAGCACCACTTCGGCGAGCTCGGCCTCTTCCTCGGTGCGCAGGATGTGCACCTTGCGGAAGCCCTCGCGCTCCAGGCCCCGCAGCGAACGGCGCAGTTCGCGGCGGTGGCGCTGGATGACGTGGCGCGGCATGTCGGCGCGGTCGGGGCGGGCCGCGTTGCGCGCGATGCAGACCTCTTCGGGCAGGTCGAGGACGATCGCGATGGGCAGCACGTCATGGCTCCTGGCCAGCTGGACCAGCTGCTTGCGGCTCTCGGACTGGACGCTGGTGGCGTCCACGACGGTCAGCCGCCCGGCTGCCAGCCGCTTGCCGACGATGTAATGAAGTACGTCGAAGGCGTCCCGGCTGGCGCTCTGGTCGTTCTCGTCGTCGGCGACCAGGCCGCGGCAGAAGTCCGAGGAGACGATCTGAGTGGGCTTGAAGTGCCTGCGGGCGAAGGTGGACTTGCCGGAGCCGCTGGCCCCGATGAGGACCACGAGGGAGAGGTCGGTCACCGGCAGGGTGCGTGCGGTACTGGTCATGCGGCGTTCGCCTCCTTCTCGGTCCGGGTCCCGCGCCGCTGCGCGGTTCCGTCGACCGCGGTCATCGTGAACACGGCCATCTGTGTGGGCGGTCCCACCTCGGGGTCGTCCGTCCCCACGGGGACGAAGTCCACTCCGTATCCGTGTCGCTCGGCCACTTCCCGGGCCCAGCCGCGAAATTCGGCCCTGGTCCATTCGAACCGGTGGTCGCCGTGGCGCGCCTGCCCGGCGGGCAGGGTCTCCCAGCGGACGTTGTACTCGACGTTCGGCGTCGTCACGAGGACGGTCCGCGGACGGGCCGAACCGAACACGGCGTACTCCAGGGCGGGCAGCCGCGGCAGGTCGAGGTGTTCGATCACCTCGCTGAGCACCGCCGCGTCGTACCCCTTGAGCCGCTTGTCGGTGTAGGTGAGCGAGCCCTGCCGGAGTGTGACCCTGGCTGCCTGCCGCTCTCCCATTCGGTCCAGCTTCAGCCGTCGTGACGCGATGGTGAGAGCACGCATGGAGACATCGACGCCGACGATCTCGGTGAAGGCCACGTCCTTGAGGAGTGCCTGCACCAACTGGCCCTGGCCGCAGCCCAGGTCGAGGACCCGGCTCGCGCCGGCGGTCCGCAACGCTTCGAGGACGGCGGCGCGCCGCTGCTCGGCGAGCGGGACCGGCTTCTCCTCGGTGTCGGTCGTCTCGTCCACCGCGTTGTCGATGCTCTCGACTTCGAGGTCGTCCGACTCCGCGAGCCGCACCAGTTCCAGCTGCTGCATCGCCTGCCGGGTCAGCCCCCAGCGCCGGGACAGATAGCGGCTGGTGATCAGCTTCTGCTCGGGGTGGGCGGCGAGCCAGCCCTCGCCCGCCCGCAGCAGCTTGTCCACCTCGTCCGGTGCGACCCAGTAGTGCTTGGCGTCGTCCAGCACCGGCAGCAGCACGTACAGCTGACGCAAGGCGTCCGCCAGCCGCAGCTCGCCTTCGAGCACCAGGCGAACGTACCGGGAGTCCCCCCACTCCGGGAACTGCTCGTCCAGCGGTACGGCCACGGCTTCCACGCTCGTCCAGCCGAGGGGTCCGAAGAGCTTGCGCACCAGCTCCGCACCACCGCGGGCCGGCAGTGCGGGCACCTCGATCCGCAGCGGCATCGGCGCCTGCGCGCGCTCGGGCAGTGCGCGGCACACACCGTTCAGCGCGGACTTGAAGACCGCGCTCATGGCGACGGACAGCAGCGAGGACGCCGCGTACGGGCGGTCGTTGACGTACTGCGCGAGCGCCGCGTCGGGGGCGCCGCCCCGGCCCTTGCCCTTGCCGCGGCGCACCAGCGCCACGGGATCCACTTCCAGCAGGAGCGCCGCGGTGCAGCGTTCGGCGGATGCCTCGGGGTAGAAGACATGCGCGGTGCCGTGGGAGGTGGAGAACGTCTGTGCCTTCTCGGGATGCTTGTGCAGCAGAAAGCCGAGGTCGGTCGCTGGACGTTCCGGGTTGCCGGTCGTACTGATTGTCAGGAACACACGTCCGATTATGGTCCGCTCCACTTGCCCCCCACCAAGTATTTTCGCGTGTCCCGGGCATCTGCCCGGCCGGCGTTCCGGGCCGACCGCGCGGCGCGGCGCCCTGCCGGTCCGCTTCCACTCCCGCGCCCGCTCACGTCGGCCCGTCGGCCCCTGCGGCGCCGAGCAGCCCGGCCAGTTCCGCGATGGTGTCCGGGCCGACCCGACAGCAGCCGCCGATCAGCCGGGCTCCGTCGTCCTGCCAGGCCCTTGCTCCGCCCGGGTCGAACGTGGCGGCGCCGGCCCATTCCCGGGCCCCCGCGTCCCACCCCTCACCGCTGTTCGGGTAGACGACGACCGGCTTACCGGTCACCTCGGCGGCCACCCGCACCGCCCGGTCCGCATCAGCCGGATCGCAGCAGTTCACCCCCACGGCCATCACCTCGTCGTGCCCCCGGACCAGACCGAAGGCCGTCTCCAGCGACTGGCCCGCCCTGGTCCGGTCACCCGCCACGCTGTACGAGAGCCAGACCGGCAGCCCGCACCCCTCGACCGCCCGCAGCAACGCCTCGGCCTCGTCGACGTCCGGCACCGTCTCCAGCGCCAGCGCATCGGGGCCGGCGGCGGCCAGCGCCTCGATCCGGGGCCGGTGGAAGCGCTCCAGCTCCCGGCCGGTGAGCCCGTACCGGCCCCGGTACTCGCTGCCGTCCGCCAGCATCGCCCCGTACGGGCCGACCGAAGCGGCGACCCAGACATCCCGCTCCACCGCATCGGCGGCCCGCCGCGCCAGCCGGACGCTCAGGGCGAACAGCTCCGCCGCCTCCGCCCGTCCGATCCCCCGCCGCGCGAACCCCTCGAAGCTCGCCTGGTATCCGGCCGTGATGAGCACCTGCGCCCCCGCCCGCACATAGGCGGTGTGGGCCGCCTGGATCTGGTCGGGCCCGTCGGTCAGCAGCCGGGCCGACCACAGGGCGTCGGACAGATCGCAGCCCTGCGCCTCCAGTTGGTTGGACAGCCCCCCGTCGAGCAGGACCGGCCCTGCCGCGAGGGCCCTGCCGAGCGTACGGGTGGGGGGGTGCACAGTGACTCCTTCCTCGTTGGTCCTCAGCCGAGCTGGGACTGGACCCGGTCGGAGATCAGCTCCAGGTGATCCAGGTCGTCCAGGTCCAGGACCTGGAGGTAGATCCGGGACGAGCCGATCGCACCGTACCGGCCGATCTTGTCGACCACCTCGGCGGGCGAGCCGGCGAGCCCGTTCGCCTTCAGCTCCGCCACCTCACGCCCGATGACGGAGGCGCGGCGCGCCACCTCGGCGTCGTTCCTGCCGACGCAGACCACCAGAGCGTTGGAGTACACCAGGTCGTCCGGTTCGCGGCCGGCCGTCCTGGCCGCCTCCCTGACCCGGCCGAACTGCTTCTCGCTGTCCTCCAGCGACGCGAAGGGGATATTGAACTCGTCCGCGTAGCGGGCGGCCAGTCGCGGTGTACGCGTCGCACCGTGACCGCCGATCAGCACCGGCACCTTGGTCTGCGCCGGCTTGGGCAGCGCGGGCGAATCGGTGAGCTGGTAGTAGGTGCCGTCGAAGCTGAACGTCTTGCCGGTCTCCGTCGCCCACAGCCCGGTGACAATCTCCAGCTGCTCCTCCAGCCTGCCGAACTTCTCCTTGGGGAACGGAATCCCGTAGGCCTTGTGCTCTTCCTCGAACCAGCCCGCGCCGAGGCCGAGTTCGACGCGCCCGCCGGACATCTGGTCGACCTGCGCGACCTGGATGGCGAGCACGCCGGGGAGCCGGAAGGTCCCCGCTGTCATCAGCGTGCCGAGCCGGATCCGCTTGGTCTCACGCGCCAGCCCGGCCAGGGTGATCCACGCGTCGGTCGGGCCGGGCAGCCCGTCCCCCGGGCCCATGCGGAGGTAGTGGTCGGAGCGGTAGAAGGCGTCGAAGCCGAGGTCCTCGGTCGCTTTGGCGACGGTGAGCAGGGTGTCGTAGCTCGCCCCTTGCTGGGGCTCGGTGAAGATTCGAAGATCCATGCATCCATCCTGCACCTCCGGACACCCCTCGCCCGCCTCCCGCGGCCTGACCGCCCGGTCACTCCCGGAGCCCCGCGCGACCGCGGCAGGCCGCGCCCGTACCTGCCGGTCCACCGACGCCGCCGACCGCGCCGTACGAGCCGTCCGCACCGCACGGGCCATGCGCACCGTACGCGCCATACGCTCCGTACGGGCCGTCCCGCCCCCGGCCGCGCTCCAGGTCCTGCTGCCGTTCCCTGTCGTGCTCGTCGAGGCGCCGGAGCATTCCGTGCACCCGGTCCATCGACTCGTCGGCCGCGTCGATCGCTTCCATGCACTGCCAGTACAGCCCCTGCTCATCGGTCTCGCAGGCGACCCCGACCAGGGCCATTCCCACCTCCCCGAGCAATGCGCCCAGCCCCGTCAGCGTCGCCCGGGGTTCGGCGAGCTCGGAGAGCTGCGCGGCCCGCGCCACCCCGGCCCGCGCCGCCGGATGGTCCAGCGATCCGCTGCTCCGCCCCCCGATCTCGCTCAGCCCGCGCGCCTCGCCCCGTAACTCCTTGGGCCCGTCGGCAGCCAGGCGGCTGCCGATGGCCTGGGCCAGCGCCTGCGCCTGCCATGCCTCCGCGATGATGTCCGGCGTTCCCCTGCTCTGAGCCAGAGCACGCCGGCTGACTCCCACAAGCCGTTCCGCTTCCATGCGTTCCCCCGTCCGTACGAAAAGCCGCTCACCTCATCCATTACCCACAGTGAGGTCACCGGTACCGAAAAGCCAGAGGATTCGGAAATCTGTGGACACAAAATCGATTGTGGACAAGTTGATCACTCCGAAGAGTGACGATCGCCGGATTCTGTGGACTCCTGGCGCTCCGGCGCCGGGAATCGGGTCTCGTTCCGGTCGATCTTCTCCGACAGGGCCGTGAGCGCGTCGATCCCCAGCACGTCGCAGAACTGCAGCAGATAGGCGAGGACATCCGCGACCTCGTCCGCCACCCGGTGCGCGGTCGCGGGCCGCTCCATCACCCGCGCGGACTCCTCCGGCGTCAGCCACTGGAAGATCTCGACCAGTTCGGCCGCCTCGACGCTCAGCGCCGACGCCAGGTTCTTCGGGGTGTGGTACTGCTCCCAGCCCCGCGCTGCCGCGAATACGGCGAGCCGTCGCTGAAGGTCCCGTACATCGAGTTCCGACACAGCTCGCGGCTCGCCCTGCATACTTTCCCCTCTCCTCATGCCCCTGGGCCGCCGTGGGGCCGTGATCGCTCTTCGGGTCGTCCTCGAACGCGCTGTTGCCGGCCTCCCGCGTGCGCTTCTCACCGCTCGGCATCAGGTGAGTGTAGGTCCGTCAGCGCGAAGCCGGGATCGTGGCGCCCCGCAGGCACTCCAACAGAACCTCGGTGCTCTCCCCGCGTTCAGCAGCACGGACTTCTCGGTATGCCCGACATGGTTGATCCACGACGAGCGGGTCAGGGTGGAGTGCAGCTGGAACCGGGGGTGTGCGAGCGGCCACCTGTGCACGAACGGTGCCTCGCGGGCGGAGAGGTTGTCGCGGATCACGTGGAACGCCAGGCCGGGCCAGGATCGGCCTGGCGGGGTCGATCCCGTCGAGGAAGTCACGGAAGTCCCACGGCAGGGTGCTGGGCGGGCAGCTTGGTGATCACCTCGCCCGTCGCGGTGTTCAGCGCGGCGAACAGATCGCCGGTGCCAAGGCGCCCACGCTGGAGAACTTCGACGCCCCTGTCTACTTCCCCAACGGCAACGGCGCGGAGATCCCGGAAGTCATGCAGTTCCGGGTGACCGAAAAACTGTCCGACACGGACCGGACCACACCACCCGCGACACTCGCGCTGCCGCCGGTCACGCGGATCCGGCAAACGCCGGAAACGCCCCGTCGGCAATTCGTCCTTGATGCGCCCGTGGACGATCGTCGACCATGACGGGCACCACGGCCATGACGGCCACCACGGCCACGGCAGCGGTGGCGGCGACCACGAGAGCGGTGGCGGCGGCCACTGACAGGGGGCAGCCGCCGCTCGAATGATCAAGCGTGGCCTTCAGGACCGTCCGGCCCGGGTACGAAGCGACATGACGAACCGCCGCACCTGCGGTGGCGGGCCTGAACACACGGTGGCCCTCGACTGAGGACTCAGCCGAGGGGCACCGAACGTTCTCTGCACGCGACCGCTACGAAAGAGCCGCAAGATGGTGTACAGCGATGGGTTCAGACAATTCCCGTGCAATCCAAGAAACCGTCTTCATCCCAGCAGCAAACCACGTACTCTCCCTCAAGTTCCCCGGTGTCGCATCCGGGTTCAATCCAGGGGATATTCGGGGAGTGAGACGACGATGCTTGCATTGATTCTCTCGCTTGCACCGTCCCCGCCGAGCCGAGCAGCAGCGAGGCGATCACGGAAACTATTGCCAGCGCTGCGATCGAGGTAAACCCCGATATTCTTGGCCGTTGACGAACGTTCGTTACTGGCCTCATCGCAAGACCTCGCCTTTCGCTCGCTGCCACACATGCCATAGATGCCGCACACGAGATGCAGACTTCTGGACACTTTCCGGGTTTCAGGCACGTGCGAGGCATCCAGATGCATGCCGACCGATGAAATCACCGCAGATAGAGATCAGTTCAGGGCGTGCAACCACCGTGCCACTGCCCCAATCCAGTCGCAACTGCGCAACTTACTCAAACTGCAAGCCCAGTTCACGGGCCTGTCGCGCATCCCCACTCTCTCATGCCATTATAGAAAAGCTCCCCGCGCCCGCGGGGGAGCAATGGAACGCGCTCTGCCCCAGCGAGACCATCTGCACGCCGGCCCGCCTCAAAATGAATGCCGGGCCGGGTGCGAGACCTCAGGAGAGCACGATTTCCGCATATCGTGCATCCCGAGCGACAATTCGTGACGCTAGCAGCCGCGACCGCCCTGGTCGTCGGATCCGCATCGCTCCCTTCCAGGGCATTTGCTGTATCGCCGCAGCAGCATTCCGTAACCGAGCCGGCAACGAGCCCGGCCATGGTGCAGAAAGTTCACCGGCTTTGCAGAGATATAACCCAGTCGGGAGGCCTCCCCCGGAACAGACGCCTGGGGTGACGCTCATGAGTCCGCGTGGTACCAGGAGGGCCTGTGCTCCGGCCGCCTGGTTGGAGGGAGTGCCGCAAGGACCGATACGCGCCTCCCGGTAGTGAACTGCTGCGGCGGTCACGGACTTGGGGCAGGCATTCCCGTTCCCTCGTGACCGCCGGCAGCTCGGTGACGGACTCACCACACATCGAGTGCGGTCACGGCGCCAGGGCCACCACCCTCACCCCGGGCATCTCCCGGGCCCTTACCGCGCCCGGCTCGGTGACCGTGCCGACCAGCCTGAGGTGCCCGGCCGCCCCGATCGACAGGGCCAGCGAGAGCAACTCGCCCAACTGCCTTCCGTCCAGGTCACGGTCGAGTCCGTCGGCCAGCACGGTGAGGGTCTGCATGGCCGACGGCACCTCTCCCGCGGTGTCCACCGCCAGCACTCCGGGACCGGTGAGCAGCACCAGGGCGAGGGCGAGATACCTCAGCTCGCCGTCGCCGAGCCGCCCGGCCGGGGTGGCCCGTCCCCCGCCCCTGCCGAGAACCGCCCGCAGCAAACCGTCCGGGAGCCGTTCGACGCCCAGTGCGGTCACCGTCCCCGCGCATCCGGCGTGCGCCGCGGCGACCAGCCGGGCATGGCGCTGCGCGCACTGCGTGTGCGTACGCTCCAGCACCGCCGCCAGGTTGTCGCAGCCGCGCCGCAGCCTGCCGTCACCGGCCGGCACGGGGGCCCGCATCCGCTGCGGTTGCGGTTCGCAGGGGAAGACCGACCTGAGGGCCACCACCATCTGCTCGGCGGCGGCCAGGACCCGTAACTGTCCCTCGGTACGGCCCGCGACCCGCAGCGGCAGCAGGGCCGTGCCGAGACGGTCGTCCGGCAGTGGCGCCCGCGTCACCGGGACCGCGCCCGCGGTGTGCCAGGCCGCCTGGACCGTGGCGCGTCCCGGGTCGCGCAGCGCGGTGGTGAGCAGGGTCTCGCCGCCGCCGGTCAGCCGTTCACCGACGATGCGGAGGGTGGGCTCCGCCTGGACGGCGACATCGAGCCGCACCGGTCCTGCCGGGCCGTCCGCCGTGCAGCCGATCCGGAAGCCGCGGCGGCCCTGCGCGTCGGCCGCGGCCCCCTCGGGCACGCAGGCCGCCGGATCGGGGAAGACCTCGTCCAGCGGGTCTCCGCCGCCCAGCCGCGCCAGTGCCTCGTACGCCCGTAACGCGCTCGACTTGCCGCTGCCGCCCGGCCCGCCGAAGAGCGTGACCGGACCGACGGGGAAGGCGGCGCCCCGGTGCGAGGCGAAGGCGGACAGCCGCAGTTCGGTGACGACGGGCCCGGCGGGGTGGACCCGCGTGCGTGCGTCGGGGGATGTGCCGTCCGGCGTGGTCGAACCGGTGGGCGGCAGCGGGAAGGTTTCGGGGCGGAGTGCGGTCATGGGCGGACGGTATGCAGGCCGTCAACAGAAGAACCGTTACGCCTGAACGACCTTCCTACGATCGGGGGACGTCCACCCACCTCGTACGCCCCACCTCGTACGCCCCACCTCGTACACCCCACCTCGTACACCCCACCTCGTATGCCCCACCTCGCACACTCCCTGCCACCGCCCGCCCCGGCAGCCCTCCTACGAACCGGGAAGGCCCGCCGCCGTGACTCCCTCGACCTCCATGCCGACCGGCGACAGCAGGAAGACATTCCGGTCGACACGGTGCATTCCGCTGCCGAGGCCGAAGACCACCCCGCTGGTGAAGTCCAGGATGCGCTTGGCCACATCCGTCTCGGCGCTGGTCAGGTCGAGCAGCACCGGAATCTGGGCGACCAGGTATTCGGCCACCTCCCGTGCGTCCGCGAAGACCTGGACCCGCAGCACGACGAGTCGCCGCTGTTCGGCCGTTTCGGTCTCGTCAGGAACCGTGCGGTGATCCACCCTGGACGGCCACTCGTTGCGGCTGCGCAGAGGTACGACCTGGGCAAGCCCCTCCCACTGCTCGTCCGTGACGTCGTACCTGTCGTACCTGCTCACCGGACCACCCCGTCTGTGCTTCGGTTGGCGTTGCGCCGGCTGCGCTCGCTGTTCATCGGGCAATTCTCTCGCCACTCACCCGTTCGGCGTACCACCGACACGGTTCATGGGCCGATCGACACCGCCGGTGACCCGTCCGCCGCTTCCCCGGCGGTCCTGTGCTGGTGGGTCTCCGCACTCATGTCGACGGGGGTGAACCGTACCGGAAGCCGGGACAGCGCGCGGTGGAAGGGGCCCGGACGCCACTTCAGGGCACTGGGCTCGACGGCCAGTTCCGCGTCGCAGAGCTGACTGGTGAGCTGCTCGATCGCGGTCATGGCGATGAGCAGCGCCGGCTGCTTCGCCGGGCAGCGGTGCGGGCCCGCGGACCAGGCCAGGTGGGCGCCGGCCCCGGAGCGGACCGCGGAGCCGGAAGGACCGGGCGTCGAGCGGGTGTTGGCCGCGGCATAGGAGACCAGGAGAAGTTGTCCCGCGCGCAGCCGCACGCCGTGGAACTCCGTGTCGTGGCGCGGGTAGTGGGCGGCGAGGTTGGCCAGCGGCGGGTTCTGCCAGAGGACCTCGTTGACCGCCTCGTGCGCCGTCATCGCGCCGCCGTGCAGCGAGCCGGCGTAGCGGGCGTCGGTGAGCATGTGCAGCAGCGCGTTGCCGATCAGATTGGTCGTCGGATCGTGGCCCGCGCTCATGATCAGGGTGATCTGACGCACAGTCTCGTCGTCGTCGAGATTGGCCGGGTGGCCCAGCAGGTACGAGGTGAGGTCGCGGCGCGGGCCGGCACGGCGGTCGGCGACCAGTGCGGTGACGACCTCGACGAGGTCCGCGTACGCGGCGGCGGCGTTCTCGGCGGAGTTGAACATGCCGACGACGCCGTTGACGATGCGTTCGCCGTCGCCCGGCTCCACCCCGAAACAGATCGCCAGGACGTGCAGCGGGAGCCGTCGGGCGTACTGGGCGATGAGGTCGGCGCTTCCGGTGGCGGCGAACTCGCCGATCAGGCGCCCCGCGACCCGGGTGACCTCGGCCCGCAGGGCGTGGGGCTCGATCAGCGCGAGGCTGTCGTTGATGGCGCCGCGGTAGCGGGCGTGCACGTCGCCGTCGCTGAACAGCGCAGTGCGGCGGTAGCCGAGCACGGGCAGGACCGGCGAGTCCTCGGGGACGGTGGCCTGCCAGGCGCGCGGATCCTTGGTGAAGGTGTGGGTGTCGCGGAGCAGATCGACAGCGGCCTGGTAGTCGGTGACCAGCAGGGCATCGATGCCGGGGGCGAGCCGGACGGGCGCGAGGGGGCCGTGTTCGCGCAGGCGCCGGTAGTGGCTCTGCGGGTCGGCGGCGAATTCCGGACCGTACAGGGCGAGCGGATCCGGCGGCTGTGCGAACGCTGTCATGACGGGTCCTCGGGCCTGGGCATCTTGGTGAGTACGTGCTCGGCCAGCGCGATCAGGGCATCGATGCTGCCGCGGCGTTCGCGGGCGTCGCACTGCACCAGCGGGGTCTCGGGGGCGAGGTCGAGGTGTTTGCGCAGGACCTCGTCGGTGTGGGCGGGGGCATCGGGGAAACGGTTGACCGCGACCGTGTACGGCAGGCCCTGCTCCTCGACCATGTCCATGACCGCGAAGGAGTCGGCGAGCCTGCGGGTGTCGACCAGGACGACCGCGCCGAGCGCACCGCGGGCGATGTCCTCCCAGAGCGGCAGGAACCGCTGCTGGCCGGGGGTGCCGAACATGTAGAGCACCAGGTCGTCCAGGACGGTCAGCCGGCCGAAGTCGACGGCGACGGTGGTCGTGGTCTTGTCCGGCAGCCCGGCGGTGTCGTCGAGCCGGGTGCTGGACTGGGTCATCGCCTCTTCGGTGTGGAGCGTGGCGATCTCCGACAGCGTACGGATCAGGGTGGTCTTGCCGACGCCGAACGGACCCGTGACGACGATCTTCATCAGGTTCCGGGCGGCGGGCGGCAGATAGCCGATGCCGGTGCGGTCAGTGGAGGGAGCGGAGTCCAACGAGCAGCCTCTCGACGAGCGACCGGTCGATCTCCCCGGCGCTGGGGACGGGCGGTCGGGTGTGCAGTTGTCCGGCGGCCGCGAGGTCCGTGGCCAGGAAGACGGTGGCGCTGACCGGCAGGTCCAGGTGGGCAGCGCACTCGACGACGGTGAGCGCCCCCGGTTCGAGCAGCTCGCAGAGTCGGCGCTGGTCCGAGCCGGTGTCCGGGGGCAGCTCGGTGTCGGCGCGCACGAGTATGTCGAGCCGGTCGAGCGCGGGACCGGCGGGCCGGGTCCGGCCGCCGGTGACCAGATAGGCGGGTATCAGACGGCGCCCCGGGCCGGAGGTCATGGCCGGGCGGCGGTGTCCGGCAGGCGGGCGGGTGCGTTCATCGCCCGGGTCAGGGCGGTGACCTGCACCTGCATCTGGTACGCGATGTCGCCGAGCTTGGCTCCGGGTTCCGCGAACAGGGCGAGTGTGGTGTTGTTCCCGGCCGGTACGACAATGGCGAAGCCCTGGTCGGACTCGACGACCGTCTGGGCCAGGCGCGGTGCCTCGACGTCGGTGAAGGCCGTGGTGAAGGCGCGTGCCGCGGCGTGCAGCGTGGCGGTCATGGCGGCGACCCGTTCGCCGGAGGCCCGGTCCAGGCCGGGTGAGGCGCCCTCGACGAGTCCGTCTCCGGTGGCGACCACGGCGTGCTGGACTCCGGGGAGCTCCAGCAGCGGGGTCAGTACCCATGCGAGGTCACCGGTGGTGGAAGTGGGGGCGCTCACGTCTGGTCGTCTCCTTGCTCGTCCCGGTCGTCCGGGTGGTCGTGGTCTTCCGGTGCCGGGGCGGATGGCGGCCCGGCGACGCTCCTGCCGTTGAGGGTGCCCTGCTGGAGTGCCGCCCAGGAAGCCCCGGCCTGCTCGGGTGTACGGGGCACCTGTTCGCACTCCGGGGCGGCGCCTGCGGGCGCCCGGGGGGCCGGGGCCGGGCGTGGTGCGCGACGACGTCGGCTGGGCAGCGCGGGGGCCTGTCCGCCGGCGGGTTGCGGCACGGGTGCGGTCTCCTGCTCGGTCGGCTCGGGAACGGTGGGCGAGGCGGGTGTCCGCACCGGCTTCGGGGCGAGGGCGGAGAGGCTGCGGTCGTCCTCCAGCACGGTCAGCAGATGGGCGGGGACGCGCAGGATCGCGCGCATGCCGCCGAACGGCGATTCCTCGATGTGGCAGTTGAAGCCGTACTGGAGCACCAGCCGGCCGACGACGGCGAAGCCGGTCTGCGGCGGATCGCCCAGCTCGGTCAGCAGGATCTCCGGCGGGCCCGCCACCAGGGCCCGTGCCCGGTCGAGCGCGTCGTCGTCCATGCCGATGCCCGCGTCGTCGACCATCAGGAACGCGCCCCGGCCGCCGCTCTGCTGGAGGGTGACCTGGACATCGGTGTCGGGGTGCGAGTAGGCGGTGGCGTTGGCCAGCAGTTCGGCCAGGGCGATGGCGAGGGGTTCGGCGGCACGGGCGACGAGGCCGAGCCGTTCGTCGCGCAGGTGGTTGGCGACCTTGACGCGTTCGTAACCGGCCACCCGGGACTGGGCGCCGAGCACGATCTCGACGAGCGGAGAGTTCTGGCGGGCGAGGCCGGGCCAGGCGTCGCAGAGCACCGCGGTGGCCTGGGTGCGTCGCAGCGCAAGTTCGTTGCGGAAGTCCAGTTGCAGGATGCGCGGGTCGTCGTACTCGTGCTGGAGCTCGTGCAGCAGCTGCTGGGACTGGTTGAGCAGGGACTGGATCTTGGCGGAGGTGCCGCGCATCGCCGCGCGGGCGGCCGCGTCGACGCGGCCCCGCTCCTCCAGGACGGCCGTGCGCGCGGCCTGCACCGCCTCGGTGAGCAGCCGCGCGGCATCGCCGTCGATCTCGGCCGCCTCCCGCAGTCCGGGGACCTGGGCGGTGGGGTGGGAGAGGGCGAGCGCGGCGACGGGTATCCGTTCCCGGGCCAACTGGCCGATCTCGTCGGTGAGGGCCGCGGTACGGGCCTCGGCGGCCTTCATCTGCCGTTCGGCCAGCTCGGCGCGGGCCGCGGCGATGCGTTGGGCCCGCGCCATGTTCTCCGCGTGGACCATCGCCGCCACGGCGGCGGCGACGGCGATCACCGCCACTATCCATCCCATGCCGTCACCGCGTTTCTGTTGTCGGACAGGTCGTCCGGGGAAAAGGGGTAGCCCTCCTGGCAGGAACGCCTCTACAGCTCCGCGGGCCCGGCCGGCGCATGCGGCTGCTCCAGTTCCTGAGCGACCACGGCGACCTCGGTCATCACCTGGAGCACTCCGGGCAGTTCGGAGCCGTCGAGCTGCCGGTACTCGCTGCCGAGGGTCACCACCAGCCGCTCGGGAAGCCCCAGCTCCGGGTAGCGCGCCTCGGCGATGACCCGGCGAGCGGCCTCGACGGCGGGGATACCGGCCGCGTGGAAGGCGTGGGCGCGCTCGCGCACGTACTCCAGGTACACGATGTGATCGCGTACCCCGGCCCGGTCGAGGAGCGGGCCGTGTCCCGGGACGACGGTCTCGGCGCCGGTGGCCAGCACCCGTTCGCAGGCCGAGATCAGATTGCTCAGCGGGCCCGCCCAGTGCACCGGGTGGTCGCCCGGCTGCTCCGGAGTGGAGGAGAAGATGATGTCCCCGGTGAACACGGCACCCTGCGCGGGCAGATGGACCATCAGGTCGCCGGTGGTGTGCGCGGACGGCAGCGCCGAGATCTGGACCGGGTACTCCCCCAGCGTCAGTTCGAGCTCGCCGGTGAAATAGGTGGTCGGAACCACCGGCTCGGTCCGCGACCAGTCGAAGGTGCCGAAGTGACGGGCGAGATACCCGCCGAGCGGGGTGGCCCGGTCGCCGGCCGCGACGAGTGCGTGCTGCTGCTGCGGCGTGGGTTCGTAGTGGATGTGCTCGCGGGCCTCGCGGGTCGCGATGATCTCCGCGTCCGGGAGTACGCCCGCGCCCCAGAAGTGGTCCCCGTTGGCGTGGGTGACGATCACCCGGTCGACCTGGACTCCGGCCGGCAGCCGCTTCGTGGACTCGGCCAGGAACTGACCGGCGAGCACGACGTCGTAGGGGGTGTCGATCCAGAGCGCGCCCCGGGGCGAGACGAGCAGACCGCAGTTGGCCAGCCCCCAGCCCCGTTTCGGCGGGAGCCATGCGTACAGGCCCCTGCCCAGGTCAACGACGTCTCCACCCGTGATCGACATGGACGCGATTATGCCGACCGAGATCCGGCCACGCGTTCGAACTCGGCCACCGCGGGGTTCCATTGGCGCAAAATCGACGCTCGCAATCCCGGATGACGCAGCCGCGGTAACCCTGCGAGACCGACACACCCCGCCCCCACCCGTCACCTTCCAGGCGATTGCCGCCAATTCACCCCACGATGCCACGCGTCCCGCCGAACACCCACCGGGCGGCCACCAAACGGGAATGCGCCGATTACCCACCGAGCATGGCCGAAAACAATCGCATGGCGACCTTCACCAAGACCTTCACCGAGACCTTCGGGGACGGCACCGGAAGGCACCGTCCCCGAAGGTCTCCGCGACTGCGAACCGGTCGCACCGATCGTGCGTTACCTGACCTGTCCGCCCTCGAAGTAGGCGATCAGCTCCGGGTCGAGGGCCGGCACCTCGAACGGCGTGCCGCCCTCGCGCAGGGACCGGGTCGCGAGCACACCGGCGGCGACGCTCATCCGGGCGGCGACCGGCGAGGTGTCGGTGACGCCCCCGTCGCGCACGAACCGGCAGAACTCCTCCATGATCCGGCTGTCCCCGCCACCGTGGGAGCCGTTGGCCTCCGGCACCCGGTAGGTGATGTCGGCCTCGGCCCGGTATCCGCTGGGGCCGGTGTTCCAGACCTTGACCTCGTCGCCGGGGCCGTCACCGAAGTTCTCCAGGCGCCCCTCGGTGCCGATGACGGTGTAGTTCCGCCAGTAGTCGGGGGTGAAGTGGCACTGCTGATAGGCGGCCACGACGCCGTTGTCGAGCTGCATGTTCATCACCGAGACGTCCTCGACGTCCACGATGTGGTGCAGGTCCTTGCGGGCCGTCGGCGGCCAGTCGAACTCGCGCAGCCAGTTCGCCGGGCGCGGGGTGTCCGGCTCCCGGCGCGGCAGGTCGCCATAGACGAGGAGGTCGCCGAGCGCGTTGACACGGCGGGTGTAGCCGCCGGCCAGCCAGTGCAGCACGTCGATGTCGTGCGCGGCCTTCTGGAGCAGCAGTCCGGTGGTGCGGGCCCGGTCGGCGTGCCAGTCCTTGAAGTAGTAGTCACCGCCGTACCCGACGAAGTGCCGCACCCAGACGGCCTTGGGCTCGCCGATGTCGCCGCGGGCGATGATGTCGCGCATCAGCCGCACGACGCCCATGTGGCGCATGTTGTGTCCGACGTACAGCCGGGTCCCGGTCTCGTACGCGGCGCGCAGGATGTTGTCGCAGCTCTCGACCGTGATCCCGAGCGGCTTCTCGACGAAGACTGCCTTGCCGGCCCGCAGCGCGTCGATGGCGATCGTCTCGTGGGTGTCGTCGGGAGTGGCGACGATGATCGCGTCGAGGTCGTCCCGGCCGAGGAGCTGCTTGTAATCCTCGACCGCGACATCGGCACCGAACTGCTCGGCCTCGCGCCGCCGCACCTCGGGGTCGAGGTCGCAGACGGCGGTGATCGCCGAGCCCTGTCCGGGGTGGTGGGCGGAGGTCGCGATGGAACGGCGCAGGCCGAGCCCGATGACGCCGAGTCGCAGGTCTGACACGGGGGTCCCTTCTGGTTGTGCTGGTGGTGCGGGCGGGTTCGTACGGGAATGGGTGCGGCCGATGCTCCTGCACGGCGACACACACATAGTTCACGACAGCGCACGCAAGTGGCAAGAGTTGCTCGTTTCATCGACTTAACGAGCATCATTTGGCATCGATCCGCCTCGGTACAAGCAAAGAACCACCGGGCACACAGAAACGGCGGGGCGCCGCCCCTCGTCCGGGACGACTCCCCGCCGTCGGGCGGCCGGTGCTCACACCGCGACGACCGTGACCCCGGCCTCCGTGAAGCGGGCGGTCGCCTCGGGGGTGATCCCCTCGTCGGTGACCAGGAAGTCGATCTGGGACAGGCCGCAGACCCGGGCGAAGGCCCGCTTGCCGATCTTCGAGGAGTCGGCGGCCACGACCACGCGCTGGGCCTGCTGGGCGAGCAGGCGGTTGATACTGGCCTCGCCTTCGTGGTGGACGTACGCGCCGCGCTCGGTGTCGATCGCGTTGACGCCGAGCACGGCGACGTCCAGCGTGATCTCGCCCAGGACCCCGCTGGCCAGCGGGCCCGTCAGCTCGTACGACTGAGGCCTGGCCACTCCGCCGGTCACCACGATCTTGATCTGCGGCCGGATCACCAGCTCGTTGGCGATGTTGAGGGCGTTGGTGACCACGGTCAGGGTCGGCTGCCCGCCCATCGCCGACGCGCCGTCACCGACGACGTCGGAGCGCACCGCCAACGAACGGGCGACCTCGGTCAGCGTCGTACCGCCGGTCAGTCCCACCACCTCGCCCACCGCCACCAGTTCGGAGACCGCGCGGCCGATGGCCTGCTTTTCCGGGGCGTGGCGTCCGGTCTTGTAGCGCAGGGCCAGTTCGTAACTGACGCCGTGCGCCACCGCGCCGCCGCGGGTACGGGTGAGCAGCTGCTGCTCGGCGAGCTGGTCCAGGTCGCGGCGGATGGTCGCGGCCGAGACGTCCAGCGTCGTGGCGGCGTCCTCGACGTCCACCCGGCCGTTCTTACCGACGAGTTCCAGCAGCGCGTTCCACCGGGCATCCCTGGACAAGGCACCTCTCCTCACAGGCCGGGCTTCGGGCACCCATCCCCTTGGGTACGGTCACCGGACACGCGCAAGCGTCGCACAAGGCTCCGCCCAGTCAAGCTTCCTGCACGCAGGATGCTTGATAATGCTCGCACAACCCGTATAACGTGCGTAAACGAGCATCCCACTACGAGTACGGAGTGCAGAAGTGTCATTTGTCGAGATCGAGACAGCCAGTCAGCCGGAATGCTGGCGTCGCGCCGCCGAGCTGGCCGAGACGCAGTCGGCCGCACTGCCCGCCACCGGCGAGCGCATCGCGGTCGTCGGCTGCGGCACCTCGTTCTACATGGCTCAGGCGTACGCCGCGCTCCGTGAGGGGTCCGGTCAGGGCGAGTCCGACGCCTTCGCCGCCTCGGAGTTCCCGTTCGGCCGCGGCTACGACCGGGTCGTCGCCCTCACCCGCTCGGGAACCACGACCGAGGTACTGGAACTGCTCGACCGGCTCCGTGGTGTCACCCGTACCGTGGCCATCACCGCCGACCCGAACACCCCGGTCATGACGGCGGCCGACGATGTCGTCGTGCTCGAATTCGCCGACGAGCAGTCCGTCGTGCAGACCCGGTTCGCGACCACCGCGTTCACCCTGCTCCGCGCCCACCTCGGTCTGCACACCGAGGAAGCGGTGCGCGACGCGGAGACCGCGCTGGCCGAGCCGCTGCCCGAGGGTCTGGTGGAGTGCACCCAGTTCACCTTCCTCGGCCGCGGCTGGACGGCGGGGCTCGCCAACGAGGCGGCGCTGAAGATGAAGGAGGCGTCGCTGTCCTGGACCGAGTCGTACCCCGCGATGGAGTACCGCCACGGCCCGATCAGCATCGCCACCGCCGGCACCGCGACCTGGATGTTCGGCACCGCCCCCGAGGGGCTCGCGGAGCAGGTGCTGGCGACCGGCGCCCGCTGGGTGGAGAGCGGCCTGGACCCGCTGGCCGACCTGGTGCGCGTGCAGCGTCTGGCGATCGCCCGTGCCACCGCCCGTGGTCTGGACCCGGACAGCCCCCGCCACCTGACCCGCTCCGTCGTACTCACGGACGCCTGACCGGCCGGTGCGCATCATCGAGCACACCTTCGGCGATCCCTGTCCCTGCGAAGGCGATCCCGCCGAAGGCGCTCGCGGAGCTGCTCCCGGGGCTGCTCACGGAACCGGGACCCCTCGCGAAGCCCTTCACCGGGGTGTTCGCGAGGGGTTCCTCGCCAGGCCGCAGCACGGACCGGACGGCGACCCGGAGGTCGGGGTGCTCGTGCTCTCCGGGTCCAGCGGGCGGATCGAGGAAGAGCGGTGCCGGCTCCTGGCCCGGGAGGGCATGGCCGCCCTGTCGATCCGCTGGTTCGGCGGCTGTGGACAGCCTCCGGGCATCTGCGAGGTCCCGTTGGAGACGTTCGAGCCCGCGATCGAGGTACTGCGCGCGGGCGGCGCGCGGCGGACAGGCGTCCTCGGTACGTCCAAGGGCGCGGAGGCCGCTCTGCACCTGTCGGTGCTCCTGCCCGGCGTGGACGCCGTGGTGGCGCTCTCGCCGACGTCCCTCACCTGGGCGAACGTCGGGCCCGGAACCGATGGACAGGACCGGCCGTGCCGGTCCTCCTGGACCTGGCGCGGTGAGCCGCTGCCGTTCGTCCCCTACGACGACTCCTGGGCACCCGCGCCCGCACGGCCCGAGGGCGGTCCGGTCGCCGTTCGCGGCTGGTACGAGCAGAGCCGGCGCACGTTCGCCGACCGGGTCGACGCGGCGAGGATCCCGGTGGAGAGGTCCGGCGCCGAGCTCGTCCTGGTCGCGGGCGGCGACGACGAGATGTGGCCCTCGCTGCCCTGCGCCGAGGAGCTGGCCGACCGCCGCAGAGCGGCCGGCCTGCCCGTACGGGTCGTCGGCAGCCCCGACGCGGGACACCGTCCGCGGCTGCCCGGCGAGGGCCCGGCGCCCGCCTCCGCGCAGTTCCGGTACGGAGGATCGGCCGCGGCGGACGCGGCGCTCGGGTCGGCCGCCTGGCCGCACATCCTCGACGCGCTGCGCGGCACGCACGGCCCGGCCTGAGGACCGTGCGGAGGCCGGCGGGCGGGACGGGGCCGCCGGCCTCGCCCACACGGCCCTCGGGTCAGGACTCCTCGAAGTAGGCGTCCAGAACCTCGTCGAGTTCCGCCGCCCACTCCTTGAGGCTGCTCCTGGCCGGCGCCTCGACCTCGGCGTTGAACCACCGGCGGGTCGACATGTGGACCGTGACGGTGAACCGGCGGCCGAACCGGGGCAGCTTCACCTCGACGGCGCCGATCTCGTCCCACCGGAAATCGGCTTCCTGGTCATCCAGCCGGAACCGGACTCCCGCACGGTCCGCGGTGATCGAGCCGCGACGGTCGCTCACCTCGAAGGAGGGGCCGTCCGCCGCCTCCTTGTCGTCGGCCGCATCGGACACGGCCTCCGCCTCGTCGCCGTCGTCGGGGGCGGCGGCGTCGGCCGCTCCCTCCTGCGCCGCTTCCCGCTCCGGCTGTTCCTGCTCCGCCTGTTCCGGTTCTGTCTGCTCCAAGTCTGGCTGCTCCAGGCTCGTGTCCGGTTTGCCGGCCTTGACGGGGGCCGTGAGACCGGGGATGAACGCCGGGTCTGTCCCTGCGGCGTATCCGGGCTGAGTGTTCGGATCTATGCGCTGCTCCACGGCGGGCAGTATGGCCGACGAACCTGTACCGGGCCAACGAACCCGCCCCGAAACACCTGTGAACCGCCCCGGTGACGGGCTACGGAACCGCTCCTCGCGCCGCCAGGAGTCCGCTCACCCGGTCCAGCGGGAGGGCCGGGACGTGGTGGCCGGCCCGGCCGGTCATCGGGTGCGCGCCGGTGAGCACATTGAGCACCGCCTCCTCCACCGACTCGACCACCGCGCAGTAGAAGGGGTCCATCCGGCCCCAGGGCACGAACCGCATCGACTCGTACGGCGCGCTGCCGTCGTCCTCGGGAAACGTACTGGTCAACGCGGACGGGTTGGCCGTGGAGAAAGCCAGGAACAGGTCCCCGGAGAAGTGACTGCCGGTAGTGCCGGTACGGGCCAGGCCGAGCGTCACCCGGCGGGCCAGCGCCTTGCACTGACCCGGCAGCAGCGGGGCGTCGGTCGCCACGACCACGATCACCGAGCCCGCGCCGGGCGGCACCGGGCGCTCCCCGTCGGGCGCCGCCTCGGGGGCCGTCGCCCCGACAGGGTCGGTCAGCTCGCGCCCCACCGGCACACCGGCCACCACCAGTTCGCGCCGGGCGCCGAAGTTGGCCTGGACGAAGGCTCCGACGGTGTACCGGTCCTCGCCGTACTCCACCACACGTGACGCGGTCCCCGAGCCGCCTTTGAAGCCGTAGCAGCGCATGCCCGTGCCGCCGCCGACGCATCCTTCCTCGACCGGGCCCGACGCCGCCGCCCCGATCGCCTCCCCCGCGTGACGGGACTCCACGGCCGAGCCGTGGATGTCGTTGAGGTGGCCGTCCCAGGTCTCCGTGACGACCGGCAGCAGCCACTCCGGCGCCATGCCCACACAGTTGGCGCGCACCCACTCGACCACTCCCCGGTGCACCGGGCCGACCGCGTACGTATTGGTGATGACCACCGGAACGGCCAGCGAGCCGGTCTCCTCGATCCACGCGGTGCCGGTCATCTCACCATTGCCGTTGAACGAGTGCCAGCCGGCCGCGCAGGGGGTGCCCACACCCTCCCGGCCGCGCGGCAGCAGCGCGGTCACTCCGGTGCGTACGTCGTCGCCGTCGACGAGGGTGACGTATCCGACCTCGACGCCCGGCACATCCGTGATCGCGTTCCACCTCCCGGGCTCACCGGTCAGGGGAATGCCCAACCCACGTGCGCGCCTGCGCTCTTCACCCGGGTGATCTCCGCTCATGCGGACAGAGGTTACGGTGCGGGGTGGTTCCCGACAACGATCGCGGTGAGCAGTAGCCCGCCCTCGGCCAGCCAGCGGCCGCTGAAACGGTCGGGGACCGCCCTCACTCCCGTCCCGGCCGCCGGTTCCAGGTCGGAGACCAGCAGTTCGGCCGTGAAGCTGCCGTCGAGGCGGAGCTCGATGTCGGCCTCCTCGAAGCCCAGCCAGCGGTGGGTGAGCGGGAACCAGGCCTTGTACACGGCCTCCTTCGCGCTGAACAGCAGACGGTCCCAGTTGATCCCCGGTTGCTCCAGGCGCAGTTCGCGCTCGCGCCGCTGCTCCGTCACCAGCGCGATGCTGCTGTGCACGTCGCCGGGCAGCGGCGCGTCGCCCTCGGCATCGATGCCGACGGTGAGCAGGTCCGTCCGGTGGGCCACGGCGGCAGCCCGGTAGCCGGTGCAGTGGGTCAGGCTCCCGACCGTGTTCTGCGGCCAGAGCGGTGCACCGCGCTCGCCCTTGAGGATGGGGACGGGGGCGATGCCCAGCGATCCGAGGGCGCGGCGGGCGCAGTGACGCGTCGTGACGAACTCCCCGAGGCGCTTCGCCACGAATCCGCGGGTCAGCTGCTCCTCTCCGGGCAGGAGTGCGGCATCGGGCAGGTCGGAGAACGCCTCTGCCACGGCTACCCGGGACGGCAGAATTTTCTCGATCATGATCTCCTCTTACCGGCTGGACAGCACCATCCTGCCTGGTGCGCGGAGCTCGCCCAACCGCCCGGTGGCCACGGAGCCCTGGGCACATGACCTCATGGCCCGGAACTCATGGCCCGGAACTCAGGACTCAGGACTCGGGAGCCGGGACGGCCCGGGAGTCGGCGAGCTTCGGCCAGCGGATCTGTGTGGCACACAGGGACACCAGGATCGCCGAGGCGGCGACGGCGCCCATGCCCCCTCACGGCCGCGACACCCAGGGCGACGCAGGCGAAGCCGGTCAGCGTCGGCACGACACCGCCGGCCAGCAGGGCGAGTGCCAGCCCGGCACCGGCCACCACGCCGCCGACGCGGACGATGCGCCCGTCGCCCCAGCGGCTGCGCCAGCCGTCGGCGAAGACGCGGGCCAGCACCATCATGACCGAGACCACCGCGATGCCCATGGGCGCCAGTTCCGACGCAGCGTCGACCACGTCCTTCATGTAGAGCGCGGACCAGTCGTTCATGGCGCCTTCGGTGACCGTGCCGAACACCATCGCGCAGCCCATCCATACCGTCACGCGAGCCGGCATGCTCAGCCTGCGACGCCGCTTCCCCTGCCGGTAACCCGGCGGGCATCGCGGCGCAGCGCCCCCGGGGCCGGGCGCCATGGCGCGCGCGGCTCAGCGGGCGGTGGCGGACGCCTCGCGCACGGCGGTTGCGACCGGCTCCAGGACCTCGATGGGGCGCAGCAGGTCCCCGTAGGCGATCGGCGGCGTGCCGGTGCGCGCCATCTCCAGGAACACGTGAAGGCCGGGCAGGCAGTAGTCCGCGCCCGGGGTCAGGGTCTGCTGGACCATGCTCTGCCGGGTGAACGTCATTGCATGGAAAGGGATCTGATCCGCGCTGCCCGGCTTGACGAGGTTCACGACGACGCGGGTGTCACCGGCGATGAACGATGCGACGACCGTGGTGCCGGTGATGTCGGTCCGTACGCCGGAGATCTCGCCGGGGGCGAGCCGGAGGGCGATGTCCACCGCGTGGATGCCGTAGAAGAAGATTCCGCCGTGGTCGCCGGCGGGATCGGCGGGCCCGGACACCACGACCAGCTCCGGCCGGCCTCCCGGCGCGGACCGGGCCACCAGCGCCTCGGTGTCGGGGATCCAGCGGAGCGCCGAGGACGAGGTGAGCGGCGCGCCGTGAGCGCGTGCGGTGTCGATCATGACCCGGGCGTCCGCGACGGTGCGGCTGAGGGGCTTGTCGACGAAGACCGGAAGGCCCTGCGCCAGGAAGGGGACCGCCTGGTCCCGGTGGTTCGCGCCGTCCCGGTCCGCGACGACGACGGCGTCGACCAGCCCGAGCAGGCCGGCCGGCTCGTCGACGATCGCCGGTATCCCTCCGGCGCGCGCCAGCGTGACGTTGCGCCGGCCGCGCCCACCGCTGAGCGCCACGACGCGCGCTTCTCCATCGGCCTTCTCGACATTGAGGTGGCGGACGATCTGGTCGACATGGCTGTTGTCGGTGCCGACGATCCCGATGCGCATCCGGAGAGCTTCCCTTCGAGGTGACAGGCTCGGGCCTGTCCGGCGGATCATGGCCGGGGCCGCCCCGCAGCGGCCCACCGCACCCGATTGACCAGAACCTGGCTTACGGGGTGCCGGGGGCCCGGCCGGCTCGGCGCGGCGCACGGTCGAGTTTCGCACAGCCGTCCAGGCGTCCGAAGTCCCGTCGAAGAGCAGGCCACAGGCCCCTCGACCGGCTGCCCCGCTCTCGTTCCGCCTCATTCGGCGCCACATCCAACCCGGTCAAATGGGACCAAGGCGACACTTTTGATCAATGAAACATTTTGCGGGGATGAGAATATATTGCGCGCCTGTTTCAAGCCGTTTCGAACCCGGAAATAGTTCTACTGACTCTTCGCATCCAAACCCTCACGGATTCCGCTCGCCCTATGCCAGCATGAAGCCTCCGGAACCGCGCTATTCGAGTCGGCGTCCCTGTGCAAGGGGATGCGTGCGGACAGGACCGGAGCGAACCGGACCGGGCCGAACCGGCCGGGCCGGCAACTGTTCCGAACGGTGATCAGCGCGCGACCAGGTCCTCACTGGGTCGGCCGACCGTGCGATCAGGGGGTAGGGGTCATTGACCGGAAGGATCGAACGAGGATGTCCGGTCTGCGGAACACCTGACGAGGGCGAGGGCGCGGCTCTCTGCGTGCTCTGCGGATGGCGGATGTACGGGGATCCGGTCCTGGGGGAAATGACCGAGGCGGAACAGGAGTCCGCCACCTCCGCGTTGCGGGCGGCGGAGCACGCCTGGGACGTACGGGCGGCAAAGTTGGCCTTCGCCGACGACGACGGCGCGGCGCGGCCCGCGTCGCTGCTGCGGGGCGGGCCGGCGGAGCCCGGCGAGCGGACTCGGCAGCCGCGGCCCCTTTACCCGGAAAAGCTCCCGGCGCATGACTCCGCGCAGGGCGGGCAGGCCCTCGCCGACCTGATCGACGGCCGCGTCGACGCGTTGTTGTTCGTCGAATTCACTCCCGATTGCATAAACGTGATCAAGGCCGTCACGGACACGTACGGAATACCCCGGCAGACCGACGCCGGGACCACGGAGTGGACCTCGGCCGTTCCGTCGCTCGACCCGCGTCCGGAATTTCTCCGATTCCAGCTCGCGGGTGGAATCGGCACTCTCCCGGTACCAGGCCGCCGGGATTTCGACACGGCGGTGATGCGGTGGCTCCGGGAATTCGTCCCGCCCCCGTACGCCCGCTCGATCGTGCTGCTGAACCGCCGCTCCGGCTGGGCCCTGCTGGACCGGGCGGCGGCCCTGCTCCGCGCCGCGTACCCGCCGAGGGCCGAGATCGGCCCGGCGCCCGCCGCACCGGACGGCGCGCCCGGGACGGACACCACGCACACCCGGGACGCGGTGCGCGAGGCGCTGCGCACCGCGCCGCTGCGGGCCGACCACACGCTGTTGCTCGCCCGGGTCGACCAGGGGACCGGCGCGGTTCGCACACACACCCACGTGCTCTTTCCCGCCGGTTCCCGGCTCCGGCCCGGGGAAACCGCGACCGCGGAGATCACCGTGTTCGGCGGGCCCGCCGACCGGGTACCGGTGGTACTGCCCGTGCTGGCCGCCGCGGGCCGGGACGGCTCGGGAACGGTGGTGCTGTCCGCCCGGCAGACCGCACTCACCGCGTTCGCCCCGGCGCGGCTGGCTTTCGTGCTGCGCGGCCCGGGGGAAGTGACGCTGGCCGGGCCGGATGCCGGCGCGCCGGACACCGGGGCGCCGAGCCGCCAGGCGGCCGGACGGTTGGACGGCGGGGCGACGGACGGCGCCACCGTCGACCGCCCGGCGGATGTCTCCGCGCTGGTCGGCCGCCTTCCTCGCGGCATCATCCGGCCCCCCGCCCTGGAAGTCGTCCTCACCGTGGAGATGAGCGGTGCCGAACCGGCGGAGACCGCAGAACGGCTGGCGTTCGCCCAGGAATTCATCGCGGCCCTGGCCCGCCGCCCCGGCTCCGGCCGGAGCCTGCGCGTAGGCGTCGTGGGCCACTACGACCACGTCGTCCACGAGAACAGCTACACCCCGCGCTCCGTGCTGCTGCTGACGGTGCCGCCCGGCCCCGCGGCGGCCGCCCGGTCCGCCCTGGCCGGCTGGCGGCCCGCGCGGCGTGAACAGGACACCGCCTCCTCGCTGGAGGACGCGCTCCGAAAGGTCCGGCTCACCATGGCCGGTACGAAGAACGCCCCGCACCCCCGCGCCGAGCGCGCCGTACTGATCGTCGGCCGCCGCCCGCCCGGACTGCCCGAGCAGCACGATGTGGTGCCGTCCTGTCCGCTCGGCGCCGACTGGCGGACCGATCTGGACAGCCTGCGGGCCCGGGGAGTCCGGGTCATGGCACGGCTGGACCGTGCCCAGCCGCACGTGGACGGCCCCGCGAGTCCCGTGCAGCGTTACACCGCCGCCGCGTGGGACACGCTCTCCGCCGGCCGTCCCTTCCTCCGGGGCAAGGACAGCGCGGCCGCCGTGGCCGACGCCCTCGCCCCCGCATGGCGGTGGGACGGCCCGCCCTGCCGCCTGGCCCTGGCCACTCCCCTGCTGTGATCCGCCGTTCCGGTACGAGGAGAAACACCATGTCCGTTCCGTACTACGACCCCAACGAGGACCCGCAGGACCCGGGCTCCCCCTCCGCACCGGAGGACCCGCAGCCGCCCCGCTCCTTCTCGGAGGACACCACCCTGCACTGGCCCGATCCCGCTCCGCGGTCCGCCGCCCGCCCGGAGGAGACGGGGACCGAGTACTACCCCGACCACCCCGCCTCGCAGCCCTCGTACTCCGGATTCGACGGCTCCCTGGAACCGGAGGAGGTCCCGAGGCCCCCCGGCGGCATGGCGGCCGCCGGCAACGACCGGATCCGCATCGCGCTGTGGGGCGCACCGCGCTCGGGCAAGACGTCATATCTGGCCGCGATGCCCATCGCCGCGATGCAGCAGCAGCGCCAGGGCCGCCCCAACTGGGTGATCAGCGGGATGAATCCGGAGTCCAACGAATTCCTCACCTCCGGTGTGACCCAGCTGGCCAGCGACCGGGTGTTCCCGGAGGCCACCGTGGGCGTGCGGTCGCTGTCCTGGTCCTTCCAGGGCGAGGAGACGGCGAACGCCTCGTTCCGCAAGCGCCGCGACGTGGGCTTCGTACTGGAGGTCCAGGACGTGGCGGGTGAGGTGTACGGCAGGGACGTCGAGCACGCTCTGCGCCCCCGGGTCCTCGACCAGCTGACCCGCTCCCAGGGGCTGATCTACCTCTTCGACCCGCTGCTCGACGGCGAGCAGTCGACCAACAGCTTCGACTTCCTCTACTCGATGCTCAACGAGCTCAACACCCGGGTCCGCAACGCGGGCCGGCTCCACCGCAACCGGCTGCCGCACCATGTCTCCGTCTGCGTCACCAAGTTCGACGACCCCAAGGTGTTCCGCCCGGCGGTGGAGGCCGGCTGGGTGACGCAGGACTCCGTGGGTTCCCGGCTCCCCCGGGTGCCCGCCGAGCAGGCCGCCCACTACTTCCAGTGGCTGTGCGACGAATTCCGGGGCTCCAACGCCCGGCTCGTACGGGACGGGCTGCTGAACTTCTTCCACCCGCAGCGCATCTCGTACTACGTCTCCTCCGCGATCGGCTTCCGGCTCAACCCCCAGCACATCTTCGACTACCGCAATTACCTCAATGTGGAGACCGTCGACCACGTCCCCCGGATCCGCACCTCCCCCGTACCCATCAACGTCCTGGAACCGCTGACCGAGCTGGAGAGCCGGATCCGGACGGCCGCGCGCAGGCGGCGGCCGTGGTGAGCGACCGGTCCGGCGCCGCGGGACTGCCCGCCGAGTGGGCGGTCCTGGGCAAGCACCCGGGCCAGAGCATGGGGTACGAGGTGCTGGCCGGCAGCCTGCCGAGCACCCGCGCGCAGCGCTATCTGTGGAGCGCCACCACCGGGACACCGGACGCGCGAGAACCGGCCAGCGGCCTGCCCTGGCGGGTGTTCCTCAGCAGCGCGCAGAAGGAGGCCGGTTCGGTCTGCGCCGTGGTGGACACCAGCTGGGACGGCTCCAAGGACGGCACCGGCAGGCCCAGTTACACCTGGCGGCTGCTGCTGCTCGAATGGAGTGCGGCCAGCCGCGCCGGGGTGACCTGGACCGCGCTGGACCGGGCCGTCTCCCTGGCCGCGTCCGACTCCGTTCCCCGGGCCGCCACCGTGACCCCGGTGCGCACCCCCGCCACCGAACTGGCGGGCACCGTGGACAGGCTGGGCTTCGAGTGGGCCGCCGGGACGGCCGCCCTGCTGCTGGACGGCCACCAGCTGGTGATCACTCCGCCGCCCGGCGCCGCCGTCCCCGACGTCGCCGAGCGGGTCCGGATCCTGGACGCCGTCTGCTCGCTGCTGCCGTACGGCTGCCGTGCCTGGCTGAGCGGCGCCACCTGGACCGGCAAGGCCGAGCACGGTCTGCGGCTGGTCTTCGCCGCCGCCGCGCGGACCGGGCAGCAGGAAGTGGCGCTGCGCACCGGCCGCCCGCCGGCCCCGCAGGGCGAAGCGGCCCGCACCTACCTCGCCGAGCTGCTGCGGGTGCGGGCGAAACGGGAGTCGACCACCGACGTGGTGGCCCATCTGCTCGCCGCCACCGCCGCCGTCCCGCTGCGAGAGCCCGGCACGGCGGTACGCGTCCTCCAGGAACTGGACCTGCTGGACTCCGTGCTGAACGACATCCGGCGGGGCCGCGGCAGGGTCGACGACGTACAGCGGCTGCTGGATCTGCAGGCAGCGGGGTCCCTGGACGAGCAACGGCTCGGGATCCTCGTCTCCTTCCTGGCCGGGTGCGCCCGGCGTCCGGACGGCGCGGCCGCGCTGGCCGTGCTGACCCGGCACTGGACACCGCGGGTCCCGGACCTGCTGGCCGCCGATGTCGTCTCGCACGCGGCGTCGAAGGAGACGCTCACACTGGCCAGGGCGTACCTGGAGCTGCTGCGCGGTCTTGAGGCGCCGCATCCGGGCGCGTTCGACCGGCTGTTCACCGTTCTGGCGGCCACCGAGAGCTACGACCCCGCCTGGGTCGGGTCGCTCGCGTACATGGTGGAGAGCAAGTTCGGGCACACCTCCGAGGCGGTCGACCGCATCCTGGTCGACTCGCGGGAGGCCGGGACGGCCTGGCTGCGGGTGCTGTTGGGCGACCGGGTCCGCGACCTGCGGCCGCTGTCGCGCCTGGTGGCGCTCGCCGGGCAGGTCCGCGTCGAACACAGACCCGGCTGGCTGCGCTTCGCCGGGGTCCTGACCGGGCAGACCGGTCCGGGCGAGGTCGTTCCGGGCGACGCCGCCGAATTCGCCTCGGCGCACGAGGACGCGTGGCGGATCGCTCTGGAGACCGCGCGTCAGCACGGCCGGCCGGGCGTGTTCGGCCTGATGTGGGACGTCCTGCGGCAGGCCGTCTGCAGTGGCGGGCAGCGTGACGTACTGGCGCTGCTGGACGCCCTGCTGCCGCCCGGGGCGCCGGACCTGCTGCCGGAAGCGGCCGCCGACGCCGACCTGTTGCGGGTGCTGGCCGGTCTGAACGGCGCCGATTCCCGGCTCGCCCTGTCGATGTCCCGGCTGCGGCGGCTCTCCGCCGACCCCGCCGTTCTCGACGCCTACGCAGCCACGATCGCACGACGGACCGAGGGCGACCCCGCGTTGAAGGACCGGGTGGTCGAGGCGCTGCTCGGCGACGAGCCGGACCCCGGCAACTCCTGGACGGTGCTGTCCTGGTGGATCCGCCGGCGGCCCAGCACCGAGGCCACCGTGCGGGACGGGCTGGCCCGGCGGCTCGCCTCGGCCGACTACTCCCGCTGGGTCGGTATCGATCTCCCCGATGACCTGGTCGACAGCCTGGCCTACCGCAGCGGCCTGGGATGGCTGCGCCCGGTACAGCGGCTGCGGGTCGCCGCCCGCGGCCGCGCCGAGGTGAGCGAGTTCAGCCGCATCATCGCCGACGCCTGCCCCGACCGCCGGTTCTCCGGCCCCCTGCTGGACGAGATCGCCTCGCTCATCGGGGACTTCGGGGCGTGGTGGGCCTTCGACCTCACGACGGAGCTGGACCAGCGGCTGCCCGGTCTCGGGTTCGCGGTGTACGAGGCGCTGGGCAGCAGCCCGTTCCACCGGGAGGTCCGCGACCGGCTGGTCCGGTACAGCGCCGACGAGGAGAACCGCCACCGCCGCATCCTCGGTGCGCTGCGCGCCGCCGCCCCCGGCCACGACTGGCCGCCCCAGCGGCACGCGTACCGTCCGCCGCCGAACCCGGCCGCCGGGCCCGTCCCCGGCGCCGCTCCGGCCGCGCCGCCTCCGCCGCCGCAGCCTCAACAGCCGGCCACCGGGTACCCCGAGCACCCCGACGACCGGACCGTCGCCCAGCAGTACCAGGCGGACGACCAGCGCCGCGGGCTCCTCGGCCGGTTCAAGAACCGGGGGCGTCCGTGAGCGCCGTCGCCATCGACATCGGCTCCCGGTACGCCCGGATCGCCCGCGTCGGCGCGCACGGGGCGCCGGAGCTCGTCGAGTTGCCGGGGGCCGTCCCCGGCGAGGGCCTGCCGGTTCCAGTCGGGGAGGACGGCCGGCGTGACGCCGCCCTGCACGCGGCCTACTCCGCGTACGTCGGGCAGCACGGCGTCCCGGACCGGTTGGTGATCGTCGCTCGGCGGCCGGACCGGTCCGGGCCGCCGGGCCACGGGGCCGACGCGTCGGCCGGTCTGCACAAGACCGGCCGGACGCCGCCGCCGAGCGTCCTGAGCACCCCGCACGCCGTGCTGGCCCTCCTCCGGCACGCGGGGACGGCGACGGCAGGCCGGTACATGGTGTGCGACCTCGGTGCGGCGGCGGCCGAGGTGTCGGTGTGCGTGGTGACGGCCGGCGCGGTCGCGGTCGCCGGGTCCGCCCGGCACGCGCCCGCGGACGGGTACGGGGCCGGTTTCGAGGCGGCTCTCCTGGCGCAGGCGGGCCTGCCCTGCGACGAGGCGGGCCGCCGGGTGCTGGCCGGGCTCCGGGCCGAGGACGGCGCCGCGCTCCGTCTGGACCTGGCCCTCGACCGCGCCGAACGCAACCCGGACCGCTACGACGCCACCGCGGTCCACCGCGTGGCGGGGCACGACATCACTGCGGGCACGATCCGCCTGGCCCTGCGCCGGCTCACGGCCGGACTGGACCTGACGACGACCGAAGCGCTGGACGACGCCGCCCCCGCTCCCGTCGACGGAGCCTCTCCTGCTGAAGAAGCCGCGCGGGCGGCGGTCGGCGGGCTGGTCGCGGTGGGCGGCACCGCCCGGTTCGCGCCGCTGCTGCGGCATCTGACGGGCGGCGGGTGGCCCCTGGTGCCACTGCCCGCCGGCACCGACCCCGCGCTCGCCGCGGTGTACGGCGCCGCGCTCGTCGCGGCCGGCCTGGCCGACCCGGCGGACCGCTATCCGTACGCCGTGTGCGTGGGCGCCCATCGGACCGTGGCGGGGCGGCCGGAGAACCAGGAGCTGCTGGTCTGCGGGGCCGGGCTCCTGGAGCCGGGCGGCGCGGCGGTCTTCGCGGAGGTGGGCGGGGAGCGGCTGCGGGTGCGGACCGGGCCGGCGGGAGCCGTGGCCGGGCGGCCCGTGGAGGTACGGGTGCGCGATCCCGAGGGCGCCGTGAGCGTGCCGGTGCGCACCGTGGCGCTGCCCGGTGGCGCCGAGGACGACGGTTTCCATCTGGGTGTCCGCCTCGCCGTGGACGGGACGGCCCGGCTGGTGCTATGTCCGCTGGACGCGGGGGCGCCCGCGGAATTCCCGCTCGGTGGACTGCCGACCGATCTCAGGACCGATCCCAAGGGAGTGCGTCTGTGAAGCACATCAGCCCGTCGTGGGCGTTCCGGTTCGGGCGCGGATGCGCCGTCGTGCTCACGGCTGCGCTGCTGGCCGCGCCGGTGACGGCCGCGCACGCGGCACCGGGCGGTCAGGACCCGACCCGCGCCGAGATCTACCGGGCGCTCGCGCTGGACGAGGCGCCGGGCGACCATGTGATCCTCGTGGACACCTCCGGTTCGATGGCGCAGGGCGGACGCTACAGCACCGTGCGTTCGACCCTGCGCCGCTTCCTGGACGGCCTCACCCCCAAGGACCACGTCGCGTTGTTCACGTTCGACTCCCGGCCGGAACCCCGGTACATCGGCGCGGCCGGGGACACCGCGAGGATCGTCGCGTCGCTGCCGTCCAGGCCCGATCCGGCGGGTGACACCGACATCGGCGCCGCGCTGAACGCAGCGCTGACCGAGCTCGGGCGGGACGGCGCCGCCCCTGTGGCCTCGGTCGTGCTGCTCACCGACGGCGAGCACCATCCGCCGCGCGGCTCCCGCTACCCCACCGCCTCGGGCGCGCCCTGGACACAGTTGCACCAGCGGGCGCAGGCCCTCACCGCCCGCACCGAACTCGCGGGATACGCGCTTCCGTTGAGCAGCGGGGCGACCGGCGCCGATCTGCTGGGCAGGGTCGTCGAGGACACCTCGGTGCTCCGGCCGCAGAGCATCCAGGACCTCGGCGGGTACCTGGCGCGCGCGGGCGACCGCGCGCGGGCCCGCAAGGCTGCCGGGCTGCTCGACGGGGACGCGGACCGGGGCGTGCGCGCCGACTGGCAGGTCAGCGGCGGGACCGATCTCAGCAGCGGTTCGGCCACCGCGAAGCTCACCCTGCGGTCCACCACCCGCCATCTGCCGCTGACCGTCGACGGTTTGCGGGCCTCCCTGACCGGTCCGTCCGTGGCGATCGCCGGACTGCCCGGCCGGGTGACCCTGGAACCGGGCGAGTCCCGCACCTTCGAGGTGCGGCTGACCGGCCGGCTGGCGGGGGGCCCTCTGCCGTACCGGCGTACCGAACACGCCGATGCCACGCTGCGGCTGACCGGCCGGGTCGGCTCGGCGTGGGAGCGGCCGCTCGCCCCGGACGTCGGTCTCGGCATACCCCGCGCGGTGCACGTCGAGCGGACGGCGGTGCCGCTGCGGGCGACCGCCGGTTCGGTGGTCCTGCTGCCCGCGCTGGCGGCGGCCCTGGTGCTGGTGGCGCTCGGGGCGTGGCTGTGGTGGCGGCGGATCAACCGGCCGCTGCTGCACGGTGTGCTGCTGGTGGCGCCCGCGTTCGGCGAGCAGTTGCCGGACCGTGTGGTGCTGGCGGGGCGCCGAGGGGTGCTCGGGCCGCCGGCGGTGGGCGGGCACGGCCGGGTCGTGGGCAGGCGCCGGTCCACGGAGCAGGGGCCGCGGACCGATCTGCGCATCTGGTACACACCGGACGGTTCCACCGCCCGGGGGACCGTCGCCACCTGCGCCCCGGGCGGCAGGGTCGTCGTCGGCGGCATGTCGTTCACCTATGTCGCCGACCCGGGCCCCGCACCGGCCGCCGGGTGGCCCCGGTGACCGGCACCGCGCTGAACGTGGCGGCGACCCGGGTCGGCACCGAGGTCCTGGGGCCGGGGGTGCGGTCCGTGCTGTGGGTCCAGGGCTGCCCGTTGTCGTGTGCCGGGTGCATGGCGCCGGACTGGATTCCCTTCCGGCCGGCCCGGATCGCCGAACCGCTGGAGCTGGCCGAGGAGTTGCTGGCCGATCAGCGCGTGATGGGCCTGACGTTCTCCGGCGGTGAGCCGATGGCGCAGGCGGCCGGGCTGGCCGAGGTGGCGAGGGCGGCGAAGGCGGTCCGGGACGTGTCGGTGATCTGCTTCACCGGTCACCGGCTGGAACGGCTTCGGAGCCGGCCGTCAGGACCCGGCGTACGCCAACTCCTCGACGAGACCGACGTACTGATCGACGGGCCGTACGTGGCAGCGCTGGACGACGGACGGGGGCTGCGCGGCAGCTCCAACCAGCGCGTCCATCTGCTCACCGCACGGTACGCGGACAGCGGTTACGACTTCGTGGGCCGGCCCCGGGCCGCCGAGATCGCCGTCAGTGGCCCGGAGGCGCTGCTCGTCGGGGTGCCTCCGCCCGGCCTGATCGGCGCCTTCGACCACGCGGTCGACGCCGTTCGCGCCCGGATGGCCGGCCCGGTACCTCCCCACGCATCCGAAGGACGGGAACCCCACCATGAGCGGTAGGAAGCGCATCCAGGTCGACGAGTCGGAGTGGTACCGCATCCAGCGCCAGGCGCAGCAGCTGAAGGAGGTGAAGCGGAGCGTCCCCCGCCTCGTCGACGCGGTGCGGGAGCAGACCGCCGCCGACCTGGACCGGGTGTTCACCGAGGTCGAGCAGCGGCAGCAGCGGCACGAGTCGGTGGTCCGGGAACTGAGCGAGCAGACCCGCCTGCTGGAGGCCGACACGGCGCGACAACTCGGCCGGCAAGCCGCGCAACTGCGCGGGGAGCTGGCCGCGTCCGCCGGGCAGATCCGGCAGGAGACCCGGCAGCGGCTGGCCGAGCAGCAGGAGCGGACCCGGCGGGCGATCGCGGCCGAACGCGCCGAGCGACGGGCCGAGACGGCCCGGCTGTCCGCGGAGATCGAGTGGTGGAAGGAGGACCGGACGCGGGCCGGGCAACTGGTTGCGGCCTGGCTGTCCGACGCCGGGGCGATGGCCGGGGCGATCACCGCTGCGGGGCTGCACGAGCGGTACGCGCCCGGTGAGCTCGACCGGCTGACGGGCCGGCTTACGACGGCGGAGCAGAACGCGGCGCAGGGCAGGTTCGACGCGGCGCTGGCGATGGCGCAGGAGACGTACCACTCGCTCAGCGAGCTGCGGGCGGAGACCGAGCAGCGGGAGCTGGAGCGCTGCACGGCGCAGATCGCGGCGATCGACGCCCTGGTCACGGTGGCCAACGAGATCGAGGGCAGCCGGATCCAGCCGGTCGTCGGTCCTGACGGGCAGCCGCTGGACGGGTACACGGTGGACGTCGACTACTGGTCGGACGGCGAGGTGGACCGGCTGCGGCAGGAGACCGAACAGGGGCTGGCGGGCGCCCGCGACGACCGGACCGGCACGGCGGAGCTGCGCCGGCTGCGGGAGGAGGAGGCGCCCCGGCTGGAGAAGGCGCTCGGCGACACCGTGGGGCAGGCGTGTCTGCGGCATCTGTCCTCGCAGATCCGGGTGAACCTGGCGGACGCGGTGACCCAGGCCCTGTCCGGGATGGCGTACTACGAATTCGTCGACGGCGAGTACGAGGGATCGGACCCGCGCGGCTCCTACTACGCCAAGCTCCGCCACGCGAACGGCAATGAGATCGTCCTCGACATCTCGCAGACCGACCGGGACTCCGGACAGCACGTGGTGCGGGTGCTGTCGTACGACCACGACACCACCGCCGAGGCCGAGCTCCACGACCGGGCCGAGATGGTCAGCCGGGCGATCCAGGACGACGGCCATCCGGTGCCGGCGGCGCCGGTGTCCGAACCGGGAGTGCCCGACCCGAGGCTGCCCGACATCGCTCGCCACCGCGAACAGCCGCGGCGTCCTGCGGAGGGCGGCGCATGACCGAAGGACCGTTCGCCCTCTCCGGGCCGGTCGTGGAACGGTTCGGCGGGGCCGACCTGCGCAGCGGTGAGCCGTTCACCATCTTCTACGGGCCGGGGGTGAGCGATGTCTTCGTCGACAGCGCCTACCAGGTGTGCACCCTGGAGCAGGTGCTGTGGCGGCGGCTGCGGGTCGCCGGTTACGAGCGGATCGTGTTCAGCTCGACGGACCATCCGCTGTACTTCCGGGACGCGGCCTCACGCGACCTGTCCCGCAGCTCCCCGGCCCGGAAACAGCTTCCGGCCCCCGGGCCGCGCACCATGCGGACCCCGGGCATGCGGGGCCCGATGGGCAACCTCCGGGTGACCGGCGCATCCGGCCCCGGCCCCGCCGCCGAGGCCGCTGCCGGACCGCGCCGGGAAACCGCCGGTCCACCCCGTCCGGCATCGGCGCTGTCCGATCCGTTCGCCGTCATGACGCTGGTCGACTGCCTGAGGCAGCGTGACATCCGTACGGCCGTCGTCGTCCCGCACGCCGAGAACTACCTGCGCTACAACCGGGCGTCCCGGCCGCTGGCCGGCGCCATGGCCAACTGGGCCGCACAGCACGACAACGGCAATCTGTGGGTGCTGGTCTTCTCGAGGACGACGCTGGAGGACGTGGCCCGGTTCGTGGAGGCGTGCCACGACTATCCGCTGCTGGAGACGTACGTACGCCAGCAGGCCCGGCAGCCGGGACGGCCCGGCACCGCCAGGATCGACTATCCGCAGGCGGCCGAGACAGAGCGGCTGATCCACGCCGTGCGGCTGCGCACGGGGCTGCGGATCGAGGACTGGCGCGAGCTGGACACGATGGTCCGGGCCATGGCGACCCATCCGCGCAAGGCACGCAACTGGATGGCGACGCTGGAGCAGCTGGCCGGTTCGCCGGGCTCCGCGTTGAGCACGGCGGTGGTGCGTGAGGCGGGCGCGGCCGTCGCCCCGGCCGACGCCCGCGGTCCGTGGGAGAGGCTGGCGGCCATGGACGGACTGGACGTGGTCCGGGACCACTTCGAGCAGCTGCGGGCCGAGGTCGAGACTATGGCGGTGCTGCGCGCCGACGGCCGGGCCGAACATGCCGAACCACCGTCCCTGCACCTGGTGTTCACCGGGAACCCGGGCACCGGGAAGACCACGGTGGCCCGCCTGGTCGGGGAGCTCTACCGCGATCTGGGGCTGCTGGAGCGGGGGCATGTCGTCGAGGCGAAGATGCGGGACCTGGTGGCCGGTTACGTCGGTCAGACGGCGGGGCTGACCGACGCCACGATCGACGACGCGCTGGACGGAGTGCTCTTCATCGACGAGGCGTACGGGCTGAGCGACCAGAGCGACGGGTTCGGCGACGAGGCCATTCAGACGCTGCTCACGCGCATGGAGAACGACCGCGCCCGGCTGGTCGTGATCGTCGCCGGGTACCCGGACAAGATGGCGGAGTTCCTGGCCGCCAACCCCGGTCTGGCGAGCCGGTTCGCCGAGGACAACATCCTGCGCTTCCCCGACTACCCGCCGGACACCCTGCACACCATCGCACTGCGCCGGTTGACGGAGCGGGGCGGCCGGCCCTCGGACGAGACGACGGACCGGCTGCGGGAGATCATCACGGGCATGCACCACGTGCGGGGCGAATCCTTCGGCAACGCCCGCGACATGCGCACCCTCGCCGACAGCGTCTTCAAGCGGTGGGCCCGCCGGGTGCGCGGCCGGGTCGCCGAACCGGTCACCCCCGAGGACGTGCCCGCGAGCTACCGCGAGTTCCTTCGACGTCCCGCGCCGGACCCCGCGGAGCTGCTGGCCGAACTCGACGCGTACGTGGGGCTCGAAGCGGTGCGCGAGGTGCTGACGAACCTGGCCGGGCGGCTGCGGCTGCGCCAGGCCAGGGGCCAGGACGGCTTCGCCCCGCCGCATCTGCTGTTCACCGGTCCGCCGGGGACCGGCAAGACCACCGTGGCCCGGCTGGCCGGGGCGATGTTCCGCGATCTGGGCCTGCTGCGCAAGGGGCATGTGGTGGAGGCCGGGCGAGCCACCCTGGTCGGCGCCTATCTGGGGCACACCGCACGGCAGACACGGCAGGCGGTCCAGGACGCGATGGACGGGGTGCTGTTCATCGACGAGGCGTACAGCCTGGTGAGCGACGCCCGGCACGGAGGTTTCGGCCAGGAGGCCATCGACACCCTGGTCCAGGAGATGGAGAACCGGCGGGGCCGCCTCGTGGTGATCGCGGCCGGCTACCCCCGCGAGATCGACGTCTTCCTGGCCGCCAACTCCGGCCTGCCGTCCCGCTTCACCACACGTGTGGAGTTCCCGCACTACGGCATCGGCGACCTGGTCGAGATCCTGCGCCGGATGGCCGCCGGCGAGCGCTGCACCCTGGCCCCCGGTGTGCCGGAGCGCGCCGCCGCCTGGCTGGAGGCGGCCCGTCGGGCCGGCCCGGCCGAGTTCGGTAACGCCCGCACGGTCCGCGGTCTGCTGGAGCTCATGGAGGCCCGGATGGCCGCCCGCTACGACCCTGCCGACGCCGGGCAGGCGGTTCCCACGGAGTTCCTGCCCGAGGACGTCCCCGACCCGCCGTCCCGGTGACGGGACTCTGCTGTGGGTGACCGGACCAATCGGCCTCGCCAAGACCCTCGGCCACTGCGAGTGGAGCCGCGGAGCGCCGGGGAACTCGCCTGCAGACTCACCCGTTCACTGAACGACCGAAAGACAGAACGGCAGGACGACAGACGGGGACCCCAGTGGCACTGTTCGGCAACGCGCACACCATCGATCCGGGCAAGGCGGCGCGGGAGTACGCCCGGCTGCTCGGCCAGGGCGAGCAGGTCCACGGCGCCTATCAGCTGATACGGGACGCCATCCTGCTCACGGACCGGCGCATGATCCTGATCGACAAGCAGGGGCTGACCGGCAAGAAGATCGAGTACCACTCGCTGCCGTACCGCAGCATCACGCACTTCTCCGTGGAAACAGCGGGCCACTTCGACCTGGATGCCGAGCTGAAGATCTGGGTTTCGGGGAGCGCGACACCGATAGAGAAGACCTTCACCAAGGGGGTCAACATCTATGAGGTACAGGCGATTCTGACGCAGTTCGTCGCGCGCTGACCGCCAGGCGGCCGTCAGGCCTAGGTTCCCCACGAGTCGGAACGCGCACCACACCACCTTCCCAGGGTTCCGCTCCCCCATGCTCCGCCGGGCCTCGATCTGCCCACCCCGAGATCCACGGACACAGCAGAACACCACCGCAGTCACCGGCAGGGCTCACAACCGCCCTGCCGGTAACCGCGATTGGTACTAGCCGGCCCACGGGACGGTGAAGCGCCCTTCGCGGTCCTGGGCCTCGCGCTCCGTCAGTACCTGCCCGAGCGCCTCGTCGGCCGCGTGGAGCCGGTTCTCGATATCGGCGGTGGCGGCTTCCACCTCCGCCAGGGAGAGCCGCTGCCGAGCGGTGCCGGTGCCGGCGGCCGCCCCCCGGGGCGCGGCCAGCGCTCGGGCCAGCTCCCGGTCGACGGCCGCGTACTTCCGCAACGAGGCGATCCGTGCGCCGCACGCGTCCCGGATCTGCACCAACCGCTCCTCGGACCGGGCGAGTTCGGCGGCCGCGTCGTGGCTCTCGCGCTCCTCGGCGGCCAGTGCGTGCTGCGCGGCGGCGGCCCGTTCGAGGAGCTGCCGGGTCTGCGGCGCGAGAGCGGCGAGCTGGTCGTCGGAGAGCCGCACCAGGGCGTCGCTGCTGGTGCGCAGCGCCTCGTCGACCCCGGTGTCCCGGCCCCGCAGGGCGGCCAGCCGGTCCGCGATGACCTGCTGCTGCTCCTGGAGGGCGTCCAGGGCGAGCACCAGCCGTTCCAGACGACGCAGTTCATCGACCTGTCGGCGCAGCGCCCCGTGCCGGGCGAGCCGGTCGCGCAGCTCCTCCTCGGCGGCGGCGAGCTCGTCCAGCGCGGCGCGTTCGCTCCCGACCCGGTCGGCGACCTCGGCGAGCTGTCGCATCAGCTCCTCGGTGCCGGCCGCGACCTGGTCCCCGGGCATGGCGGCGGCCAGCAGTCCCGGCAGCACGTCGGCGAGCGCACGGCTCTCCTCCAGTGCCTCGTCCAGGTCGTACAGGGAGGCGAGCGCATGGGCGCCGCCCGCACCGCCGTCGACCTCGCTCAGCGCCGCAGCGGCCCGCCGGAACGCCTGCCCGAGCTCCCGCAGCGCGTCTGCGGCTTCCGTCCCGCCCGCCCCGGCTGCCCCGTCCGTCTCGCCTGCCCTGTCTGTCCCGCTCGCCCCGCCCGTCCCGGCGTACTCCAGCGCGGCGGTCTCATGTCCGGCATCGTTCACGACGGTCTCCGTCCCCCGGGTGCGCCGACTCGGCGAGGCCCGCCCGGGCCGCACCGAAGGTGCATCATCGCATCCCCCGGATCCTGAGCCGATCCGCTGTCGCGGCCATTATGATCGACCCACCGAAATTCCTTTGCCTGCTCAATCACCTTCATACCAAGGGGACTTGATGACCGAGGTAGTGTCCTTCGACGGACCGGACGGCGCCTCGCTACAGGTCGAAGTGGCCGATGACGCACCGGGGCTCGAACGGATCTCCCGGGATTCGGGCGAGGTCGTCCGGGCCGGCCGTCGGCTGGAGGACGCCCTCGCGCAGGCCCGGCCCGCGATCCGGTCGGTGGTCGACTCGGTCCGGGCACTGGGGCCGGACGAGTACGAGATCGAATTCGGGATGAAGTTCAACGCCGAATCCGGCGTGGTGATCGCCAAGACCGCGGTGGAGGGCCACTTCATGGTCAAGGTCCGCTGGACCCGGCCCGCCCCGGACCGCACGGCCTGAACCCGGTGGCCCCCGACTGGGAGCGTCCGCCTTGGTTGGTGAGCATCCGCAGGACCGGGCACGGCGACCCGGTGGGTGCCGGAATTCTGGTCACCCCGCGGCACGTGCTGACCTGCGCCCATGTCGTACGCCCCGGCAGGGCTCCGGACGTGCCCGAGCAACCGGTCTTCGTAGGGTTCCAGTACGCCTCCGGGCACGAGCCGCTGCCCGCCTCCGTGGTGCCGGGCGGCTGGCATCCCGACACCGGGGACGGGACGGGCGATGTCGCGGTGCTGGAACTCGGTGCGCCCGCGCCCCCGGAGGCCCGGCCGGCCCCGCTGCGGACCACCGACCCCGGCACCTGGGACCACCGCTTCCGGGCCTACGGCTACCCCGAGGAGCACCGGCGCCGGGGCGTCCCGGTGCGGGGCGAGATCATCGGCCACGCGGGCAGCGAGTGGCTCCAGGTGGAGGCCGCCCCGCACACCGGCTGGGGACTGGAGAAGGGCTTCTCCGGCTCCCCCGTGTGGGACGTCAACAGCCGGGGCGTCGTCGGCATGCTGGTCGCCCGCGACACGGTGACCTCGGTGGACCGGCGCACCGCGTACGCGATCAAGGTCGAGACGCTCGTCCGCTACTGGCCGGAGCTCGGGCAGCACGTCAAGGGCGCGAGCGGCACCGAGCTGCGGGACCGGCTGGAGAGCCTGCTGTGGGTCCCGCTGACCGGGGAGGGCGAAATCCCCCGGGTCGACGAGGTGGACCCGTACGACATCGGGGTGGCCCGCTCCAAGTACGGCGGCCCCGGAGGCGGCGATCCGGGGGCCGGCGCTCCGTACGTACCCCGCCGCGCCCAGGACGACCGGCTCCGCGAACTCCTGGCGGACCGGCGGTTCGTGGTGCTGGCCGGGCGCTCGAAGGCGGGCAAGTCCCGGACCCTGTACGAGGCGCTGGTCCGTACGGTGCCGGGCGCCCGGCTGGTCGTGCCGCGCCTGGACGACTCGGGCCGCCGGGTCCTGGACGATCTCAGCCGGCTCCGGCTGCCCACCGGATCCGACCCGGTGGTGCTCTGGCTGGACGATCTGCACCGCTATCTCCGGCCGGGCGGCCTAGATCTGCAGATCCTGGACCGGCTGGCCCGGCGGGAGCCGGCCGTCACCGTCGTGGCGACGATCCCCGCCGCGCAACGGGCCGCGCTGACCGGGATGGAGAGCGAGATCGGCCGTATCGCGCGCACCGTCCTGAACAAGGCGAACACCGTCGAACTGCCGTCGCTGCTCGCCCCCGAGGACGCGGCGACCGCCCGGGAGGCGTACCCCGAGGAGGACTTCACGGCCCGGGGCATCGGCGAACTCATGGTCGCCGCGCCCAGCCTGGAGCAGCGCTTCGCGGACGGGATCGACAGCTGTCCGGCCGGGTGGGCGCTGGCCAGGGTGGCCCTGGACTGGCTGCGCATGGGAGTGGCCGAGCCGGTCCCCGAGGCCGCGCTGCGGGAGCTGTTCGCCGCCTACCTGGCCGAGCACCGCCCGGATCTGGACGCCGACGAGAGCACGTACCGCACCGGTCTGGCCTGGGCCCGAGAACCGGTGGCGGGCACCATCGCGCTGCTCCACCGCACCGGGGCTCCCGACGGTCCCGCGGAGTACGCCGGCACTCCGTACATGTCGGAGTACCTGGACACCCGCGACGACGATCCCTCGGCCGCGGTGCCGCGGTTCGCCTGGGAGTACCTGGCAGGCAGCCGAACGGCCACCGAACTCCTGCCGAGCGCGTACACGGCGCTGGTCCGGGGCGAGTCGGAGACCGCCGAGCGGATGCTGCGGCGGGTGGCGGACAGCTCGGACGACCGGGACGGCGCGGCGTGGGCGATGCTGGTGCTCGGCGAGATGTATCTCTACCGGGCGGAGTTCACGGCGGCGGCGGACCTGTTCGAACGCGCCGCCGCCACCACCGTGGACAGTGTGGTCCCGCTGGCACAGGTCATGCTGGCCGAGATCCTCATGATGGCCGGTGACCGGGAACGTTCGCGGCAGTTGCTGGAGAGCGCCGTGGGCGCCCTCGATCCCCAGCTCTCCCAGATGGCCCAGGTCAGCCTCGCGGCCCTGCTCTTCGCGGAGGGCGAGAGCGACCGGGCCGAGCGGCTGCTGGAGTCGATCGTCGCCGCCGGGGACCACGAGGTGGCGCACCGGGCACAGGCGCAGCTGGTCAACGCGCTGACCGGGGCCGGTGAAGCCGCCGGTGTACGGACCGGGCAGGCGGGTGCAGACCGGGGCAAGTCCCTTGTGGGTACGGGCATTTCGCGCGGCGGTACGGCGGAGCCCGTCGAGCAGCCGTGGGCTCTCTCCCGGGCGATGGGCGAGTCGATGGCGGGGCAGGTCACCGCGGTGGCACGGGCGAACCTCGGCGGGGTACTGGCCGGCCGGGGAAAGCTGGACCGCGCCGAGGAGGTGCTGCGCTCGGTGCTGGCCGGGGGGCAGTCGCACGCGGTGCCGCTGGCCCAGGTGGGCCTGGGCGAGCTGCTGATGGTGCGCGGCCGGGCCGAGGAGGCCGAGCGGATCCTGCGGGAGCTGATCGCCTCGGGCAATCCCCTGCTCGACTCGTACGCCAAGATCCTGCTGGCCGTGGTGTTGCACCCGCAGGGCCGGATCGAGCAGGGAATGGCCCTGCTGCACGAGGCCGCGGCTTCCGGCCATCCCGGCCACGGGCCGCGCGCGACCTGCGGGCTCGGCGAGTGGTACGCCAACCAGGGCGATCGTCCCGCCGCCGAGGAATGGTTCGGGCGCGCGATCGCCACCGGTCATCCGGACTGGTCGGCGATGGCCCGGATCGAGTTCGCCGTCGTGCTCGCGGCCCTGGACGAGGACCTGACCCGGCCGACGGAACTGCTGACCGCCGTCGTCGACTCGGCCCACCCCAACCTGGGCCCGTACGCCGCCGCCGTCCTCGGCGAGGTACTCGCCCTGCACGACCGCGTCGAGGACGCCGAGCGCGCCTACCGCATCGCCATCGACTCCGGTCACCAGCACTGGTCCCGGACGGCCCAGGTCGACTTCGCGGTCCTGCTCGCCAACAAGAAGGGCGACGGGGCGGCGGCAGCAGCCCTGCTGACTGCCGTCATCGACTCCGCGCACCCTCATCAGGGCCCCCGGGCGGCCGACTTCCTCGGGGACCTCCTCGCTCTGGACGGCCGCGTCGAGGAGGCCGAGCGCGCGTACCGCGTCGCCATCGACTCCGGGCATCCGCAGTGGTCGCTGATCGCCGGCATGGACCTGGCGGGGATGCTCGCCGGTTCCGGGGACTACGAGCGGGCGGAGAGCCTGCTGCGGGTGGTGGCCGACGCGGACGACGCCACGGCCGTGGTCTGGGCGCGCGCCGTGCTGGGCACGGTGCTCGTCGCCATGGGCCGGAGGGAGGAGGGGCTGGGCGAGTTCCGGGCCGCGGCGGAGGCGGACGCCGGTGCCGCCTCCCAGTTCGGGCGGTTCCACCTGGCCAAGTGCCTGATCGAGGACGGCGAGGGCGAGGCCGCCGAGGAGCTGCTGCGCACCGTGGTCGGGGGCGAGCCGTCCCACGTCACCGAGGTGGCACGCGCCTACCTGGCGGTGCGGTTGCTGCACCGGGAGCCCGAAGCCGCGGGCCGACTGCTGGTCCGGGAGGAGGACCCGGACGACGAGGAGGGCCTCGCTCTCGCCTATCTGCGTGCGGCGGAGTATCTGCTGGACACCGGGGAGGTGCAGGCATCCGGAGAACTTCTCCAGGCGGTGCTGGAGTTGACGGACCCGCGCACGACCCCCTGGGCCGGCGCGCTGCTCGGCGTGGTCCGGCGTTCCGTCAACGACCTCGAATCAGCCCGCTGCCTGCTGACCGACGCCCTCGCCGCAGGCGACCCGTCCGTCGACCCGCTGGCCCGGCGCTACCTCGGCAGCACCCTCTTCCGCCTGGGCCTGCTCCCCGAGGCGGAACAGACCTTGCTGCCGCTGGCCCACTCGCAGGACACCGAGCACCGCCCGCAGGCGCTGCTGCTGCTCGGCCGGGTACTGGCCGCGGACGGCCGGCCGGAGGAGGCGTACCCCTGGCTGGAGCAGGCCATCGAGTGCGCGGACGCCGAAACCGGGGCCGAGGCGCGCGAGACGTACGCGGAGCTGCTGACGAGCGAAGGACAGCAGTCGCGGGCCCGCGAGCTCTACGCACCGCCGACACCCCCGGACGAGCCGCAGCAACCCCACACCGGCCCTCCGCCGTCTCCTCCCCCCAACCCCGCACCTCCCCCTCCCCCGCACCCACTCCCCGCCGCCCTGCTCACACTCCTGGGCGACGTCGCGCACGCGGAGGGCGAGGAGGAGGAAGCCGCGTTCTGGTACGCACTCGGCGCGGCGCGGTCCCCGCGTCACCAGTGAGGCGGATCGGGCCTGCTGCGGCCCGGCAACGCGGGCAGCAACGCCGCCGCCGACCACATCACCACGGCCCAGCTTGCCCTGGCTCAGCTCCCGAAGAAGTACCGGCGCGGACGCCGGACCCTGATCCGTACCGATTCCGGTGGTGGCACGCAATCACCGACGCCATCCACCACGCCGTATTGAAGGTGCCCACCTCGGCCTGGACCCTGGCCGTCGAGCCCGGCGTCGAGATCCGCGGCGGCGCCTGGGTCGTCACGAGAGAGGGATGCCAACCGCTCGCAGGGCTTCTGCGAGCTGGATGGCTTGTCCTCCACCCAGCACCGGGCTCCGAGCAGCCTTGCTTGCGTTTGCCGACGGGGGCGAATTGACCTCCCGGTCGCGTTCGGTCCCTGGGGAGGATCACCGTTCCCGACCCGCCTCCGCAGACCAGGTGCCGGTGGCGGGCTGCCGCATACCGACGCGAATGGCGCGCAAGCAGGGGTCAGCGGCGGAGCCACTCAAGTAGTTGGTCATGGCGTACCTGGTAGACGGTGCCGGCCGACCTCAGCAGACCGCGTTCATGGCACCAGCGGAGGAATGCGGCCAGGCGCCACGGCAGCTTTCCGCGGGTGGCCAAGATCAGGCCGAGGTACTGGCGACCGGCGACCGCGACAAAACCGGGCCCGGCAGCCACCCCGCAGGCCAGGGCCGTCATGACGGAGAGCGGCCAGGAAACCCGCAACCACTCGACGCTCAGCGTCCCGTAGAGCGTGAAGGCCACGACGACGGCACCGGACACCGCCCCCGCCATCGCGTCATTGCGCAGTGGAGACAGCGGCGTGGGCACCCCGGGCGGATCCGGGTCCGGGTCTCCGCCGTTGTTGCGCCGGGCGGCGCGCAGCCCTGCGGGTACCCCCACCGCCAGTCCGATCGCTCCGGCACCGCATCCCGCGGTGAGACCGATGAAATCGCCGAGTCGGCCGACGAGGAACCCGGCCGCCACTGTTACCGCCAGGGCAGAGGGGATGCCGACCGCCAGCAGATGGCGGCGGTCTAGGTCCGCCCGCACCGCCAGCGCCAGGCCGAGGCCGAAGACAGCGGCGAACCCGGCACCGGCGGCCAGCGCAAAGCCCGGACCGAACACGGGTGTCAGCAGCAGCATGAGGACGCCGCCCAGTGTGGCTCCCAGGAATATCCGGCTCCAGCCGAGTCTGCTGCGTAGCCGCTGAAACAGGATTCGGCGGGGCTGCGCGTACCGTGCACGTGCGTTCCAGGCCGACAGCAGCGGCGCAGGGGTCAACAGTGCGAGCAGTACTGCGCCAGGCAGTGGTAGGGCGTGGTTGCGGTGGAGGCAGACCGCCAGAGAGAGCAGGGCGGGCAGCCAGCAGGCGATGGTGATCGCTGCGGCGGCATAGCGGGCACTGCGTGGCCCGGCGACCCGCCACAGCGTATGGATGGCCAGATCTCGGGATGGTATGACGGCACCGCTGCCGTCGGCCGGTGCCGGGTGGCCGCCGCGCAGGCTTGTGGTGAGCAGCCGCAGCCACTGAGTCACGGCTTGCGCCTGGTACGGCTGACGCCGGTCGGTCTGATCCGGCTCGCACAAGGACGGGATGAGTTCCTCCAGCAACGCCGCGTGCAGCTCTTCCTGCTCTCGGTCGCCTGAGGCCGGTACTCCGATGAAGGAGCGGAGTTTCGCAGCTCCGGCTTCCGTCTGCGATGTCAGTGAGGCCAGCGTGAGCATCCACGGTGAGGACAGCACCGCTCTCGTGGCCGTCCCCGTTGCGAAGAGATCGTCCTTCCATTCGGCGAGCCGGGCCCTGTTCCTGCTCCGCTCAACCAGGAACCGCCGGCCGTCGACGGGCCGGACTTTCTCCATCCGCACCGTCGCGCAGTCCAGCAGACGTTGATCGGCGCGGCTCAGCTCGGCGTACTCGTCCGAACGGCAGGTCAGCACCAATGGCCCGGCGAACCGGTTGAGCTGGGCCAGCGCGGCGACGCCCCTGGGCCGTCCGCTGTCCGCAGGGTCCATCTCGTCGAGGCCGTCCAGGACCGGCATGATGCGCCCGGACGCCAACAGGTCCCGCGCCCCGGTCTCGGAACCGCCCAGGTACTCCTGACCCAAGCGAGCGCTGAACCAGTCGGCGAACATCACGCTGGTGTCCCACTCCGACAGGCCGACCGGCACCGGCACCGGACCGTCGTAGTGCTTGCGGGCGAGCACCCGATGGACGAGTTCATAAGCCAGGAGTGTCTTGCCCGAGCCGGGACCGCCCGTGATGACCAGGCGCTTCGGCCGGAGCTCGTCCAGATAACGGGCGATACCGTCGAAGTCCCCGCGCGGCCAGGCCCTGTCCGCGTCCCTGCCGCCCTGCGGCACGGTGACGAACGTGATGTTGATGGCCTTGCTGTCGTTGCCCAGCAGTTGCCAACGACGTCGCTTCACCTCTCCCCGGACGGCCTCGCGCAGCCTTCGGACTGCAGCTTCCCGGTCGGCCCTTGCCGACCGCGGGCCACGGAGCCAATCGATGCCCCACCCGGCCAGAACGCCGGAGAGTGTCGATCCGACCGGCCACGTGACGCCCGACGCGGGCGGGGACAGCGCCAAGAGCGCCAGGATCGTCATCGTCCCTCCTGCGGCGGGCACCAGCAGCTCCTTCAGACGGTGCTGTGAGAAGGGCGGCGGTATGGCAATCGGCGCGTAGTCCAGCTCGTCGTCGGGATCCGGAGACGCCCCGCCGATGTCCTCGGTGACGAAGTGGACATCGTGGGCACGCAAGGTCTGCTCGAATCCAGACAGTTCGGCGAGGGCGGTGACGGGTACGGCCTCCAGCACACCGGGCGCGAAGCGCTTCTCCTTCGTCACGACCGCGATCAGGTGCGGTCCGCACAGCAGCCCGGACCCCGAGCTGCCGCGCCATCCCGAGCGGCTCGGCACGGTGCCCACGTCGACGTGCACCGTGGTCATCCGCGACTTCATGCTGTGCAACGGGTCCACATGGCCACGTATCGGCATGGTGTCCCGTGCGTGATCGGGACGTGTGACCGCGTCGGGAAAGCCCAGTCCGAGGCAGGGCACGCGGTTCGTGCCCACGATCCGCCCGAATCGCACCGGCGGAGTCACCGGTGGTTGCCAGTCCGGCCCGGCGATCCGCAGCAGCGCACCGTCCGCGTCCGGCAACACCTCCGATGCTGCTGCTTCCGGCAGCCACACCAGTTCGGCAGTCGTCCAGTCCGTGCGGCCCTCCGGATCCAGCTGCCGGACCTCCACGCTGCCGCGGATCCGGACCCCGTCCACGACGTGGTGCGCGGTGAGCACCACGTCGTCACCGATCAGGTATCCGCTGCCCGACTTCCCGAGGACCGGATTCCAGATCTCCACGACCCGTGCCTGGTCCATGCCCCGTCCTGTTCCTCACCCGACGAGCTGTTCTCCACGCGGACCGTTCGCGGCTATTTCGGGCGCTGCGGAGAGTCGGCGGAGATTTTCAGATCGTTGTCGTCGCCGTCGACCGGCTGCAGGGTGAGCTTGACACGGTGGGTCCGGCCCACGCTTGCCGCACCCTGGGCCTCAACCGTCCAGGGAAGAACGAAGACCTTGGCCTTGGCCCCGCCGTCCTTCTTGACCTCCACGGTGAACTCGAGTTCCACCGGCCCGGTCCTGAATTTCAGGGACTCCTCCCTGCCCGTTTCCATGGCGCTCTGCAACTCGGCTCGAATCGCGCTGATGGTCTCCCCCAGCTCGGCCCATGGCTCCTGCGGCACGTCGATACCCCCTCGATCCGAACCGTATTCGGTCCCGATCTCCCCGGGGGCCACGGCCAGCAAACACCGATCTTTCCGAGGACCTTGCCGACACTGCGCAGGACCGCGCCCCAGTCCGCGTCCGAGATTCCGTTGCTCATGCGCCAATGTTCGGTTGTGGGTCCTGACTGCCCTAGGCCTTGCCGGATGAAACCGGACAGAGCTGATCAGGCAACGGACCCTGGCCCATCGCCCGTGCGACGGAGCACGGGTACTGACCGGTCGTGCCCTTCCATGCGGCGTACGACGGTGGCAGGCCGGCGGCACATCCAAGCTCCGTCGCGCGAACGAAGACTTGGGAAGATCACCTCCGCGTCGGAGCTTCGATGCCGGGACTTTGCAATCGCCCTGAGAGCCCCCGTCACGTCCCCTGAACGTGTCTGTCCGAGGCCATGAGGCTGCGCTAGCCTTTGGTTCTTGACTCTTGTCTGTTGGCTCTTCGTCATCATGGGGGCGTACGTGTCTCGGCGTTCGAGGTCCGCAAACGCAGAAGCAGCCGGAGAAGTCGACTTAGCCGACGGGCCGCGTATGCCTGGAGCCAGTCGACGGACGTTGGCCTGGCTGGTCGATTTTTCCCTTGTGGTCACGGTGGCCGTGCTTCTCGGCTACTTCACTTTCCACCGCATCAGCGCGCTGGTGCCTGGCACCACCGAGCTGGTCGGCCGCAGTGCCTGGGAGATCCTCACCTCGCGCGGTCGGCCGCTCGATGCCACCGAGCAGGTGTGGGACAACATCTGGGGCTCCGCTGTGAGTGCCGTCCAGCAGGCTTTCGCCGCGTTGGTACTCATCACCTTCGCCTACCAGTTCACAGCGCTCGTGCTGACCAACCGCACGGTGGGAAAGCTGCTGGTCGGCCTGCGCGTCTCCCACGCTGAGCCGGGTCGGCTCGGACCTCGCCGGGCCGCGATCCGAGCCGTTGTCACCACGCTCGCCGATGTCGGCTGCTTCGCGGTGGCGTGCTGCGCGCTGATCGGCGGCTCATTCGCGATCTCGGTGTTGTGCTGGGTGGTCGCGGTGACCGTCTTCTGGGCCAATGGCGTCCCTGCCCTACTGGGCCGCAGGCGCTCCCTCGCCGACCGCCTGGCCGGCACCACCGTCGACAACATCACGCTGCCCCAGCCCGATTGGGGCGCCGCACGGCAGGGCGTCCGCCAGACGGTGGACCTGGGGCTCACCGGAGCCCGCGGTGGCCGGGCAGCCTGGGAGAAAGCGATCCAGAACGCCCAGGCCAGCGGGCAGAAGATCGCCGGACACGAGGCGATTCGGCGAGTTGTCGACTCCGAACTGAACCGCGCTGCGGCGGGCAAGGGCCGGGCTGCGTTCGACCGCGCCAAGGCCGCCGCCACCCGCAAGCGCCCCGAAGCCCCGGCCCCGATTCCGCCTCCGTCTCATCCCGCCGATCTCGCCGCTCCTGGGGACCCCGTCACTTCCCGCCGGCGCACTCGGAGAACATCTGGTCGACCAATCCGCTGGCGAGACTGAACCTGGAGATCGATCCGCGGGCCGACTGCGTCCAGGTCTTTCCCGGCCCACCGCCCGGGACCGGTTCGCCGCCGCGGTGTTGGAGCAGTAACAGCATGGGCGAGCGACGGCATCAGCCGCCGTTCCACGAAGGACGTCTGAGGCACCTCCTCACGCAAGTAGGCGGGGTGTTCCAGGCCAAGGTCGGGCCAGACCAGCCGGGCGCCACCGCTGGGTACGGCCACCTGCTCGTGGGCTCGGCGGACGGCCTGTGCGGCACGTAGACGAACTGGGCCGGTCCCGTAGACAGCGGCTGGTAGGGGGTCGTGCGCAGGGCGCGGGGGAGTTGGTCGCCCGCCACGGTCCAGCTCACTGTGCGATCACCATCGCCGGTGATCTTGCCGGCGAATACCGCCCGGCCATCCCTGTCGAGTTCGGTCACCGACGGTGCCGGTACACGTCCGTGGTGGCGAGCCAGTCGGTGAGATGGACGCGAAGGCTCTCGTGGACGTGTGCCGGCTGCGACGACCGTTTCCCCCTCGAAAGCTCGGAGAGCAACCGTAATGCCGCCGCGCCCAGGTTCGTAATGCCCTGGGCGGGGCTTCGGGCCGACCGTGCGGTCAACCGAACGCCGTAGCTGCTGGCCCCGACGGGCCGGATGAAACGGGGAGCCGTCGGGCACTCCGCCCAGACCGTCTTGCCGGGCCGGGGCGGTTGGTACGCCCCAGTCGGCGGCGAGCGCATCGACAAGGAGCGGTCTGTGGCATCCGCCCTCGTCCGGATCGGGAGCCGGTCGCGCCAGCCGGGTGGGGTGAATGTCGGTCGCCTCGATTCGGACGACGCCCAGACTCTCGCCCTGGTAAGGGGACGGGGCGAAGCCCCGCCCGGGGACGCGGCCGTGGAGAACGGCGTTCGCGGCGAGTTCGGCGACGACCAGGACGACCGTGTCGTGTGCCTCGGTGCCGTGCGGGTGGCCCCCACTCGGATAGCGGGTGCGCGGTGAGTAGCCGGGTGAGGCGCGCACCGCGCCCCCGAAACGCATCGAGAAATCCGAGAACCGAGCTGCCCGGTGTGGTGCGAGATACCGAGCCCCGAAGCGGGCGTCATCCGAACGTCAAGTTTCCTCGAAAGAACCCCTGAAAGCGCCGCCGAAGCGACCGCCTCCCTCAGGAAGTCGCAGGTCAGGCAAACTTCAAGGATCGACCCCTCCATTCGACCCGCTGCATGGAGGGAAACAGGTCGGTCGACCCGCCTGCGCCACAAAGCCGCAGCTCAAGCACCCTTCACGGCCGGCTCCAAAATCGCCACGCACTCCACGTGATGCGTCATCGAAAACACGTCACCGATAGTCGATGCGGGAGAAGCTGCAGGTCAAACGGGTCTCCTCGGCTCTGTACGCGGGCTGCCAGGGGCTCGGAGCGTCATTTGAGCGTCACGGCAGGTGCGCACGGATTTCAGCCTGCACCACCTGGCAGTCCGCCGCCTGCGGCCAGGGCCCGCCACAGCTGGGCCACATCGACCCGAGCCCCGGCTGGCGCATCGTAAAGCCCTCTGTGCCGCCAGCGGTGATCGCAAACAGCGACCGGACCGGTCATCACCGCAGCTCCTCAGGCGGTCACCATTTCGCTTCCGGCCTCGAGCCCCCACGCTCCTGCGGACCTTCCGCAAAGAGCCGAACCCGCACCGGGGTGAACCTGCCGATACGGCGACAGGGGGCCGCTGTCGAATCGGCCGACCGTCACCGACTCCCGTAGTCCTCGACCAGTCCGCCGGTCAAAGTGAGGAGCGCCGGCGGTAGTAGCGGTGCAACAGCCAGTCAGGTAGTAGGCGGAGCGCGATTCGTCGCATTCGAGGGTGGTCCGCAAACAGCCGGTCCTCCTGCTCGGCGTAGCCGGGGATCGGTTCGTCGGCGCTGACCGGCTCTCCTACCGGAAAGTACGGAAAGTACTGCGCGCCCCACTCGCGAAGTGTCGCTGCCGGCCCACCCATGAGTCCACCTTGCTCACCAGAATTTGTTCATGTCTCATCATTCATGACAGAGGAAAGGATCACGCCTCTCGCCAGAAGACTCACACCCTCCCCCGACAGTTGAACCAAGGCACTGTAGGGCGGATACAGGAGATCCGTAACCTTTCCATAACATCTGATCCAGTCGAGGCCCAGAATTACCGGGGCTCCTGTTGCGCCATCAGCCAAGCGAAGTCTGAACGGTCGGCCGGTTTGCACTACGCCGCCTACGCAGCGAGCAGCACACGTTGCAGTCCCAGCACTCCTCTCCTCCACCGAGTAGATCTGAAGTTCACCAGCAGCATTTTCATCCATGCTTATAAGCCTCCGTCAGGAATTGCCGTACCTGCTCGGGTGAGAGTTTTGGAATATCCCATTCCAAGGCATCACTGATACCTCCGTACGAATTTATTCGGGGCACATCGATTCCCATGTCCTTGAGGATGCTATGAGCGACGCTCGACGGGAGCTGGATGGTAGCTCTTCCGGCAATTTCCGAAGCGGGAAGTTGCACGGCGAATTCTGCCTCGGCACGTATGACTCCTGGCATGGTTTCAATTCCTTCAAGCGCGCTCCGGGGAATAATTTGCACTACGGATTCGCCGAATTGTTCCGAGTGCCTGGCGAACGCCGTCGCCACGCCGGGGTCCGTTGATGTGGGTGTGAAACCCGAGCTTTGAGCATTCTCGCCGGCATCAAATCCCTTCGACGTCCCTCGGAACAAGTGCTCCTCTTCAGGACAACCGCCCGGCGCCAGACCGAAGGGGTCCATCCATGTGCACGGATTAGGAACATACGCGACGGGGTTGGGTGCCGGAGCGAGGCCGAGTGGGTCCGGGGTGGCGTAGCGGCCGGTCTCCGGGTCGTAGTGCCGGAAAACGTTGTAGTGGAGGCCGGTTTCGGGGTCGTAGTACTGGCCGGGGAAGCGGAGGGGGGTGTATGTGCCGCTGTTGCGGGACCAGGCGGTGGTGCCCCCAGAGGGTGGCGCGGGAGCGCCAGGCGATGTGGCCGGTCTCGTCGATGAGTTCGGTGGGGGTGCCGATGAGGTCGGTGGCGATGGCGAAGAAGCGGCGGTCGATCTCTTCCTGGCCGTCGTCGGCCGTGAGGATGCGCTCGGTCTGGGCCAGGGGTGCGTGGCCGCGGTGCTCCCAGGTGAGGGCGACTGCGTTCGGGCTGTTGGGGTGGTGGGTGGTCTGTTCGCACAGGGTCAGGCCATCCCAGGTGAACCGGACCTCCTCGGCCACGCTTCCGTCGGCGGCGCGAAGGCGCTGTTTCGCGGTGCGGCGGCCGAGCGGGTCGTAGCGGTAGCGCCACCGTGTGCCGTCGGGGGTGGTGACGGAAGTGAGTCGGTTCTCCGTGTCCCACGTGTAGCGCCAGGTGTCGGGCTTGCGGGAGAGGCGGATCTTCTGGCGCAGGGTGACCCGGCCGAGGGCGTCGTGCTCGAAGCGGACGTTCCCGGCGCGGGTGAGCGGGGTGCCGGTGTAGGCGCGTGGTCCGGTGGCTTCGCTGCCGGGGTGGCCGGACGGCCAGGACGCCGAGGTCTGGTTGCCGGCGTCGTCGTAGGCGTAGCGCTCCGTCCAGTCCTTGGCATGGACGGCGGTGACGCGGCCCGCCGGGTCGAGGTCGAAGGTGCGGGTGCCCGAGAGCCGGTCGGCGACGCAGGTCAGGTTGCCGTCGGCGCGGTAGGAGCGCTCTCCACCTGCGGCGCCACGCGGCCATGCCGTTCATGAGGGAGCCGCGCACCGTGGCCGCTGGGGCCCGATGCCAGTCTGGACGGCGCCGCAGTGCTGGCATAAGCGGGAGTACCCACCGCTACGACCGCGCTTGTCGATGACAACCAACCGGTAGGCACCGGCCACGCAGTGCCGAACCTGCTTGGCGCCCCCAGCCTTGGCACCCCGGGGGCGCGGACGTGCCATCGGCATGGGTCCGGGGTCGCGGAGGGCCCGAGCGTTACGGGTGCAGATACGCACCGAACACGGCCCGGACGGGCCGCGCTCTCGGTTTCAAGGACTGTGGCTACGGGATGGCAGCACGTGCCGACGCCGGGGAAATGCAACGGGACGCCCGTACCGGCGCACTTGTCCCCGTGCCGTTGCTCCGGTCCGCACGGCCCCAGCCGGAGAGGTCCTCGAGGTCGAGGCTTCCGCTTCGAGCGTCATCCGAGCGTCAAGAATCTCCGAACAAGCCCCTGAGGCGTCGCCGCTGCAAGTGCCTTCCTCATGAATTCGCAGGTCAGACCGCCCAAAGGGTCAATCCGTCCGCTCGACTCGCTACACGGAGGGAAACAGGTCGAGCAACCCACCCGGACAACAAAACCGCAGGTCAGACACCCTTTGCCGCAGGCTCCAAGATGGCAACGCACTCAACATGCGAAGTCATCGGAAACAGATCGAACGCCCGCAGCGTCCGCACCCGGTACCCGCCCTCCCGGAAGTACGCCACGTCGCGCGCCAGCGCCGCCGGGTCGCAGGCGACGTAGGCGATGCGGCGGGCGCCCAGGCCCGTGAGGTGTTTGACGACCTGCTTGCCGGCCCCGGCGCGGGGCGGGTCGAGGACGATCAGGTCGCACTCGGTGATGCCGGTGCGCGGGAGGATCTGGTCGACCTTGCCGTGCTCGATGCGGACGCGGTCCAGGTCCTTCAGGTTGTGGCGGGCGTCCTCGACGGCGCGCTTGCCGGACTCGATGCCGAGGACGGCGCCCTTTTCGCCGATGCGCTGGCCGATGGCGCCGGGGAAATGCAACGGGACGCCCGTACCGGCGCACTTGTCCCCGTGCCGTTGCTCCGGTCCGCACGGCCCCAGCCGGAGAGGTCCTCGAGGTCGAGGCTTCCGCTTCGAGCGTCATCCGAGCGTCAAGAATCTCCGAACAAGCCCCTGAGGCGTCGCCGCTGCAAGTGCCTTCCTCATGAATTCGCAGGTCAGACCGCCCAAAGGGTCAATCCGTCCGCTCGACTCGCTACACGGAGGGAAACAGGTCGAGCAACCCACCCGGACAACAAAACCGCAGGTCAGACACCCTTTGCCGCAGGCTCCAAGATGGCAACGCACTCAACATGCGAAGTCATCGGAAACAGATCGAACGCCCGCAGCGTCCGCACCCGGTACCCGCCCTCCCGGAAGTACGCCACGTCGCGCGCCAGCGCCGCCGGGTCGCAGGCGACGTAGGCGATGCGGCGGGCGCCCAGGCCCGTGAGGTGTTTGACGACCTGCTTGCCGGCCCCGGCGCGGGGCGGGTCGAGGACGATCAGGTCGCACTCGGTGATGCCGGTGCGCGGGAGGATCTGGTCGACCTTGCCGTGCTCGATGCGGACGCGGTCCAGGTCCTTCAGGTTGTGGCGGGCGTCCTCGACGGCGCGCTTGCCGGACTCGATGCCGAGGACGGCGCCCTTTTCGCCGATGCGCTGGCCGATGGCGCCGGCGAACAGGCCGACGCCGCAGTAGAGGTCGAGGGCCATGTCGTTCTTGCGGGGCAGGAGGCCCTGCATGACGGCGCGGACCAGGGTGTTGGCGGCCTGCGGGTGGACCTGCCAGAAGCCGCCGGAGCCTACGCGGTAGGTGCGGTCGTCGGCGCGCTCGCGGACGAAGGCGCGGCCGTGCACGCGGTGGACGCCGCCGTCGCGCTCGTCGACGCGCATCACCGAGACGGGCTTGTCGAGCTCGACCAGAGGCAGCCGGCCGCCGGGGCTCGGGGTGAGGATGACCTGGCGGTCGTGGGAACCCGTGGCGGCGATGGCCTCCACCGTGGCCATGCCCGGCCAGTCGCGCTTCTCGATGCCGAGCTCCGTGACGCCGGGGGCCGCGATCAGGCAGCGCTCGACGGGCTCCACGTCGTGCGAGCGGTGCTTGCGCAGGCCGACCTTGCCGTCCTCGTCGATGGCGTACTGGACGCGGGTGCGCCAGGCGGGAACCTCGCCCGCCGGGAGTTTGTCGCCCTCGGCCGGCATGACCGTGCCGTCCCAGCCCGCCTCCTCGGGGGTGAGGCCCGCGAGGCGCTGGAGCTGTTCGGCGATCACTTCGCCCTTGAGGCGGCGCTGGGCGCCGGGCTTGGCGTGCTGCCAGTCGCAGCCGCCGCACTTGCCGGGGCCGGCGTACGGGCAGGGCGCCTCTACGCGGTCCTTGGACGCCTCGATGATCCGTACCGCGTCGGCGCGCAGGAAGCGGGAGTCGCTCTCGCCGTCCGTGACCCGGGCGATCACCTTCTCGCCGGGGAGCGTGTGCCGTACGAAGAGGACCCGGCCCTCCGAGGTGCGGGCGATGCAGTGGCCGCCGTGTGCGACGGGGCCGACCTCTACCTCGTACTCCTCCCCGACCAGCGACGACGTGGGTTCGTTCTGCATGAGGGGGTGGCTCCAGAGATCAAGGGGAAACGGCCGGACAACAACCTACGATTCTACGTGGGTGTCGTCCGGCCGTTTACCACGAGCGGGCGGGCAGGCACGTGGACGGGGGCGCTCAGGCCTTGCTGCTGGGTTCCTTGGGCCTGCGCTCCACCGGGCCGCGGCGCACCGAGCCAGGCGCGTTCCACTCGGCGCGCTTCCTGGCGCGCTTCTTGGCCGCCTCGGAGGACTCCAGCTGATACGGCACGGAGGTCACCATGACGCCCGGGGTGAACAGCAGCCGTCCCTTGAGGCGCAGGGCGCTCTGGTTGTGGAGGAGGTGCTCGTACCAGTGTCCGACCACGTACTCCGGGATGTACACGCTCACCACGTCGCGCGGGCTCTCCCGGCGCAGGCTCTTCACGTAGTCGATGACCGGCCGGGTGACCTCGCGGTACGGGGAGTCGAGGATTTTCAGCGGGATGTCGATGCCGCGCCGCTCCCAGTCGTCCTTGAGCGCCTTGGTCTCGGCCGGGTCGACGCTGATGGAGAGCGCCTCCAGCCGGTCGGAACGGATCAGCTTGGCGTAGGCGAGAGCACGCAGGGTGGGCCGATGAAGCTTGGAGACCAGGACGATCGAGTGGACCCTGGAGGGCCGGATCGTCTCGTCGGACGGGGTCTCGTCGGCGGCGATCTCCTCGGCGACCCGGTCGTAGTGCTTCCGGATCGCGGTCATCGTCGCGAAGAAGATGCACATGCCGAGCAGGGCGACCCAGGCACCGTGGGTGAACTTGGTGACCAGGACGACCACGAGGACGAGGCCGGTCAGGAAGGCACCGAAGGCGTTGATCGCGCGGGAGCGGATCATGTGACGGCGCTTGTCGGCGTCCTTCTCGGTGCGAAGGTGGCGGTTCCAGTGGCGGACCATGCCGGTCTGGCTGAGCGTGAAGGACACGAACACGCCGACGATGTAGAGCTGGATCAGCCGGGTCGAGTCGGCGCCGTAGATGACGACGAGCAGGGCGGCCGCGCCGGCGAGCAGCACGATGCCGTTGGAGAACGCGAGGCGGTCGCCGCGGGTGTGCAGTTGGCGCGGCAGGTAGCGGTCCTGGGCGAGGATCGAGCCGAGCACCGGGAAGCCGTTGTACGCCGTGTTCGCCGCGAGGAACAGCACCAGGGCGGTGGCCGCGGCGAGCACGATGAACAGGAAGCTGCCGTTGCCGAAGACGGCCTCGGCGACCTGCGTGATCACCGGGTCCTGTACATAGCCGGGGCCGACCGGCACGCCGCCTTTCAGCAGGTCCTGCCCCGGGTTCTCGGCCATCCGGACGTCGGTGACCAGGGCGAGGGCGATGATGCCGACGAGCATGGTGATGGCGAGCACGCCCATCATCGAGAGCGTCGTCGCCGCGTTCTTGGACTTGGGCTTACGGAAGGCCGGGACGCCGTTGGAGACCGCCTCGACGCCGGTGAGCGCGGCGCAGCCGGAGGAGAAGGCGCGCAGCAGCAGGAAGACAAGGGCGAAGCCCGCGAGGCCCTCCTGCTCCGCCTTGATGTGGAAGTCGGCGGTGGGCGCGCGCATGGTGTCGCCGAGCACGAGAGTGCGGAAGGCACCCCACGCGATCATGATGAAGACGCCCACCACGAACACGTAAGTCGGAATCGCGAAGAGCGACCCGGACTCCTTGACGCCGCGCAGGTTCATCAGCGTCAGCAGCAGGATCACCGCGACGGCGCACAGCACCTTGTGCTCGACCACGAACGGGATCGCCGAGCCCAGGTTCTCGATGCCGGAGGTGATGGAGACGGCGACGGTGAGGACGTAGTCCACGAGCAGCGCGCTGGCGACCGTCAGGCCGGCCTTGGGGCCGAGGTTGGTGGTGGCGACCTCGTAGTCGCCACCACCGCTGGGGTACGCGTGCACGTTCTGCCGGTACGACGCCACCACGGTGAACATCACCACCACGACCGCCAGGGCGATCCATGGGCTGAAGTGGTACGCCGACACGCCCGCGACAGACAGGACGAGCAGAACCTCGCCAGGCGCGTAGGCAACGGAGGACAGGGCGTCGGAGGCGAAGACGGGGAGGGCGATGCGCTTCGGCAGGAGCGTTTCTCCGAGCCGGTCACTGCGCAGTGCGCGCCCGATCAGGATCCGTTTGGGCACGTCGGTCAGTTTGGACACGCAGAGGATCGTAAGCGTTCCGTATGGAAGCCGCGGACCAACCACCCCCGTGGCCCCGCAATCTCCTGCGCTCGGACGAAAAAGCCACGAAATCCTTAACGAAATCCTTGCACTAAGCGTCCGCGAAAAGGGCGCTGTAACCATTCAATGCGGGCTGACCGCCGAGATGTGCGTAAAGGACGGTGGAATCCCGGGCAATCTCGCCGCGTCCCACGAGATCGATCGTTCCCGCCATCGACTTCCCCTCGTACACGGGGTCGGTGACCATGCCCTCGGTACGGGCGGCCAGCCGCATGGCGTCGAGGGTCGTGTCGTCGGGGATGCCGTAGGTACCCGCGTGGTAGCGCTCGTCGAGCTCGATGTCGTCCACGGTCAGTTCCCGGCGCACCCCGATGAGCCGTGCGGTGCCGGCCGCGATCCGGGCGATCTGCTCGCGGGTACGGGCGGGCTCGGCGGAGGCGTCGATGCCCAGTACGCGACGAGGGCGGGCGCCTGCCTCCTCCAGCGCGGCGAAGCCCGCTACCATGCCGGCCTGGGTGGAGCCGGTCACCGAGCAGACGACCACGGTGTCGAAGAACACACCGAGCGCGCGTTCCTGCTCGGCCACCTCGTACGCCCAGTTCGCGAAGCCGAGCCCGCCCAGCGGGTGGTCGGACGCGCCCGCGGGGATCGCGTACGGCCTGCCGCCGCCCTCCTCCACCTCGCGCAGCGCCTGCTCCCAGCTCTCCTTGACCCCGATGCCGAACCCGGCGCGCACCAGACGGACGTCGGCGCCCGCCAGGCGGCTGATCAGGATGTTGCCGACCTTGTCGTAGACGGCGTCGGGCCACTCGACCCAGCTCTCCTGGATGAGTACGCACTTGAGACCGGCGCGGGCGGCGACCGCCGCGACCTGGCGGGTGTGGTTGGACTGGACGCCGCCGATGGATACGAGGGTGTCGCAGCCCTTCGCGAGGGCGTCGGCGACGAGGTATTCGAGCTTGCGGGTCTTGTTGCCCCCGTAGGCGATGCCGGAGTTGCAGTCCTCCCGCTTGGCCCAGACCTCGGCGCCGCCGAGGTGCTCGGTGAGCCGGTCGAGCCGGTGCACGGGAGAGGGGCCGAAGAGGAGGGGGTAGCGGTCGTACGAAGAGATCGAGATCGACACTGGGGCTCCCTTGGTCGGGGTGAGGTGGGGTGGGTCCACTGGTCGGGGTGGGATGAGGCGGGATGGGTCCACTCGCGCTCGGAACCGCTTGGCCGGTGGGCGTCGCGCGGCGGGCTACTCGAGCGGTTCGTCGGCCAGCTCTTCGAGCGCCCGCCAGATCTCGGCGGTGATCCGGACCGCGGCCTCGGCGTCACGCGCCGCGCACGCCTCGATCAGCTGATCGTGCAGCTCCGCGGAGCCGTGCGCGGAGCCGGCCGTGCCGAACCGCCGCCATTCCAGGCGCCGGATCAAGGGCGTGTAGCGCTCGACGGTGGCGACCACGGCCCGGTTGCCGCAGGCGGCGACGAGGACGTCGTGGAGCCGGTCGTCGGCGCGGAGCGCCTCCGCCACGTCGCCTCGGCCGGCTGCCTTCCGGAACCGGTCGTTGGCCGCGCGCATCACGGTGACGTCCGCGTCCACGAGGTGGGGCACGGCGGTCCTGGCGGCCAGTTCCTGCATGGCTCGTACTACGGCCGCGGCATCCCGGACGTCACCCGGCACCAGCCGGGTCACCCGGGTGTAGCTCTGCGGCTTGGACTCGACCAGGCCCTCACCGGCGAGCCGGGACAGCGCGTCGCGGACCGGGGCGCGGGAGAGTCCGAGGCGTTCGGCGAGGTCGGCGTCGCGGACAGGGGCACCGGGTGGGATGTCACCGCGGACTATGGCGTCGCGGATCGCTTCGTAGGCGGTGTCCCGCAAAAGGGTCCGCCGGACGGGGCGCAGAGTCTCCATGAACTGACATGTTAGATGTCTGTTCGCTTCGTATTCAAGGGCCACCGCATGGGCCAAGGGGCGCATGGTCGGTTGGTCCGCGGTGCGTCAGTGGTTCGTCCGCGGCCTCGGCCGGCGGTCCTGGCCGTCCGTCGCTCGGGGCACGGCGAAAGCGCACTCGGATGAGGCTTCGCACTCCGGGACGCATAAGCTCATCCTGGGCAACGGGACATACCGTTGCCCCGTTGTTTGCCCGGCAAGCTGAGAAAGAAGTGTGAGCAGGGTGTTTTCGCAGGTCAGCCGGACGACCAGGACTGCGAGGTAGGCGCAAGGTGCACATCGTCATCATGGGCTGCGGGCGAGTAGGAGCCGCTCTCGCGCAGACCCTGGAGCAGCAGGGGCACACGGTCGCCGTCGTCGACCAGGACCCGACGGCGTTCCGTCGTCTCGGTTCCGGATTCGGCGGACGGCGCGTCACCGGTGTCGGCTTCGACCAGGACACCCTCCGCGAGGCGGGTATCGAGGAGGCCGGTGCGTTCGCCGCGGTGAGCAGCGGCGACAACTCGAACATCATCGCCGCCCGGGTGGCCCGCGAGATGTTCGGCATCGAGAATGTCGCGGCGCGGATCTACGACCCCCGGCGCGCCGAGGTCTACCAGCGTCTCGGCATCCCCACGGTCGCCACCGTGCGCTGGACCGCGGACCAGATGCTGCGGCGGCTCCTGCCCTCCGGCGCCGAGCCGCTGTGGCGGGATCCGAGCGGCGGTGTACAGCTCGCGGAGGTACACACCACCCCGTCCTGGATCGGTCACAAGATCAGCACTCTGCAGGAGGAGACGGGCGTCCGCGTGGCGTTCCTCACCCGGCTGGGCGAAGCCATACTGCCCACCTCGCAGACGGTGCTGCAGGAGGGCGACCTGGTCCACGTGATGATGCGTACGGACGAGATCGCGAAGGTCGAGGCGGCCTTCGCCGAGGGTCCTGAGGAGGGCGGTCACTGATGCGTGTCGCGATTGCCGGGGCAGGTGCGGTGGGCCGTTCCATCGCGGGCGAGCTGCTGGAGAACGGGCACGAGGTGCTGCTCGTCGACAAGGCGCCGACCGCCATCTCGGTGGAGCGGGTGCCGATGGCCGAGTGGCTGCTGGCGGACGCCTGCGAGATCACCTCGCTCGACGAGGCGGCGCTGCAGCGCTGCAACGTCGTGATCGCCGCGACCGGCGACGACAAGGTGAACCTGGTCGTCTCGCTGCTCGCCAAGACGGAGTACGGCGTGCCGAGGGTCGTCGCCCGGGTCAACAACCCGAAGAACGAGTGGCTGTTCAACGAGGCCTGGGGCGTCGATGTCGCGGTCTCGACGCCGCGCCTGATGTCGGCCCTGGTCGAGGAGGCGGTGAGCGTCGGCGATCTGGTCCGGCTGCTGCGCTTCAGTCACGGTGACGCCAACCTGGTCGAGCTGACTCTGCCCCCGGAGTCGGCGCTGGCCGGCACCCAGGTCGGTGAGGTGGCCTGGCCCGAGGACACCTCGCTGGTCACCATCATCCGCGGACAGCGGGTTCTGACGCCGAACACCGAGGAGACCCTGGAGGCGGGCGACGAGCTGCTGTTCGTGGCCGCACAGGCACGCGAGGAGCAGTTGGAGGATCTGCTGTCGGTGCGCCGGGGCGACTCGGACGACTGACCCGCGGGGCGTATATCAGGGCAGGGGTACGGGAGGGGCCCGGAACCGTGTGAAACGGTTCCGGGCCCCTCCTTGTACGTCTCGGAACTCCCGTACGTCTCAGAACTGCGGGCTGCGTCTCAGAGTTCCTGGTTGCGCGCCGCGGCTGCCGCTGCGGCCTCGGCCGCCTTGCGGTCCTTCTCCGCCTGCTCCTCGGCCTCCATCTCGGCGAACACATCGATGGGCGGCGGAGCCTTGGCGAGGAAGACCCAGGTCAGATAGACCGCGAGCAGGAACGGCGGGATCTTCAGGGCGACCAGGACCCAGCCGAACTGCGTGGTGTCGGCCCACCAGTACAGCGGGAAGAGGATCGCGCACTTGGCGAGCAGGATCAGGCCCCAGGCGTAGCTGGCCTTGGCGTACGCCTTCTTGCGGCCGGGGTTCCTGGTGCGCCAGGAGAGGTTCTCCTTGAACACCGGCCCCAGGATCAGACCGATCAGCGGCACCCCGGCGAGGGTGGTGATCAGGTAGGCGAGGGCCAGACCGAGCGTGTAGAGCATGCCCGGCAGATAGAAATCCTTGGCGTTGCCCGTCATCATCGCGAAGACCACACCGAAGGCCACACCGAAAACGCCGCTGAAGGCGTGCTTGACGGTGTCCTTCCGGATCAGCCGCACGGCGACGAGGACCAGGGACACCACCAGGGCCGCGATGGCCGAGCTGTGCAGATCCTTGTTGATCGTGAAGATGGTGACGAACAGCAGCCCGGGGAGGACCGTCTCCACCATTCCCCGGACACCGCCGAACGCCTCGAAGAGCGCGGCCTCGGTGACCGCCTTCGCTTCGGCATCCTGCTGGTCGGTGCGGGTGGTGCGGTCCGTGTCGGACGTCGGCTTGTCGAGGGACGTCACCGGCTACTCCTTGCCGAGCGGTCGGAGTTCGTATTTGGGGTTGAACAGCACCCGGCGCCCGTGACTCATGGCGATCCGGCCCGAGGCGATGAGCTTGCGGCCCGGTTCTATGCCCACGATGGAGCGCCGGCCCAGCCAGACAACGTCCAGCGGAGCGGTGCCGTCGAAGAGCTCGGCCTCCAGGGCGGGCACTCCGGCGCGCGGCCGCAGGGTGACGGTCCGCAAGGTACCAGTCACCTTCACGACCTGGCGGTCGGCGCATTCGGAGATCCGCGTGCAGCCCGAAGCCTGCGAGTCCTCCTGCAGCTCCTCGGACTCGAGGTCCTCCTGGGAGGTGGACAGCCGGTCGAGCATCCGCCGGAAGCGGCCGGACGGCTTCTCCGCCCTGCCGGACTTGTCGGATCGGGGAACAGCACTCATACCCGAAGGGTACCGGTCCCGGCTGCTCCGAGCGGGTGTCTCCGGTCTCACTCGAACGGGTGACCGGCACAGGTCCCGAAAGACGGTCCCGCCACTTGTGCAGGTCGCGGTGGGCGGGCCGGCCGACCGCCCGGCCCGCCCCTCCACGCCGCCGCTCGTTCAGCCGCGCTCGAACCGGTACCCCATGCCCGGTTCGGTGACGAAGTGCCGGGGGTGCGACGGGTCGGACTCCAGTTTGCGCCGCAGCTGGGCCATGTAGACCCGCAGGTAGTTGGTCTCGGTGCCGTACGAGGGCCCCCAGACCTCCTGGAGCAGCTGCTTCTGGCTGACGAGCCGGCCGCTGTTGCGGACCAGGACCTCCAGCAGGTGCCACTCGGTGGGGGTGAGCCGTACGTCGCGCCCCTCGCGGTGGACCTTCTTCGCCGCCAGGTCGACGGTGAACCCCTCGGTCTCGACGGTCACGATGTCGTCGGAGCCCTGCTGCCCGACGGGTTCGGCGCGGCGGACCGAGGCGCGCAGCCGGGCCAGCAGCTCGTCCATGCCGAACGGCTTGGTGACGTAGTCGTCCGCACCGGCGTCCAGCGCCTCCACCTTCTCGTCGGAGGTGTGGCGGGCGGACAGCACGAGGATCGGCACCCTGGTCCAGCCGCGCAGCCCCTTGATCACCTCGACGCCGTCCATGTCCGGCAGCCCGAGGTCGAGGACGACGACGTCGGGGTGGCGGGCGGCGGCGAGCTGGAGGGCGGTCGCACCGTCGGGCGCCGCGTCCACCTCGTACTTGCGCGCCTTCAGGTTGATCACGAGGGCGCGTACGATCTGCGGCTCGTCGTCGACCACAAGCACCCGGGTCATGGGGGCCCTGCCTTTCTGCTGTACGGCGATCTCCCGGGACGTACCGGAGATCATGAGGTGAACTGCGTGGTCATGAGTTGACTGCTCGGTCAGTGGTCGTGAGTTGACTGCTCGGTCATGCGATGGACTGCTTGGTCGTGCGGTGACCGTGCCGTTCGATCATGAAGTGTCCTGCACGGTCATGAGGTGACCCGCGTGTGCAGCTCGGGGCTGACCGGAACGTATCCCGACGCCGCCTTGAGGGTCAGCACCATGGTGAGGCCGCCGCCGGGGGTGTCCTCGGCGTCCAGCGTGCCGCCCATGGACTCCACGAAGCCGCGGGCCACGGCGAGCCCCAGTCCGACGCCCGCGCCGCGCGGGGCGTCGCCGTAGCGCTGGAAGGGTTCGAAGATGCGCTCCTTGGCCTCGTCGGGGACTCCGGGGCCGCGGTCGGCCACCCGTAGCTCGACGCGTTCGCCGAGCGCGCTGGCGGCCACGGTGACGCGTTCCGCGTAGCGGCTGTACTTCACGGCGTTCTCGACGATGTTGGCGACGGCCCGTTCCAGCAGCCCGGGGTCGACCTCGACCATCGGCAGGGTCTCGGGGATGTCCAGGTCGACGCTGTCCTCGGGGACGCCGCCGAGCGCCATCGGGACCACCTCGTCGAGATCGATCTCGCGGATCAGCGGGGTGACGGTGCCGGTCTGGAGCCTGGACATGTCCAGGAGGTTGCCCACGAGGTGGTCGAGACGGTCGGCGCCGTTCTCGATGCCCTCCAGGAGTTCGGCCTGGTCCTCCTCGGACCAGGCGACGTCGTCGGAGCGCAGGGAGCTGACGGCGGCCTTGATGGCGGCGAGCGGGGTACGCAGATCGTGGCTGACGGCGGCGAGCAGCGCCGTCCTGATCCGGTTGCCCTCGGCGAGCCGCCGGGCCTCCTCCGCCTCGTCGACCAGTCGCTCCCGCTCCAGTACGACGGCGGCCTGCGCGGCGAATGCGCCGAGGACTCGCCGGTCCTCGGCGGGCAGCACCCGCCCGGAGAGCGCCAGCGCCATGTGGTCGCCGACGGGCATGTCCACATCGGCGTCCTCCGGCCGGGTCACCGGGCCCGGCCCGACGCTCCCGGCACACGTCCACGGGTCGACGTCGCTGCGGCGTTCCAGCAGGGCGACGGACTCCATGGCGAAGGTCTCGCGGACCCGGTCGAGGAGCGCGTCCAGCGTCGTCTCGCCGCGCAGCACACTGCCCGCCAGGAAGGAGAGGATCTCCGACTCGGCGCGCAGCCGGGCCGCCTGATGGGTGCGGCGGGCCGCCAGATCGACGACCGAGGCGACCGAGACCGCCACCGCGAAGAAGATCACGATGGCGACGAAGTTCTCCGGGTCCTGCACCGTCAGGGTGTGGGTGGGCGGGGTGAACCAGTAGTTCAGCAGCAGCGAGCCGGCGGCGGCCGAAGCGAGGGCGGGCAGCAGCCCGCCGAGCAGGGCCGCGGCGACCGTCATGAAGAGGAAGAGCAGTACGTCGTTGGCGAGCCCCGGACCGTTGCCTAGGCCGCTGAGGAGCAGGGTGAGCAGGGCCGGGCCGCCCACCCCGACCAGCCAGCCCCAGATGATCCGGACCCGGCCCAGCCGGGCGCTGCGGGCGATGGGCAGACCGCGCCCCTTGGCGACCTCTTCGTGGGTGACGATGTGGACGTCGAGGTCGGGCCCGGACTCCCGGGCGACGGTGGCGCCCACCCCGGGCCCGAAGATGTACTGCCAGGCCTTGCGACGGCTGGAACCGAGGACGATCTGCGTGGCGTTCACCCCCCGGGCGAATTCGAGCAGCGCCGAGGGTATGTCGTCGCCTATGACGTGGTGGAACGTGCCTCCGAGATCCTCGACGAGGGTGCGCTGGACGGTGAGTTCCTTGGGGGACGCGGAGGTCAGCCCGTCGCTTCGGGCGATGTAGACGGCGAGGATCTCGCTGCCCGAGCCCTTGGCCGCCATCCGGGACGCGCGGCGGATGAGCGTACGGCCCTCGGGGCCGCCGGTGAGTCCGACGACGATGCGTTCGCGGGCCTGCCAGGTGGTGCGGATGTTGTGCTCGCCGCGGTACTGCTGGAGGTACTCGTCGACCCGGTCGGCGACCCAGAGCAGGGCCAGCTCGCGCAGGGCGGTCAGGTTGCCGGGGCGGAAGTAGTTGGACAGCGAGGCGTCGATCCGGTCCGGCTTGTAGATGTTGCCGTGGGCCATCCGGCGGCGCAGCGCCTGTGGCGACATGTCGACGAGTTCGAGCTGGTCGGCCCGGCGGACCACCTCGTCTGGGACGGTCTCGCGCTGCCGTACGCCGGTTATCGCCTCGACGACGTCACCGAGCGACTCCAGGTGCTGGATGTTGACGGTGGACACCACATCTATGCCGGCCTGGAGGAGTTCCTCGACGTCCTGCCAGCGTTTGGCATTGCGGGAGCCCGGCACATTGGTGTGCGCCAGTTCGTCCACCAGGGCGACGGCGGGGGCCCGCTCCAGGACAGCGTCGACGTCCATCTCGGTGAAGACGGCGGAGCGGTACTCGATCTCGCGGCGCCGGACCTGTTCCAGGCCGTGCAGCATGACCTCGGTGCGCGGCCGGTCGTGGTGCTCCACGAAGGCGACGACGCAGTCGGTGCCCCGCTCCACCCGTCGATGGGCCTCGGAGAGCATCGCGTACGTCTTGCCGACGCCGGGTGCCGCACCCAGGTAGATCCGAAGCTTGCCGCGTGCCATGGCCCCATTGTCTTCTCTCGAACCGGCTGCCTTCGATGCGGCAGCCGCTTCGAAGCTACCCCGCGCATGGTCGACAAATGGGGCGCGGGGTGGGGGCGAGGGACCGAATTGACAGGATTCTGACGCCCCGAACGGGGTTCGCAGGGTCCTGGGGCGCCCCCGCGAAGGCCGCTCCCCCGGCTCCGCCAGGGCCTGTCCGGCGGAGCCGGGGTCGGACCGGGCGCGGCGTCCGGTTCGGTGCATCGCGAGGCGCCGGACCATCTTGACGGCGGAGCTGTTCGGGCGTTCCGGCAACCCCGCGAGGCGCCGTGCCAGACGCCGCGGCCCCCGCCCTGATCCGGCGGACAGGCCCTACGCGTGTTCGACGATGTGTCCGTCGCTCAGTTCCAGCACCCGGTCCGCCAGCCCCAGCAGCTGGGTGTCGTGCGTCGCCACCAGCGCGGTGACGCCCTCGCTGCGCACCACCGCCCGCAGCAGCTCCATCACCGCAAGCCCGGTCTCCGCGTCGAGCTGCCCCGTCGGCTCGTCCGCGATCAGCAGTGCGGGCCGGTTGGCGAGGGCGCGGGCGATCGCGACGCGCTGCTGCTGGCCCCCGGAGAGCTCTCCGGGGCGCTGGGCTGCGTGGTCGGCGAGGCCGACCAGGGAGAGCAGGAGCGCCACCCGCTCCTCGCGCTCGCGCGGGTCCGCCCTGCGCAGCCGCATGGGCACGCCCACGTTCTCCGCCGCGGTCAGGATCGGGATCAGGCCGAACGACTGGAAGATGAAACCGATCCGGTCCCGGCGCAGCTCCAGAAGCCCGTTCTCACCGAGCTCGGCGAGGTCCGTGCCGTCGACCGTGATCCGGCCGCCGTCGGGACTGTCGAGCCCGCCGAGCAGGTTGAGGAGGGTCGTCTTGCCCGACCCCGAGCGCCCCTTGAGCGCGACGAGCTCGCCGCGCGGCACCTCGAAGGACACCCCGCGCAGCGCGTGCACCGCTCCTGCGCCGGAGCCGTAGGAGCGGTGCAGGTCCTCGACCCGCACCATGGGCCCGCCTGCCGGTTCCTCGGCGACCGCGGTACCGGCCTGCCCCTCGGTGCCCGTCCGGCCGGTGCTCTCGGTCATGTCTCTCCCCGTATGTGCTCGGTCCGTCGGCCGCCAGTATGTGCAATGCGCACAGGGCTGGACAATGACCAGCGGTTTTCGGACGTCCGATCCGTCGTCCGGCGGTGACTGGGTCCGCCACGCCCCCTTGTCGAAGTACTACCGCCCCCCGACAACTTCCCGACAACTTTCTGACACCGTCCGACCAGCCTGGCCGGGGTCCACCGGGGCGAGCGCCCCGGCCTCGAAGTACCCGTCCTCGAAAGGGTGCGCATGACATCACGCAGAAGCCTTCCCCGGCTGGCGGCCGGAGTTCTCGGGATCTCCCTGACCCTGTCCGCGGTCCCCGCCGCCGCGGAATCCCGGTCCACCGCCGCCCCCGCCGCCCTCACCGTCTCCGAGCAGGAGGTGATGCCCCATCTGCGCGCCCTGCAGCGCATCGCGGACCGCAACGGCGGAAACCGCGCGCACGGCACGAAGGGGTACGCGGATTCGGTGGCGTACGTGAAACGCGCCCTGGACCGGGCGGGCTTCCGGACCCGGCTGGTCCCGTTCACCCACGCCGGGGCCACCGGCGACAACCTGATCGCCGACTGGCCGGGCGGCGACCCGGATCATGTGGTGCTGACCGGGGCCCACCTCGACAGCGTGAAGGAGGGTCCGGGGATCAACGACAACGGCTCGGGGTCGGCCGCGGTCCTGGCCGCGGCCCTTCAGGTCGCCGCGTCCGGCACGAAGCCCGAGCGGCGTCTGCGGTTCGCGTGGTGGGGCGCGGAGGAGCCGGGTCTGATCGGCTCGGAGAGCTACGTCAGCGGGCTCTCCGGGACCGAGCGCCGCAGGATCGACGTCTATCTCAATTTCGACCAGGCGGGCAGCAGGAACACCCGGCAGTGGCTCGTGGTCCACGACGACGAGCACGGCGAGACCGAGGCCCAGCAGGCCTTCGAGGCATGGTTCGCCGAGCGGTCCATTCCCACCTTCGACATTGGCGTCGGCGGTTCGGATCACGAGTCGTTCGGCAAGGCCGGCATCCCGTCGTCCGGCTTCAGCACCGGCATCTCCGACTGCATCCACGAGGCCTGCGACAACCTCGCCAACGTGGATCCGAAGACGGAGACGACCAGCGCCAACGCCATCGTCGGCGTGCTGTGGAAGCTTGCCGCCACCACGCCCGGGCACTGACCCCCGACTCCCAGGAACGAGACATGCGCAGACTCCAGAACCGACTGCACCGACGCCGCAGGACCGTCGCCGCCCTGGTGGCCGCGGTCGTGTGCGGCTCCGTGCTGGCCACCGTCCCCGCCTCGGCCGCCATCGGCGGACCGGGTCTCGGCGACCCGTACTTCCCCGACGACGGCAACTCCGGCTACGACGTCTCCCACTACGACGTCCGCATCTCCTACGACCCGGCGCACACCGACCGTCTGGAGGGCGACACCACCGTCACCGCCCGCGCCCTGACCGGCCTGGACCGGTTCGGCCTGGATCTCAAGGGCTTCACCGTGGCATCGGTGGAGGTGGACGGCGTGCCGGCGAAGACGTTCTCCCGGGCCGGCGCCCACGAACTGCTCATCACCCCGGCCCGCCCGGTGGCAAAGGGCGCGACGTTCGAGGTCCGGGTGAGGTACGCGGGCAGGCCCGACCCCGAGGGCTGGCACACCCTGCGCAGCGGCGGCGCGAACGTGGCGGGCGAGCCGCATTCCGCGACCTCCTGGTACCCCGCCAACGACCACCCGTCCGACAAGGCCACCTTCGCCCTCACCGCGACGGTCCCCGACGGCTGGACGGCCGTCGGCAACGGACTGCCCGGCCCGGAGAGCGTGAAGGACGGCAGAAGGACCTTCCGCTGGTTCGAGGACCGGCCGATGGCCACGTACCTCAGCACGGTCGCCATCGACCGGTTCACCGTCCACCGCAGCCGGACGGCCGCCGGAACGCCGGTCATCACCGCGTACAGCCCGGACGCCGTGATCGACCCCGAGGCGGAGGCCCAGCAGACGGAGATCCTGGACTTCCTGGCCTCGAAGTTCGGTCCGTACCCGTTCTCCTCCGCGGGGGCCATCGTCGTCGGGGCCTCGAAGGAGCCGTCCGACGGCCCCCTCGCCCTGGAGACGCAGAGCCGCCCCACCTACGGCTCCATGCTCTTCGACGCCTCGATGGTCCACGAGAACACCCACCAGTGGTTCGGTAACAGCGTCTCGTTCAAGGACTGGCGGGACGGCTGCGCCGCCGAGTGCTTCGCCCAGTACACCGGGCAGTTGTGGGAGGAACACAAGGGCGCCGACCTGGACCGGGACTACTATCGGTCCGAGGTGGCGGAGTACCGCGACGACCCGTCGTTCTGGTCCGTCCGGCTCTACGACCCGGGTCCGGGCAAGGAGTTGGACCCGGCTCTGTACTCCAAGGGCTCGCTGATGCTGCACGCCCTGCGCCGCACGGTGGGCGACGAGGCGTTCTTCCGGACGCTCCGGGCCTGGACCCGCGACCACGCGTACGGCAATGCGTCGTTCCGGCAGTTCGAGGCGTTGGCGGCGAAGGTGTCGGGCAAGGATCTCAAGGGCTTCTTCGCGGCCTGGGTGGACGGCACGGTCCTCCCGCCGCACAAGTACCTCTACCCGGGCTCCCTGGGCACGCCGGCCAGGTGAACGGGCGCGCGAGGCGCGGGGTCCTGCCCCCGCGCCTCGCCGCTCGCGCTTCCTCAGGCCCCGTCGGCCAGTTGCTCGAGTGCGATGTTGAGCTGGAGGACATTGACCCTCGGCTCCCCCACGAAGCCCAGGATCCGGCCGTCGGTGTGCTGTTCGACGAGCTTCTCCACCCGGTCGACGGGGAGGTGGTTCCGCTCGGCGACCCGGCGCACCTGGAGCTGTGCGTACGCCGGGGAGATGGCCGGGTCGAGGCCGGAGCCGGAGGAGGTGACGGCGTCGGCCGGCACGTCCGAGGGGCTGACCGGGTGGCCGGGGACGGAGTTGTCCTTGACCACGGCGGCCTTGGCGGCCTTCACCCAGTCGATGAGCTCCTTGTTGTCGCCGGAGCGGTTGGTCGCGCCGGAGAGGATCAGCTTGTACCGGGTGTTGACGCTGTTGGTGCCCAGGCCGTTGGAGGGGCGCGGCTGGAACCACTTGAGGTCCGGGGCCGCGGTCTCCTGCCCCTTCTTCAGCGGCAGGTCGTAGCGCTGGCCGATGAGTTCGGAGCCGACGACCTTGCCGTTCTCTGTGATCTCGGAGCCGTTGGCCTTGTCGGGGAAGATGCCCTGGGCGACGCCGGTGACGGCGAGCGGGTAGAGCACGCCGCAGACGACGGTGAGGACGAGCAGGGCGCGCAGCCCGGCCCAGAGCAACCGGGCGGTGTTTGCTACGGAGTTGTTCATGGCAGGTCAGCCGATTCCTAATTCAGTTCAGCCCGGGTACGAGGGAGATGACCATGTCGATGATCTTGATGCCGATGAACGGGGCGACCAGACCGCCGAGTCCGTAGATCCCGAGGTTGCGCCGGAGCATCGAGTCGGCGCTGCTGGGCCGGTAGCGCACGCCCTTCAGGGCGAGCGGCACCAGCGCGACGATGATCAGCGCATTGAATACGACGGCCGACAGGATCGCGGACTGGGGCGAGGACAGCTGCATGATGTTGAGCTTGTCCAGGCCGGGATAGACCACGGCGAACATCGCGGGAATGATCGCGAAGTACTTCGCGACGTCGTTGGCGATCGAGAACGTCGTCAGGGCGCCACGCGTGATGAGCAGCTGCTTGCCGATCTCGACGATCTCGATCAGCTTCGTGGGGTTGGAGTCCAGGTCCACCATGTTCCCGGCCTCCTTGGCGGCCGAGGTGCCGGTGTTCATGGCCACGCCGACATCGGCCTGGGCGAGCGCCGGGGCGTCGTTCGTGCCGTCACCGGTCATCGCGACGAGCTTGCCGCCCGCCTGCTCCCGCTTGATGAGGGCCATCTTGTCCTCGGGCGTGGCCTCGGCGAGGAAGTCGTCGACGCCGGCCTCATCGGCGATGGCCTTCGCGGTCAGCGGGTTGTCGCCGGTGATCATGACCGTACGGATACCCATCCGGCGCAGCTCGTCGAACCGCTCCCGCATGCCCTCCTTGACGACGTCCTTGAGGTGGATGACACCCAGGACCCGGGCGCCGTGCTCGTCCTCCAGGGCCACCAGCAGCGGCGTGCCGCCCGCCTCGGAGATCCTGTCGGTGAGTGCCTGCGCGTCCTGCGGGACGCTGCCGCCGCGCTCCTTGACCCAGGCGACGACCGAACCGGTGGCGCCCTTGCGGACCTTGCGCCCGTCGACGTCGACGCCGGACATGCGCGTCTGGGCGGTGAACGCGACCCAGTCGGCCTGCCGCAGCTCGCCCTGGTGGCGCTCGCGCAGCCCGTACTTCTCCTTGGCGAGCACCACGATCGAACGGCCCTCGGGCGTCTCGTCGGCCAGCGAGGAGAGCTGGGCAGCGTCGGCCAGTTCGGCCTCGGTCGTGCCCCTGACGGGTACGAACTCGGCGGCCTGCCGGTTGCCGAGCGTGATGGTGCCGGTCTTGTCGAGCAGCAGCGTCGAGACGTCTCCGGCGGCCTCGACGGCCCGCCCCGACATGGCGAGCACATTGCGCTGCACCAGGCGGTCCATGCCGGCGATGCCGATCGCGGAGAGCAGTGCGCCGATCGTCGTCGGGATCAGACAGACCAGCAGGGCGGTCAGCACGATCATCGACTGCCGCTGCCCGGCGTAGATCGCGAAGGGCTGGAGGGTGACGACGGCGAGCAGGAAGACGATGGTGAGGGACGCGAGGAGGATGTTCAGCGCGATCTCGTTGGGCGTCTTCTGCCGGGCGGCACCCTCGACCAGGGCGATCATCCGGTCGATGAACGTCTCGCCGGGCTTGGTGGTGATCTTGACGACGATGCGGTCGGAGAGCACCTTCGTCCCCCCGGTGACGGCGCTCCGGTCACCGCCGGACTCCCGGATGACCGGGGCGGACTCGCCGGTGATCGCGGATTCGTCGACGCTCGCGACGCCCTCGACGACGTCTCCGTCGCCGGGGATGATGTCACCGGCCTCGCAGACCACCAGGTCACCGACGCGCAGATCGGTGCCGGGCACCCGCTCCTCGTTCTTGCCGATCAGCCGCCGGGCGACGGTGTCGGTCTTGGCCTTGCGCAGCGTGTCGGCCTGCGCCTTGCCGCGGCCCTCGGCGACCGCCTCCGCCAGGTTGGCGAAGATCGTGGTCAGCCAGAGCCAGGCCGCGATCGCCCAGCCGAACCACTCCCCCGGGTCCAGGCACGCCAGCACCGTGGTGAACACCGAACCGATCAGCACGACGAACATGACCGGGGACTTGACCATCACCCGGGGATCGAGCTTGCGCACGGCGTCGGGGAAGGACCGGATCAGCTGCGCGGGATCGAACAGACCCGCGCCGACGCGCCCTTCGCTCTGGTGACCCGTGGGCGCGTCCTGGTGCGGTGCCCGGGTGGGGGTGACAGTGGACATCGAGTCCTCTTGCTCCGTACGAGTGGTCATGACGCCAGCCCTTCGGCCAGCGGCCCCAGCGCCAGGGCCGGGAAGTAGGTCAGCCCGGTGATGATCAGGATCGTGCCGACCAGCAGTCCGCTGAACAGCGGCTTGTGCGTGCCCAGGGTTCCCACGGTCGCCGGTACGGGCTTCTGCTCGGCGAGCGAGCCGGCCAGCGCCAGGATGAACACCATCGGCAGGAACCGGCCGAGCAGCATCGCGAGACCGATCGTGGTGTTGAACCATTGCGTGTCCGCGTTGAGCCCGGCGAACGCCGAACCATTGTTGTTCGCGCCCGAGGTGTAGGCGTAGAGGATCTCGGAGAATCCGTGTGCGCCGGTGTTGGTCATCGAGTGGGGCGGGGTGGGCAGCGCCATCGCCGCGGCGGTGAAGCAGAGCACCAGGGCCGGGGTGATCAGGATGTAGCAGGCCGCGAGCTTGATCTCACGGGTGCCGATCTTCTTCCCCAGATACTCCGGTGTGCGGCCGACCATCAGCCCGGCGATGAACACCGCGATGATCGCCATGACCAGCATCCCGTAGAGGCCGGAACCGACGCCTCCGGGCGCGATCTCGCCGAGCTGCATGCCCAGCATCGTGATCCCGCCGCCGAAGCCCGTGTACGAGGAGTGGAAGGAGTTCACCGCACCGGTGGAGGTGAGGGTCGTGGCCACCGCGAAGATCGACGAGCCGGCGATCCCGAACCGGGTCTCCTTGCCCTCCATCGCCCCGCCCGCGATATCGAACGCGGGCCCGTGGTGGGAGAATTCGGTCCACATCATCAGGGTGGTGAAGCCCAGCCAGATGACACCCATCGTCGCGAGGATCGCGTAACCCTGCTTGAGCGAACCGACCATCCGGCCGAAGGTCCGCGTCAGCGCGAAGGGGATGACCAGGATCAGGAAGATCTCAAGGAGGTTGGACAGCCCGTTGGGGTTCTCGAACGGGTGGGACGAGTTGGCGTTGAAGTAGCCGCCGCCGTTGGTGCCCAGCTCCTTGATGGCCTCCTGGGAGGCCACGGCGCCGCCGTTCCACTGCTGTGAGCCACCCATGAACTGCCCGACCTCGTGGATGCCGGCGAAGTTCTGGATCGCGCCGCAGGCCACCAGCAGCAGCGCGCCGGCCACGGCGATCGGCAGCAGGATCCGTATGGTGCCGCGCACCAGGTCGGACCAGAAGTTGCCGAGTTCACCGGTGCGGGACGGGGTCTCCCCTGTTCGAGCGGAGCCGAGAACTCGGGGATGGGCGAAGCCGCGTACGAGGGCCATCGCCACGGCCATGCCGACGGCGGCCGAGACGAAGTTCTGCACCGCGAGTCCGCCGGTCTGCACGACGTGGCCCATGGCCTGTTCGCCGTAGTACGACTGCCAGTTGGTGTTGGCGACGAACGACGCGGCCGTGTTGAACGCCTGGTCCGGGTCGATCGAGGCGAAGCCGAGCGAACCGGGCAGCGGGCCCTGGAGCCGCTGCAGCAGATAGAGGAAGAGGACGCTCACCGCGGAGAAGGCGAGCACCCCGCGCAGATACGCGGGCCAGCGCATCTGCGCGTTCGGGTCGACGCCGACAGCCTTGTAGATCCACTTCTCGACCCGGAGGTGCTTCGTCGAGGAGTAGACACCGGCCATGTAGTCGCCGAGCGGACGGTACGCCAGCCCCAGCGCCACCACGAGCGCGAGGACCTGGAGCACACCAGCGAGGACGGGGCTCATTTCGCGCTCAGAACCTCTCCGGGTACAGAAGGGCGAGGATGAGATAGCCCAGCAGGGCGACGGCCACTACCAGACCGACGATGTTTTCGGCAGTCACAGCTTCGCCACCCCCTTGGCGACGAGAGCCACCAGCGCGAAGACCGCGATCGTGGTGACGACGAAGGCCACATCGGCCATCGTGTGCTCCTAGATGAGGTACGGATTCTCGGACCTCTTGAGCAAACCTCCCGCCACGACCCTTCTGGCCTGCGTTGATGGCTTCCTTACGGGGAACGTCGGGCCCTTGACGGCGCGCATACGTGCCCCATACGCGCCCCATACGCGCACCTTCCGTGCGCTGCTCGTGCGCTGTCCGGAAACCGCCCCGGACGCAGAACGGCCGGTGGGCCGTATCCCCTCGCAAGGGGATACGGCCCACCGGCCGAAGCTGTGCCGGGCGGCTGCCCGGAGTCGCTCAGCGCACCTCGGTGATCTCGGGTCCGCGCTGGAGCTGGCCCATGCCACCGGAGAACTTCGAGCCCTCCTGGCTCTCCTGCTGGACCCCCTCGGGGACCATCTGGGCATCGTTGGGCAGCTTGAGGACGATCGGGTCGCGCGGCGCCATGGGGCCCTCGCCCCGGACGACCACGGTGTCCCGGAAGATCGTCTCCAGCAGCCCGGCGGCCTCCGGCTGCACGGCACCCTGGCCGGAGATCACTCCGCGCAGGAACCAGCGCGGACCGTCGACGCCGACGAAGCGCACCAGCTGCACGCCGTTCGTTCCGTCCGGAAGCTGTACGGGGACCTGGGCACGCAGCTCCCAGCCCAGCGGGCCCTCGACCTCGTCGATGATCCCGCCCTGCTGGGTGATGCCGGAGGCGATCTCCTCGCGGACCTCGCCCCAGATGCCCTCCTTCTTGGGCGCGGCGAAGGCCTGGAGCTGGACGGCGCTGTCGCGCAGCACCACGGTCGCGGCGACGATCGCGTCACCGGCCACCTCCACGCGCAGCTCCATGCCCTCGACGCCGGGCACGAAGATGCCGCCCAGATCGACCCGGCCCTCGGCGGGCTGGGAGACCTCGGAGACGTCCCACGGCCCGTCCGGCCGCGGCGCCGGCGGGAGGTTCACCCGACGCGAGCCGCTGTCGGCGCCGTCGGTGTCATCGAGCTCGTCGACGACCTGCTCGGCCTCGCGCGCTTCGTCCGCCGTGTCCTCGGCGGAACCACTCTTCTTGCGACGTCCGAACACGTCACTGTCCTTCCCGGTCGGGTACGACCGAAGCGTAGCTGTTCCCGCCCTGGGTGTTCCCGCCCCTGACGCCATCGACATCACCGGAGGCATGCCCTCCGGTGGATCCGAAGCCTCCCTCGCCGCGGGCCGAACCCGGCAGCTCCGCCACCTCGTGGAAGCGCACCTTCTCGACCTGCTGGACGACCAGTTGGGCAATCCGGTCGAACCGCTCGAACCTCACGGGCTCTCGCGGGTCGAGGTTGATGACGATCACCTTGATCTCTCCACGGTACCCGGCATCAACCGTCCCCGGGGCATTCACCAGGGCGACTCCACAGCGTGCGGCGAGGCCGGAGCGCGGGTGGACGAAGGCGGCGTATCCGTCGGGCAGCGCGACCGACACCCCGGTGGGCAGCACAGCCCGCTCGCCGGGGGCGAGTTCGACGGCCTCGGTGGTCACGAGATCCGCTCCGGCGTCGCCCGGGTGCCCATAGGCCGGAATCGGCACGTCCGGGTCGATCCGCCGGATCAGTACGTCCACGGGTCCGCGCATCAGGGGTTCACCTCGAAGGCACGGGCCCGCCTGACCTGGTCCGGGTCGGCCATCGCCGCCTGGATCTCGGCCGGGCGGCCGTTCTCGATGAAGTGGTCGACCTTGACCTCGATGAAGACGGCCTCGGCCCGGACCGCCACGGGGCCGTCCGGGCCGCCGATCCGGCCGGTCGCCCGGGAGTAGATCTTTCGGCCGTGCACCGCGGTGATCTCGGCGTCGAGATACAGCACGGTGCCCACCGGCACCGGGCGCACGAAGTCGGTCTCCAGCCGTCCGGTCACGGCGATCACCCGCAGGAGCCAGTTCAGCGAGCCGAGCGTCTCGTCCAGCGCGGTGGTCAGGATGCCGCCGTGCGCCAGCCCCGGGGCGCCCTGATGCGCGGCCTTCACGGTGAATTCGGCGGTGACGCTGACGCCGTCGCCGGCCCGCGCCTGGAGGTGCAGCCCGTGCTGCTGTCCTTCGCCGCAGCCGAAACAGTGTTCGTAGTGCGCACCGAGGAGTTCGCCGGGGGCCGGGGCTTCGGGGTGCCGAACCGGTATCACCGCGTCGGCCGGGGGCTTCAGAGCCGCAGATGTTCCACTCACAGGCGCAGACCTTACCCGCGAGGCTACCCGCGGGTCGCGCCGTGCCAAGCTTGGGTTCATGCAGCCTTCCACCCCGCCTTTCGACGAACGACTGACCGCACCCCGTTCGTGGTGGCTCATCGCCCTTCTGGTCGGCATCGCCTGTGCGCTGATGCTGCTGCCGCTCGGCACCCTGCCGTTGCTGGCCGGCCTGGTGGGCGGCACGGCCCTGTCGGCGGTCGTGGTGAGCTCGTACGGCTCGGCCAGGATCCGGGTGGTGGCGGGCGCCCTGGTCGCCGGAGACGCGCGGATCCCCGTGACGGCGCTCGGCGATGCCGAGGTGCTGGAGGGGGAGGAGGCGCGCGCGTGGCGCACGTACAAGGCGGACACCCGGGCGTTCATGCTGCTGCGCAGCTACATCCCGACGGCGGTCCGGGTGGAGATCACCGACCCGCAGGACCCGACCCCGTACGTCTATCTCTCGACCCGCGAGCCGCAGGCCCTGGTGGCGGCGCTCACGGCTGTACGCGCCTGATCCGGGCAGGGGGCACCCCAAGCCCTCGGCGGGGCCGTCAGGGCCGTTCACAGGCCCCGCGACCCGAGAGAACCTAGGCCTCCAACTCGCCCGGCAGAGGTCCGCTGGGGCCCACCTGCCGCTCCAGCGGAGGCAGCTCGGGGAGCCGGTCCCAGGGGACCTGGCGCTTGCGCAGGTCCTTCCTGACGCGTTCGGCGAGCTTTCTGGTGTCGCGCCGGTTCATCATCGCGCCGACGGCGGCGCCGATCATGAACGGAACCAGGTTCGGCAGATCGCGCGCCATGCGCTTCGTGATCTGCTGGCGCAGCTCGCGCTTCATCTGGCCGCCCAGCGCGGCGTTGACCGTCGCGGGGCGGGCGACATCGATTCCGCGTTCCTCCGTCCAGGACGTGAGGTAGGCGCCGGAACGCTGGCCGAGCCCGCCCGGCGGACGCTGTCCATAGACCTCGTGCAGCTCGGCGACGAGCTTCATCTCGATCGCTGCCACACCGGTGATCTCCGCCGCCAGCTCGGCGAGCATGGCGGGCGGTACGGGCATCATCGCCGCCGCGCCGATACCGGCGCCCACGGTGGCGGTGCCCTTGCTCGCGCCTGCGATGAGCTTGTCGGCGAGCTCCTCCGGGCCGAGCCCGGGGAACTGCTTGCGCAGGGTGGCGAGATCGCGCACAGGGACGCGGGGAGCGTTCTCGATGATCAGGTCGGCGATATGACCGATCGCCGCCTTGGCGCTCTCCCCGCCCTTGCGTACGCCCCGTTTCGCTGAACTCAGACGGCCTGCCCCGGTCACGGGCTCCGTCCTGTCGACCTGTCCGGCCCCATCGGCCGCGTCGACTTCCTCGGTCGCCGCATGTGCTTCTTCGATTGCCGCGACGACTGCTTCGAGCGAGGCCGGCCGGCCTCGCTCGCCGTCCCACTCGCCCTGGGAGGGTGGCAGGGCGGACCGCTCGGCCGGCGTTGTCACGCCTTCTGCCGGGCCTGTGCCGCCCTGATACGCCTCCGACGACCCCTTGCGTCGCAAGCGCCGCTTCCGGAACGGTGTGTCGCCTGCCACGGTCGGTGCGACCTAGTCGCAGTCGCGGCAGATCGGCTGGCCGTTCTTCTCGCGTGCCAGCTGGCTCCTGTGGTGCACGAGGAAGCAGCTCATGCACGTGAACTCGTCGGCCTGCTTGGGCAGGACCCTGACGGCCAGTTCCTCGTTGGACAGGTCTGCGCCGGGCAGCTCCAGTCCTTCGGCCGCGTCGAATTCGTCGACGTCGACGGCGGACGCCGTCTTGTCGCTCCGGCGAGCCTTGAGTTCTTCGAGGCTGTCCTGGTCGACGTCGTCATCGGTCTTGCGTGGGGTGTCGTAATCCGTTGCCATGTCGCTCTCCCCCTCTGGGTGTCTGCGGTGTCTCAGCGCACGTAACGCGTGAGAGGCCGGACTTGTGCCCGACCCGAGGCGGAGATTTTGCCTCACATCAAGGTCTGTTACTCAATCGACACCCAAAAGGGCCGCTCGGGAGTGGCCGGCTTGGGTGGCGATGGGGACCGTACACGGTCCCGGTGTCACGCTTCACGGGCGCCACCCCGTGTACTTCCCGTGATATCGGGCCCCGAAAACCCCGACTTTTGCGGGTTTTCCGGTGGGGTTCCTGATCACGGAGCGTTGACGGTCCGAAATTCGCTCCTGTGATCGATCACACACGGACGATCCGGGCGCAGGTCCCGAAAATTCCGCTCAAAGCGAACAAATTAATTCGTGCCCGGATCGGTCCGCCCGGCCGTCTCAGACGGGCAGTGAGACCCGCATCACAAGACCACCACCTTCACGGGGCTCCGCGATGATACGGCCGCCGTGTGCGCGCGCCACGGAGCGTGCGATCGACAGGCCGAGCCCGACCCCCTTGTCGCTGCCCGTTCGCTCCGTACGGAGCCGTCTGAAGGGCTCGAAGAGGTTGTCGATCTCGTACGCCGGCACCACCGGGCCGGTGTTCGAGACAACCAGCAGGGCCTGACCGCCCTGGAGCTCGGTGGTGACCTCCACCCAGCCCTCCTCCGGGACGTTGTAGCGCACGGCGTTCTGTACGAGGTTCAGCGCGATCCGCTCCAGCAGGACGCCGTTGCCCTGGACGACGGCCGGGGCCCGCTCGCCGCGGATCTCCACGCCTCGTTCCTCGGCCTCGCCGCGGGTCTGGTCGATCGCGCGCGAGGCGACCTCGGCGAGGTCGACCGGTTTGCGCTCGACGATCTGGTTGTCGCTGCGGGCCAGCAGCAGCAGGCCCTCGACCAGCTGCTCACTGCGCTCGTTGGTGGCCAGCAGGGTCTTCCCGAGCTGTTTCAGCTCCGGCGGGGCCTGGGGGTCGGACAGGTGGACCTCCAGCAGTGTGCGGTTGATCGCGAGCGGCGTGCGCAGCTCGTGCGACGCGTTGCCGACGAACCGCTGCTGGGCGGTGAAGGCCCGCTCCAGGCGGTCGAGCATCTCGTCGAAGGTGTCGGCGAGCTCCTTCAGCTCGTCGTCCGGGCCGTCCAGCTCGATCCGCCGGGACAGGTCGGTCCCGGCCACCCTGCGGGCGGTGCGGGTGATCCGGCCCAGCGGCGAGAGCACGCGCCCGGCCATCGCGTAACCGAAGGCGAAGGCGATGACGCTCAGCCCCACCAGGGCCAGCAGCGAGCGGTTCAGGAGCGTGTCGAGCGCCTGCTGCCGCTGGTGGTTGACGCAGGAGTTCATCGCCGCGTTGAAGGCTTCCGGAGATGCCTTCTCGGGCAGGTTGCAGACATCGCTGGTGACCTGCCCGTTGACGATCTTGAACGGCAGTTCGCTGCCCACGTGCAGGGCCTGCGCGGCCAGCATGTAGATGATCGACAGCAGCAGGATTCCGGCGATCAGGAACATGCCGCCGTAGAGCAGCGTGAGCCGTATCCGGATGGTCGGGCGCAGCCAGTAGGGGGGCTCCTGCTGTTTGGGCTCCCAGGTGGGCTTCGGGGGCGCCGTCGGCGGTGCGGGGGCGGTGGGCATCGGCCGTCAGATCCGGTAGCCGGAACCGGGCACGGTGACGATCACCGGCGGCTCGCCGAGTTTCCGGCGCAGCGTCATGACCGTCACCCGGACGACATTGGTGAACGGGTCGGTATTCTCGTCCCAGGCCTTCTCCAGCAGCTGCTCGGCCGAGACGACCGCACCCTCGCTGCGCATCAGGACCTCCAGCACGGCGAACTCCTTCGGTGCGAGCTGGACCTCCGTCTCACCCCGGAAGACCTCGCGCCGGTTGGGGTCGAGCTTGATGCCGGCCCGCTCCAGGACGGGCGGCAGGGCCACCGTCGTACGCCGGCCGAGCGCCCGCACCCGCGCGGTGAGCTCGCTGAAGGCGAACGGCTTGGGCAGGTAGTCGTCGGCCCCCAGCTCCAGGCCCTCGACGCGGTCGCTGACATCGCCCGACGCGGTGAGCATCAGCACCCGGGTCGGCATGCCCAGCTCGACGATCCGACGGCAGACGTCGTCACCGTGGACCAGGGGGAGATCCCGGTCCAGCACCACGACGTCGTAGTCGTTGACCTCGATGCGCTCCAGGGCCGCCGCACCGTCGTACACGACATCGACGGCCATGGCCTCCCGGCGCAATCCGGTGGCCACCGCATCGGCGAGCAGCTGCTCGTCCTCCACGACGAGTACGCGCACGGCGCTGTCCTTCCTTAGAAACCTACGTAGAAACTTCAGAACGTCCCGGAGTGCCGACGGTCCGTGGTCCGGACACCTGTCGGCACAGGTCTGTGCGGCACCATCCTGCACTCAACGCGCATAAACCGGCGGTAAGACGACGCCCCGCGACCTGGGGCTCGGCGGAATTCACCGGATTTTCCGGCCAGTTGAGGTTTCCCCGGGTTCCGGCCCGGGGAGGACGCATTCACACCCGAGATCACGCCTTGAATGTGGCGTACCACAGGCCACTCCGTCCCCGGAGAGCGCGTGATCACCGCCCTACCGCCTCCGTGCGGAGGGAAACCCCGGGCACACCCCCGTGCCACCGACCCACGATGAGGGGGCGCATTATGGACGCTTTCACCGCAGGTCTGCTGCAGCGGATCAAGACTACCGAGTACGACCTCACGAGAGCTCGGGAGACGGGCGACGACTTCCTCGCGGACGTCGAGCAGAGCGAGCTGGACGACCTTCACCGCCTCGCCGCCGAGCACGGCGTCGAAATCGGCGCCACCAGCGTCTGAGCACGTCACGCGAGAAGGGCCCCCGACGCCGGGACCGGCGTCGGGGGCCCTTCTCGCGCGCCGGGCGGCAGACGGCAGCCTGACGACAGCCCGCGACCCCGGCCATGATCCGCCGGACAGGCCCTACTAGTCGTGCCAGGCGCCGAACTCCTCCAGAAGGGCCTGCAGCGGCTCGAAGACGCCCGGCGTGGCGGCGACCGTCAGATCACCGTCTGCGGGCAGCCCGGGACGCCCGCCGGTGTGCGCACCGGCCTCGCGGGCGATTAGGTCGCCCGCCGCCAGGTCCCAGGGATGGAGCCCGCGCTCGTAGTAGCCGTCGAGACGGCCCGCGGCCACGTCGCAGAGGTCCACGGCGGCGGAGCCGCCGCGCCGGATGTCCCGGAACCGCGGGATCAGCTTGTGGGCCACGTCCGCCTGGTGCGTGCGGACCTCGCTGACGTAGTTGAAACCGGTCGAGACGAGCGCCTGGTCGAGCGGCGGCGCGGGCCGGCAGCGCAGCGCGGCGCCGTCGCCGTACGCGCCGCCCTCGGCGTACGCCCCGCCGCCCAGCACCGCCCGGTACGTCTCGCGGCGCATCGGCGCCTCCACCACGCCCACGACCCGCACACCGTCCCGTTCGGCGGCGATGGACACCGCCCAGGTGGGGAGGCCGTAGAGGTAGTTCACGGTGCCGTCGAGCGGGTCGATGACCCAGCGGATGCCGCTGCTGCCCTCGGCGCTGGTCCCTTCCTCGCCGAGGAAGCCGTCCTGCGGGCGGCGTTCGGTCAGGAAGCCGGTGATGAGCTTCTCGGCGGCGAGGTCCATCTCGGTGACGACGTCGATCGGGCTGGACTTGGTCGCGGCCACTCCCAGATCGGCCGGACGGCCGTCACGGAGCAGCGCGCCCGCGCGCGAGGCGGCCTCCAGGGCGAGGGCGAGCAGTTCGGACAGGTTCGGGTCGGTCACGGCTCTCCAGGGGTTCGTGGGCGTGCGGCGGGGCGGTTACGCGTACGGGCTGTCGGCGCCCGCCGCGGCGGGCTTCAGGACCCTGGCCGGGCAGCAGCCGGCCGGGCAGAGGTCGTGGCCCGGCCCGAGCGCGCCCAGCGCGCACCGCCGCACGTCCTGTCCCCGCTCGGTGGCGGCGCGCTCCAGCACCAGCTCGCGCACGGCCGCGGCGAACCGCGGGTCGGCGCCGACGGTCGCCGACCGGCGCACCGGCAGCCCCAGCTCGGCGGCCTTCGCGGTGGCCTCCGTATCGAGGTCGTACAGGACCTCCATGTGGTCCGAGACGAATCCGATGGGGGCCATCACCGCGGCGGGCACCCCGTCCGCGTGCAGTGCCTCCAGGTGGTCGCAGATGTCGGGCTCCAGCCAGGGGATGTGCGGGGCGCCGCTGCGCGACTGGTAGACGAGCCGCCAGGGGTACTCGACGCCGGTCTCCTCGCGCACCGCGTCGACGATCAGCCGGGCGACGTCGAGGTGCTCGGCGACATAGGCGCCGCCGTCGCCGTGCGTCTCCACGGGGCCGGACGTGTCGGCCGCGGAGGTGGGGATGGAGTGCGTGGTGAAGGCGAGGTACGCCCCCGCCCGTACGTCCTCGGGGAGGTCGGCCAGGGAGGCGAGGACGCCGTCCACCATGGGTGCCACGAAGCCGGGGTGGTTGAAGTAGTGCCGGAGCTTGTCCACCCGGGGCACCGGCAGCCCCTCCGCCTCCAGCACGGCCAGTGACTCGGCGAGGTTCTCGCGGTACTGCCGGCAGCCGGAGTATGAGGCGTAGGCGCTGGTGGCGAGGACGGCGATGCGGCGGTGCCCGGCGGCGGTCATCTCGCGCAGGGTGTCGGTGAGGTACGGCGCCCAGTTGCGGTTGCCCCAGTACACCGGGAGATCCAGCCCGTGCTCGGCGAAGTCCTTGCGCAGGGCGTCCAGCAGGGCCCTGTTCTGGGCGTTGATCGGGCTGACGCCGCCGAACAGGAAGTAGTGCTTGCCGACCTCCTTCAGCCGCTCCTCGGGGATGCCTCGGCCACGGGTCACGTTCGCCAGGAACGGGACCACGTCGTCCGGGCCTTCGGGGCCGCCGAAGGAGAGCAGCAGCAGGGCGTCGTAGGGGGCGGGATCGCGCAGATCGGACATGGCACCGATCCTGCCACCCGTCTCGGACAGCCTTCCCACCGACGTCGGCTCCGGGGCAGGCCCCGCTGCCGGACCGGTCGCGCCGACCGTAAGCTGTATCGGTTACGTTCACGTATTACAGGCGCGTGCGACCACGCTGTTCCGGAGCCCTCCTTGCCCAGTCCCTACCGCGCGATATTCGCCGCCCCCGGCACCAAGCAATTCTCGGCGGCCGGTTTCCTCGGCCGGATGCCGCTGTCCATGATGGGCATCGGTGTGGTGACCATGATTTCCCAGCTCACGGGCCGTTACGGCCTGGCCGGCGCGCTCTCCGCGACGCTGGCGATGTCGGCGGCGGTGATCGGGCCGCTGATCTCCCGGCTCGTCGACCGGCACGGACAGCGCCGGGTCCTGCGTCCCGCCACGCTGGTCGCGCTGGCGGCGGTGGCCGGGCTGCTGTTCTGCGCGCAGCAGCGGCTCGCCGACTGGACGCTCTTCGTCTTCGCGGCGGGCGCCGGCTGCGTGCCCAGCGTGGGTTCGATGATCCGGGCCCGCTGGGCGGCCATCTACCGCGGTTCGCCGCGGCAGCTGCACACCGCGTACTCGTGGGAGTCGATCGTCGACGAGGTGTGCTTCATCTTCGGGCCGATCATCTCGATCGGTCTGTCCACCGCCTGGTTCCCGGAGGCGGGGCCGCTCCTGGCGGCCGGGTTCCTGCTCGTCGGTGTCCTCTGGCTGACCGCGCAGCGGGCCACCGAGCCCGTGCCGCATCCGCGCCGGGAGCACACCGGCGGCTCCGCGCTGCGCTCCCGGGGCCTCCAGGTGCTCGTGGTGACGTTCGTGGCCACCGGCGCGATCTTCGGGTCCGTCGACGTGGTGACGGTGGCCTTCGCCGAGGAACGGGGCCACAAGGCCGCGGCCAGCCTCGTACTGGCCGTGTACGCGCTGGGGTCCTGTCTGGCCGGAGCGGTCTTCGGGCTGCTCCATCTCAAGCGCAAGGCGTCCACCAGGTGGCTGGTGGGCGTGTGTGCGATGGCCGTGAGTATGATCCCCCTCCAACTGGCCGGGAGCCTGCCGTTCCTGGCCGTGGCGCTCTTTGTCGCGGGTCTCGCCATCGCACCGACGATGGTCACCACCATGGCCCTCGTCGAGCAGCACGTACCGCGCGCCGAACTGACCGAGGGCATGACCTGGACCAGCACCGGGCTCGCCGTCGGAGTGGCGCTCGGCTCCTCGGCCGCCGGCTGGGTGGTCGACGCGTCGGGGGCCGAGGCGGGGTACGCGGTGCCCGTCGCGGCGGGAACGCTCGCGGCCGCGGTGGCGTTCCTGGGGTATCGCCGGCTCAGCGGGCCGGTTCTCATGGAAGGGCGCGCGGAAGATGACCGACGCACGGACGACGACGAACGCGTGGCGTAACTGGGCGGGGAATGTCAGCGCCCGACCGGTACGGGCCGTGTCCCCCGCCTCCGTCCCGGAGCTGGCCGAGGTGCTGCGCCGGGCGTCCGAGGACGGTCTGCGGGTGAAGCCGGTCGGCACCGGCCACTCCTTCACCGCGACGGCGGCCACCGACGGTGTGCTGATCCGCCCGGACCTGCTCACCGGCATCCGCAACATCGACCGCGAGGCGATGACGGTGACCGTCGAGGCCGGCACCCCGCTGAAGCGGCTGAACACGGCGCTGGCCCGCGAGGGCCTCTCGCTCACCAACATGGGCGACATCATGGAGCAGACGGTCGCGGGAGCCACCTCGACCGGCACCCACGGCACCGGCCGTGACTCGGCGTCCATATCCGCGCAGATCCGCGCCCTCGAACTGGTCACCGCCGACGGCACGGTGCTGACCTGCTCGGAGAAGGAGAACGCCGACATCTTCGCCGTCGCCCGGATCGGGCTCGGCGCGCTGGGTGTCATCACGGCGATCACCTTCGCCGTGGAGCCGGTGTTCCTGCTGACGGCCCGTGAGGAGCCGATGGCCTTCGACCGGGTCATGGGCGATTTCGACGAGCTGGTCGCCGAGAACGAGCACTTCGAGTTCTACTGGTTCCCGCACACCGGGAACTGCAACACCAAGCGCAACAACCGCAGCGCCGGCCCCGCCGCCCCGCCCGGAAAGGTCAGCGGCTGGATCGAGGACGAGCTCCTCTCCAACGGGATCTTCCAGGTGGCCTGCTCGCTGGGCCGGGCGGTGCCCGCCACCATTCCCTCGATCGCCAAGCTCTCCAGCCGCGCCCTGTCGGCCCGTACGTACACCGACATCCCCTACAAGGTCTTCACCAGTCCGCGCCGGGTCCGCTTCGTGGAGATGGAGTACGCGCTGCCGCGCGAGGCCGCCGCGGAGGCCCTGCGCGAGGTGAAGGCGATGGTCGAGCGTTCGCCGCTGCGGATCAGCTTCCCGGTGGAGGTCCGTACCGCCCCGGCGGACGACATCGCGCTCTCCACGGCCTCGGGCCGCGAGAGCGCGTACATCGCCGTCCACCTCTACAAGGGCACGCCCTACCAGGCGTACTTCACGGCGGTCGAGCGCATCATGACCGCCCACGCCGGCCGCCCGCACTGGGGCAAGGTCAACACCCGTGACGCCGAGTACCTCGCCGGGGTGTACCCGCGGTTCGGTGAGTTCACCGCCGTACGCGACCGGCTCGACCCGGACCGGCTGTTCGGCAACGACTACCTGCGCCGGGTCCTGGGCGAGTAGGGCCTTCCGGCCCGCGACGGCCCCGCGCGCGCCGGGCGTACCTGCCCCGGAGCGCGGGGCCGTTCGTCACTGCCCGGTGTCCGTGCCCGCGGTGGCGCCGTTGCCCTGTGCCGGGATCTCCCCCGGGGGGTCCGTGCCGGCGGTGGCGCCGTCGGTGGGGGCCGACGGGGAGGGAGTGGCCGCCGGGGGCGGGTTCGTACCGTCACCGGTGCTGCCGGACTGCGTGGGGCCGGGCGTCGGATCGGCCGGGGAGCGGTCGCCCTGTCCCGGGTCGGGGCTCCGGCTCGCGCCGCCCTGCGGGTCCGTACCGGACGTCGCGCCGCTCTCCTGACCGGGCGTCCGCTCCTGGCCGGGGCCGGTGCTCGTCGACGGCGCCGGACCGTCCGACCCGGAACCCCGCTCGCCGCCACGCACGACGGAGCCGACGGTCGTGCCCTGACCGCCGCTCAGGTCGTTGCCGGAGACCAGCTCGTACGTGGTGATTCCGGCCATCGTGAGGACGAAGACCACCGCCGCGCCGAGCGCCGACCGCTTCCAGCCCCGGATCCGGGTGCCGTGCGTGCTGGCTTCGGAGAACTCCTCGTCCGGGGCCGGGCGTGCCGTGGTGAGCAGCTGGGTCGCGTCGAGGGGCCGCAGCATGCGGGTGCGGTCCGGATCGTCGGCCGGGGCGGGTGGCGGAACCGTGCCGTCCGCCCTGCGCAGCACGGTCGTGGCGTCCATGGCGGGCAGCACCGTGGTGGCGTCCTCGGCATCCGCGGCTCCTCGGGGAGCTCCGGTCGGCGGCCGCCGCGTCCCCTTCGTCGCACGCGCACCGCTCGTCTCACGCGTATGCACCGTCACCTCGCGGTCCGGGTGCTTCACCTGGACGGTGACTTCGCGGATCTGCTCCCCCGTGCGACGGAAGAAGTGCTGGAAGACGGAACCCCCGCAGGTTGCGACGACGCTCATCACTCCGGCGCCGAGGATCGTTCCGTACACACCAAGCTGGGAAGCGGCCACCGCTGCCGCGACCGCTGCCACGGCGCTGCCCGCCACCTGCGGCAGGCTCAGATCTATTCGCCTTTCCTTGGGTTCTATGTCATTTTCCGGCTTCTGCACCATTTCCAGCCCTTGATTGACATCTCTCCCACCATGCAACAGGAAGGGACACTTGAGCGAAGGGATTAGTTCCGCTTCGGGGGATTCTGTGAAGCGGGACACGCGTGAAGGGTGCGCCACCCGGGGCCGGGTAGCCCAACTCCGCACCTCACGAGAACTTCGACGGCGCGGCGGTCCACCCTGGTGGCCCGAATGGAGTACTGTGGCGAGCCCTGGGGCCGGACTCCCGAGCGGGTGTCCGGGATCTTCGGGAGGGGGCCGAAGGAGGCACTCGATCCGGCGGCGCCACGGCATCGCACGGCGACTGGCTACATGAGGTGACCAGCGGTCACTTTCTGTTGCAGAATAGGTCACCGTGTCATACCGGCGATCAAGGGCTCACGCCCGACACGCCGGGCAACACGGCAATGTTGTGGCAGGCTGCACCCGGGCAGGCCACACTCGACTAGCGGAAGCAGCGACGCACGTGACGTCGGCAGGCACCACCCGGGAGGTCCCCATGCCCGAACTGCGTGTCGTGGCCGTCTCCAACGACGGCACACGACTGGTGCTCAAGGCTGCGGACAGCACGGAGTACACGCTTCCCATCGACGAGCGGCTGCGAGCCGCCGTGCGCAACGACCGCGCGCGACTCGGCCAGATCGAGATCGAGGTGGAGAGCCACCTCCGCCCCCGCGACATCCAGGCACGGATACGAGCCGGTGCCTCCGCGGAGGAGGTCGCCCAGTTCGCCGGAATCCCCGTCGACCGTGTCCGCCGCTTCGAGGGCCCCGTGCTCGCGGAGCGCGCCTTCATGGCCGAGCGGGCCCGGAAGACTCCCGTGCGCCGTCCCGGCGAGAACACCGGACCCCAGCTCGGAGAGGCGGTGCAGGAGCGGCTGCTGCTGCGCGGCGCCGACAAGGAGACCGTCCAGTGGGATTCCTGGCGCCGCGACGACGGCACCTGGGAGGTCCTCCTGGTGTACCGGGTCGCGGGCGAGCCGCACTCGGCCAGCTGGACCTACGACCCGCCGCGCCGACTGGTCCAGGCCGTGGACGACGAGGCGCGTTCGCTGATCGGCGAGACCGACGACGTCGCCGCGCCCGAGCCGAGCTTCCCGTTCGTGCCCCGGATCGCCCGGCTGCCGCGCGACCGGCCGCTGGACCGCGCCCTGGACCGCCAGATGGAGCGGCCCACGGCCCCGCCGCCCCCGCCCGAGCCCGAGGAGCACATCGCGTCCGTCTCGGCCGGTGAGCGCGATTCGCTGACCAGCCTGCTGGAGGCGGTGCCGAGCTTCCGCGGCGACATGGTGGTGCCGGAACGGCCGACGCAGCCCGAGCCTCCCGCGATCGAGCCCCCCGCACAGGAGCCGGAGGCCGACGAGCCACCGGCGGCAGCCTCCGCGGGCGCCGGTTCCGCCTACGCGGATGTGCTGATGCCGCGAGCGGTGGCCGGCCACCGTGACCGGCTGACCGGTACCACGGACCGCCAGGCCGAGGCGGACGGCGTCCGACCGGGCCGCCGGGCCGCCGTACCGACCTGGGACGAGATCGTCTTCGGTACCCGCCGCAAGAAGCAGGACTGAGCGGGGGAACCACGGCATGACGAGGGCCCGTACGCCACTGCGTACGGGCCCTCGTGCCGTCCTCGTCCGCCGCCCCCGGCGCTTATGGGGCCGGGCGCGGCGGTCCCGGCCGGATCGCCCGCCGTTACTGGGGCTCGGGCCCCGTGGCGACCGGGCGGGACTCGTCGCCGGACCACTCGGACCAGGAGCCCGCGTACAGCGCCGCGGGGATCCCGGCGACTGCCAGGGCCAGGACTTCATGGGCACCGGAGACGCCGGAGCCGCAGTAGACGCCGATCTCGTCCGCCCGGTCGGCGCCGAGCTCCTTGAAGCGGACCGCCAGCACCTCCGGGGCCAGGAACCGGCCGTCGTCCCCCGTGTTCTCGGAGGTCGGGGCCGAGACGGCGCCCGGGATGTGGCCCCCCACCCGGTCGATCGGCTCCACATCACCCCGGTAGCGCTCGGCGGCCCGCGCGTCGAGCAGCAGCCCCGAGCGGGCCAGCGCCGCCGCTCCGTCCGCGTCGAGCAGCGGCAGCGCGCCGGGAACGGCCCGGAAGTCGCCCTCGGCCGGGGACGGGACCCCGGTCTGGAGCTCACCCGTCCAGGCGGCGAGACCGCCGTCCAGGACCCTGACGTCCGGGTGGCCCGTCCAGCGCAGCAGCCACCAGGCACGGGCCGCCGCCCAGCCCTGACCGCCGTCGTACACGACCACCGGGGTGTCCCTGGAGACACCTGCCCGGCGCATCACGGCCCCGAATTCGTCCGGATCGGGCAGTGGATGGCGGCCGCCGCTGCCCGCGGGGCCGGCGAGTTCCGCGTCCAGGTCGACGAAGACCGCGCCGGGAATGTGCCCGGCCTCGTAGTCGGGCCGCCCGTTCGGGCCGCCCAGCTGCCAACGTACGTCCAGGAGCACCGGCGGACGTGGCCCCGTCGACTCGCTCACGTATTCGGATGCGGTGATGATGGGCTTCATGGGTGCCATCCTCGCGCAGGAGGCGCCCTGCCCGTAACACCCTCGAAACGGGCGCACCGCTGCGAATCGGTCTCCCTGCGTCGAGATCCGGAAAGTGCGGCGCGGCCGGAGCGCATCGTGCGCCGGGTGGTGCCAACATCTGCACGGGGCGTACACATTCCGTACCGCACAACGGCGCGCCGGCCCCGTTCCCCCCGTAAGGCCACCCCGATGGTCCGAGGAGAGAGTGACGATGACCGAGGTTGCCGCCCCGCGTACGCCCGGAACACCTTGCTGGGTGAGTCTGATCGTGCACGGCCTGAGCACGACCCAGGACTTCTACGCCGACCTGTTCGGCTGGGAATTCGTGCCGGGTCCGGACCAGATGGGTCCGTACGTCCGGGCGCTGCTCGACGGAAAAGTGGTGGCGGGCCTCGGACAGCTGCCGCCCGACCGGCATCTGCCGGTCGCCTGGACCACCTATCTGGCCACCGACGACGCGGATCACACGGCGGAGACCATCCGGTCGTGCGGCGGCACGGTCGCCGTGGGCCCGCTCGACGCGGGTGAGGCGGGCCGGCTCGCCATCGCCGCCGACCCCGGGGGCGCGGTCTTCGGCATCTGGCAGGCCGCCGCGCACATCGGCACGGCGCTCGCCGGTGCTCCCGGCACGCCGGTCTGGAACGAACTGATGACGCGCGAGACCGCGACGGTCTGCAAGTTCTACCAGACGGTCTTCGGCTACGAGGCGGAGGCGGTCGTCTCGGCGGACTTCGACTACCAGACCCTGTACCTGGAGGGGCGCCCGGTGGCCTCGCTGCACGGTGTCGGCCATGCCCTGCCGCGTGACCGGGGCCCGCACTGGATGACCTACTTCGAGGTCTCCGACACCGACGAGGCCGCCCGGCGGGTGGTGGAGCTCGGCGGGTACGTCCTGCAGCCGCCCCGGGAGGGCACGAGCGGCCGGGTGGCGACCGTGGCGGACCCGGAGGGCGCGGCGTTCACTATCGTCCGGTCGGCCCCTCGCTGAGCCGGTCCGACGGCGGCGTCTCAGCCGGTCCGGATCCGTTCGACGTGCCGACGGGCGGGGCCGGCCAGCCGGGCGTGCATCTCGTCGAAGAGCTCGGAGGCGTGGGTCCCGCTCCATTCGGCGGGCAGCAGCTCACGCGCGACCCCGGGATCGAGGTAGACGAGCCTGCGCCAGTCGGTGAGGACCCTGATGTACATCGCGAACGCCTCCCGGTCCGTCACCGCACTGCCGTTCGCGGTCCGCTCGGCCACCGGGCGGTGCGCGGCGAGGAAATCGACGTACAGCCGCTGCAGCCGGGCGGTGTCCCACCAGGAGCGGACCTTCGCGGCGAGTTCCTCTGCGTCTCCCCCGCCGGCCGAAAGGTAGTCGGCCCGGAAGAGGTCGGCGTACGAGCGCAGGCCGTGCCTGGCCAGCATGGACTCCGCCTCGTCGTGCACATGCCCCGGCGCGATCCACACCCCGGCGGAGACGGAACCGAAGCCGAGCCGGGTGAGCTGCGTGCGCAGGGTGTGCCGCCTGGCACGTTCGGACTCGGGCACCGAGAAGACGACCAGTACCCAGCCCTCGTCGACGGTGGCCCGCCGGGCAGCGAAGATACGCGGATCGCCGTCGCGCAGGATCCGCTCGGTCTCGGGCGAGATCCGGTAGCCGGCCGCTCCGGACACCGGCCGTGCTTCGAGCAGTCCGGCCCGCTTCAGCCGGGAGACGCAGGAGCGTACGGTCGGCGCCTCGACTCCGAGGTCGGCGAGCAGCTGGATCAGCGAGGCCACCGACATCCAGCCGTCGGTGTCGCGCGCGTACAGCCCGTAGACGGTCACGATCAGCTGTCTGGGCTGCACCTTGCCCAGCGGGCCCGGTCCGGAGTCGTCCTCTTCCGCTTCCGCGCTCACCGTGTTCACAGGCGTCATCCTAAGCAGCCGCACACCGTGCCGAGCGGGCGGCTCGGACGGAGGTGACGGGCAGCACGTCCGGCGACAGCGCGCCCGCGCGGGCACGCGCGCTGGCCGTACTGCGCTGGTGGTGGCGTCGGCACAGCACCTCGTAACCGACTTCGCCCCTCCGCTGGTTGGCACGCGGCGCGACGTACTCGCCCACGGGGGCGGTACCGGCACCCCCGCGGGCGCGGCGCCGACCGACGCCGACCGGCCTCGTTCGACCTCAGCGCGGGGAGAGGTCCTCGGGGAGGAGCAGCCGCAGGTCGTCCAGGCTCGGTACCGCAACGGTGCTCAGCCGTCCCGCCTGATGGGTCATCATCTGCTCCAGCGTCTGCCTGGCCAGCCGAGCGTTGCCGAAGGACGCTTCCCTGGGGATGCCGTCGAAGTGGTTCCGCAGCGCGCTGGCCGTGCCGGGTGCGCACTCGTAGCCGTTGTCGGCCGCGTGCATGCGGACGATCGTGACCAGCTCGTCCGAGGAGTAGTCGGGGAACTCGATACGCCGTGGGAAGCGTGAGTCGAGACCCGGATTGGAGTTCAGGAACCGGTTCATCTCCGCGGTGTACCCCGCCACGATCACCACCACCTCGTCACGGTGGTCCTCCATCAGCTTCAGCAGCGTCTCCACCGCCTCCTGGCCGAAGTCCGAGGAACCGGCTCCCGAGCGAGGCGTCAGGGTGTACGCCTCGTCGATGAACAGGACGCCTCCCAAAGCCCGTTCGAACATCTCTCGGGTCAGCTGCGCGGTGTGCCCGACATAGCGGCCCACCAGGTCTGCACGTGAGACCTCGACGAGCTGGCCACGGGGAAGTACGCCCAGGGAGGCCAGTAGTTCGCCGTAGAGCCGCGCCACCGTTGTCTTGCCGGTACCGGGCGGGCCCGCGAAGACCAGATGGTTGCTGATCCGGGGCGCCGGCAGCCCGGCCTCCTTCCTCCGGCGCGTGGTGGCGAGCAGATTGACCAGGTTGCCCACCTCGCGCTTGACGGCCGCGAGGCCCACCAGGGCGTCCAGCCGCAGCAGCGGGTCCTCGCCGTCCTGCCCGTCCCCCTGCGCACCGCCCGCCGGGACGCCCACGTCCTCCGCGGTCAGCACGGCCAGCTCCCGCTCGCCGGCCTCCGGCAGGGCGGCCAGCCGGGACGCCTGCCGGTCCACCATCTCCTCGAAGACCTTGCGGGCGGTACGGCCGTTGCCGAAGCCCGCGTCGCGGGGGATCCGCTCGAAGCGGGTGAGCAGTGCCGCCCGTGCCGCCGGATCCAGCTCGTAGTGGTGGCCGATGCACATCCGCTCCACGATCGTGACCAGCTCGTCCGAGGTGTAGTCGGTGAACTCGACGCTGCGGGTGAAACGTGAGGCGAGACCCGGGTTGGACGCCAGGAAGTCCGTCATCTCCTTCGGGTAACCGGCCGCCACCACCACCACGTCCTCGCGGTGGTCCTCCATCAGCTTGACCAGTGTGTCGATCGCCTCGCGCCCGAAGTCGGCGCCACTGCCGCCGCCGTCGGAGAGCAGGGTGTACGCCTCGTCGACGAACAGCACCCCGCCCAGCGCCTTGTTGAAGGTCTCGGTGGTCTTGATGGCCGTCCCGCCGATGATCTGCGCCACCAGGTCGGCACGCGACACCTCCACCAGGTGCCCGGAGCGCAGCACGCCGAGCGAGGCCAGGATGGAGCCGTACAGCCGGGCGACGGTGGTCTTGCCGGTGCCGGGCGGGCCCGCGAAGACCAGGTGGCGGCTCATCGGCGGAGCGGGCATGCCGATGCTCGCCCTGCGCTGCGCCATCCGGTTGAGGTTGATCAGCGTCAGCACCTGCTGTTTGACCTCGTCCAGGCCGATCAGCGACTCCAGCTCGGCGACCGGGCCCGTACCGGACCGGGTGTCGGCTGCCGGGGCCGCTCCGCCGGGCAGCCGCCCGTCGCCCGCCGCTCCCGCGTCCTCCACGGTGCCCCAGGCGTCCGGGGCACCGTTGTCCGCACTGACCAGCCCCTCGACGGCGAGCCGGTCACCGGGCACCGTCTGGCGCACTCCGCTGCCCCGGTTGGCACGGACGGTGCAGCCGGTAACCGACACGGCGTCGGTGCCCTCCACCCGTATGCCGTCGGCGCCCGAACCGGTCACCTCGCAGCCGTTGAGAGAGGCGCGGGCGCCCGCGGACACCAGCACGCCGCACTCGGCGGCATCCGTCAGCACGGCACGCACGGCCGACAGTTCGCCCTCGGCCGCGATGTGGATGCCCGCGCCACCGGAGTCCTCCACCGCGGTGTCCCGCAGCGTGAGCGCGCCCAGCGCCCCGATGTGGATTCCGGCCCCGGCGGAGTTGCGCAGCCGGCCCTTGCCCACGAACAGGTTGCCGTGGCCCGAGACATGGACCGCCGAGTCGCCCGACCGCTCGACGACGCTCTCCTCCAGCCGCCCCCTGCCGTCCTTGACGACCTCCACCCCGTGTGTGCCTGCCCCGGTGACCGTGGCCCGCAGCAGCAGCGGGTTGGCGCCGCTGCGGATCACGATTCCGGATCCGGCGCTGTCGCGCACCTCGAGGCGGTTGAACTCGGCGGCCGAATCCTCGTCGAGCAGCACACCGATGCCCTTGGAGTCACGGACGACGGTGTCCGTCAGCACCGGTGAGGAGAAGCCCGTGACCCGTACGGCGGGCTCCTCGGCGGTGGCGAACACGCACTCCTCGAACGTGCCGCGGCTGCGCTCGGTCACCAACAGGCCGTGCCCGCCGCTCCGTTCGGTACTGCACCGGGTCAGCGTCGGTGAACTGCCGCCGCCCAGGACGAATCCGTGCCCGGTGGCATCGCTGACCGCGACATCCTCCAGGACGACCAGTCCGGCGCTGTTCACGAACACGCCGACGACGGCCTTGCGGACCGTGCCGCGCACCATCCTGACCGAACTCTCCTCCTCGACGGCGACGCCCGGCTTGCCGGTCGCCGATATCGCGCATTCCTCCAGGTGGACGTGTGCCTGCCCGTTGGTGAGGACACCGTTGCCCTTGGTGTCCCTGAGTTGGCTGAAGCGCGCGGTGATCCTGCCCCGCTCACCGGCCACCAGGGCCGATGTCCCGAGGTGTTCGACGACACAGTTCTCGAGGAAGCTCTCGGCCGAGGACGTGGACACCACACCGGCGCCCACCGGGTTGCTGATCCGGCACTGCCGCAGCGCCAGCGACCCGCCGTCCCGCGCGAAGAGCGCCGACCAGGCCGAACCGTGGATGTCGCACCGGTCCATCGCGAGCTGCCCGCGCGGCGCGTCGACCACGGGCAGTTCGTCATCGTGCCCGCGCAGCACGAGGTCCCTGACCATCACCGCGTCCCTGGTGAGCGTCAGCGCCGTTCCGCGCCGCGGCGCCAGCTCCACGGTCCCCTCGCCCTCGGCGGCGGCCAGGGTGATCGCGGTCGAGATCGTCACGCTCTCCTCGTACCGTCCTGGAGCGATCCTGACGACCGCTCCGGCACGGGCCCTTGCGATGGCCTCCCCGACGGTGCGGTGGTCGCCCGTCCCGTCGGCGGCGACGGTGAGCATCTGGCGTGACACGTTCTGACCTCCCGGACCCCTGCGCCGTAGGTACGGGGCGGAGCGCGCGGCATGTAGGGCGTGGGAAACTGCTGTAGCCATCATGCCTGTTGCTGCAGGTCGCCCGCCATGGTGATCGACGTTCCGGCGCCGCCGAAGCACCGGTTCGGGGCGATCCGGGCAGGTACCGGTGGTGGGGGGAGCGTCGTTACCATCGGCGCATGCGATCTTCGAGGTCCTCGGTGTCCCGCGCGCTCGGACCGGCAGCACTGGCCACCCTGCTCCTGATACCCGGCACTGCGTCTCCCGCCGGTGCGGCAGGGGAGGCGGACAGCCCCTCGTTGCCGGGAATACCCACCACTCTCGCCGACGGCCGCCCGTGCACTGCGGGGTCCGCCAAGAAAACGGCCCAAGTCCCTTGGGCACAGAGCTTCCTGGGGATCGACAGGGCCTGGGAGCTCAGCCGGGGCGCGGGGGTGAAGGTCGCCGTCATCGGTACCGGAGCGGATCTGCGCCGGGTACCGGCGCTGGACGGCCGGGTCACCGGAGGCCCGGATGTGGTGGCGGGCGGCACGGTGCGGGACGACTGCGTCGGATACGGCACGTTCCTCGCCGGCATCGTCGCGGGCGGGCAGCAGCAGGGCCTCAAAGCGGCCGGGGTCGCCCCGGAGGCCGAGGTGATCGCGGTGCGGGCCACCGGTGGACACGGCGCGACCACACCCGAGGCGCTGGCCAAGGGGATCAGGGCGGCCACCGGATCCGGGGCGCAGATCGTCCTTGTGGCGCTGAGCGTCCCTTCCGCCCCGAAGCAACTGAAGGACGCCGTCCTCGCCGCACAGAAGGCCGGTGCGCTGGTGGTGGCGCCCGCCTCGGCACGGGAGTGGGAGAGCCGGGTGGGGACATCGCAGGCGGGGAACGGGCCCGCCTACCCGGCGGCGCTGCCCGGGGTGCTCGCGGTCTCCTCGGTGGGGCCGGGGGGCGAGCCGGAAGCGCCGGGCACGGAGAAGGGGCGGCGTTCGCAGCCGAGGCTGAGCGCTCCCGGCGTCTCGGTGGTGGGGCCGGGCCCGGGCGGCCGCGGCCAGTTCACCGGCCGCGGTGACGCGGTGGCCGGCGCCTTCGTCGCCGGTACGGCAGCCCTGGTCCTCTCCTACCACCCCCGGCTGACCGCCGAGCAGGTCGCGCACCGGCTGGAGTCCACCGCCTATGGGGCCGTGGGTGACACACCGGACCCCGGCATCGGGCTGGGGATCGTGGATCCGGTGCGGGCGCTCTCCGCCGTACTTCCCGAGGAACGCCCACAGCCGCCGTCCGGAACGCGGCAGGCCTCGGCCCCGGCCGTCCCGCCGCTCGACCCGCCGGAGGCACGCAACCGTGCGCTGGCCGTGTCCGGCGGGGCGGCCGGGGTGGCGGTGCTCGTCGCCTTCCTCGCATTCGTGCTGCCCAGAGGGCGCCGCCGGGGATGGCGGGCGGGCCGGGGGCCGGTCACGGAAACGGGCTGAGCCATGACCGCCCGGCAGAACCCCTAAGGACTCTCGGGACCCGGGTCGGGCAGCAGCGGGGTCTGCACCTGCACCACACCCCTGCGCGTGATCAGCTGTGCCCGGCCCGGCGGCAGCTGCCTCGGCTTGGTGTCGTTGAACAGATACCCCTCCGAGGGCGGGCAGGAGAGCAGCGCAGCAGGCGTGTTGACTTCCAGCAGACGGCGCAGCAGAGGATCGTTCATCGCCCGCGCCGCGCCGTTGGCGCTGCGTGCCACGATCAGGTGCAGACCGAGCTCCGCGCCCTGGGCGAGGTAGTCGAGCAGCGGCCCGAAGTGGTTGCTCATGTTGCCGCCGGACACCATGTCGTAGTCGTCCACGACCAGGAAGACCCGCGGGCCGCTCCACCAGTCCCGCCGCTTCAGCTGGGCGGGCGAGATGTCCGCGCCGGGCAGGCGCTCCTTCATGGCTCGTGCGACGCCGTCCACCGCCTGCTTGAGTACGTCGACGGAGACGGCGTAGCCCAGCCGGTGCGACTCGGGGACGCTCTCCAGCAGCCCGCGCCGGTAGTCGATCAGCAGTACCCGCGCCTCGGCGGGGGTGTAGCGGTCGGTGACCGCCCGGCAGACCGAGCGCAGCAGGTTGGTCTTGCCGGTCTCCGCGTCTCCCACCACCACCAGGTGCGCCGTCTGTGCGAAGTCGTGCCACATGACGTCGAGCTGGTTGCCCTCCAGGCCCAGCGGCAGGCGCAGATCGCCGTCCGCGCCTACCTCGGCGTCGGGCAGCTCGGTGGGTTCCAGAACCGACGGCAGCGTGCGGACCGCGGGTGCGGGCGGGCCCTGCCAGTGCTCGGCCACCTGTGCCACCGCGTCGGCGACGGCCGCCCCGAGGTCCGAGGCGCTGTCGCCGCCGTCCAGCCGGGGCAGAGCGGTGAGGAAGTGGTGCTTGGAATCGGTCATGCCGCGGCCGGGCGACTTGGGGATGGTCGCGGCGGCCCGCATATTGATCATGGAGTCCATGCTGTCGCCGAGCCGCAGCTCGAAGCGGGTGCCGAGCTGGTCCCGCAGCGCGGTGGGGATCTCCGACCAGCGGCCCGCCGCCACGATGAGGTGCACACCGTAGTTGAGCCCCCGCGCCGCCAGCGCCGTGAAGGTGTCCATGATGTCCATGAAGTCCTGGCGGATCGTGCCCCAGCCGTCGACGACGAGGAACACATCGCCGTACGGCTCGTCCGGCATCTCACCGGCGGCCCGGCGGGCGCGCAGGGTCGCCATGGAGTCGATGCCCAGCTCGGCGAACTGCTTCTCGCGCCGGGCCACCAGCCCGTGCACCTCGGCCAGTGTGCGCTGCACCCGCTCCAGGTCCAGTCGGCCCGTCACACCACCTACATGCGGCAGGTCGCGGAGCGAACCGAGTGAACCTCCACCGAAGTCCAGGCAGTAGAACTGGACTTCGCGTGGCGTGTGCGTGAGGGCGAGCGACATGATCAGGTCGCGTACGAGGGTGGACTTGCCGCTCTGCGGACCGCCCGCGATTCCGACGTGCCCGCCCGCGCCGGACAACTCGGCGACCAGGGGTTCGCGGGTCTGGTCGAAGGGCCGGTCGATGATGCCCACCGGCACCGTCAGCGTGCCGTGCAGTTCGGGATCGATGGTGGTGAGACCCCGCTCGGCGTGCGGTTCCACGCCCATCAGCAGGACGTCCAGCGACAGCGGGCTGTCCAGCGGCGGCAGCCAGACCCGGTGCGCGGGCCTGCCGCCCTCCCGCATCCGGGACACGGCCAGCGCGAGCAGGGACTCCTCGCTCTCCTCCTCCGCCACCGGCTGCGGGGCCGGGTCGGGCGCGGGGAGCCGGGGCGCTGTCCACTCCGTGCGGTACGGGACCACCTGACCCGCGACAGCCGACGCGCCGACCCTGCGGACCCCTTGATAGGGCCCGGAGACGTACGCGGCCTTGAACCGGACCAGGGTCCCGGTGTCCTTCTTGAGGATGGCGCTGCCGGGTACGGAGGGCAACTGGTAGGCGTCCGGCACACCCAGGACGCCACGGCTCTCCATCGAGGAGAACGTCCGCAGCGCGATCCGGTACGACAGATGTGACTCCAGCTGGGTCATCCGGCCCTCGTCCAGCCGCTGCGAGGCGAGCAGCAGATGCACACCCAGGCTGCGGCCGAGCCGTCCCACCATCACGAACAGGTCCATGAAGTCGCGGTGTGCGGAGAGGAGTTCGCTGAACTCGTCGACCACCACGAAGAGCGTCGGCAGCGGCTCCAGGTCGGTCCCCGCCGCCCGCGCCGTCTCGTACTCGAACGCCGACGTGTAGTTCCCGGCGCTGCGCAGCAGCTCCTGGCGGCGCATCAGCTCACCGTGCAGGGCATCCTGCATGCGGTCCACCAGGGAGGACTCGTCGGCGAGGTTGGTGATCACGGCCGAGGTGTGCGGCAGACCGTCCAGACCCAGGAACGTGGCGCCGCCCTTGAAGTCGACCAGGACGAAGTTGAGCTTCTCCGAGGAGTGGGTGAGCGCCAGCGCCAGCACCAGGGTCCGCAGCAGCTCCGACTTGCCGGAACCCGTCGCGCCGATCAGCACGCCGTGCGGGCCCATCCCGCCCTGCGCCGCCTCCTTGATGTCCAGTTCCACCGGGGTGCCGTCACCGGCGAGCCCCAGCGGCACCCGCAGCCTGGCACGCTCGCTGCGGTCGTCGCGCACGGCGTCCAGATCGACGGTGTGCAGGTCGGGAAGGCCGAGCAGGGTCGTCAGCTGCACGTCCGAGGTGAGCGCCTCACCGTTGTCCGTGGTGATGCCCATCCGATAGGGGGACAGCAGCGTGGCCAGTGCCCTGGCCCGCCGGGGACCCAGCACATCGGGCCTGCCGAGCGCGGACGTGGTCTCCTTCCCCGACCGGTCGGTGCTGACCAGTTCGAGCCGCTGCCCGGCGATCCGCAGCCGCAGCGTGTGGCGGGACGGACGCCAGGGCAGGGAACCGGACACATCCAGCGTCACCGCGTTGCGGTAGCCGTCGGTGGCCAGCCGGGAGTCGGCGGGCGTCCGGGCGCTGTCCAGGACCACGACACAGTAGGGCTCCTCGGCGCTCGGGACGGCGTCCGTCTCGAAGGCGGGCCGGCCGGTCAGTTCCTCCCCGAGCAGCGATTCGAGACCCAGGACGGAATCGGTGACCAGCCGCACGGGTCCCCCGCCGTCGACGTCCGTCGGATGCTGGGCGTGCGGCAGCCACTTCACCCACTCCCAGGCGCCCTGGCGCTCATGGTCCGCCAGCACCACGATCCGCAGGTCCTGCGGCGCGTGGAACACGCTCAGCTGCGCCAGCAGAGCCCGCACCATCGCGTGCACGGCCTCCTCGTCGGACTGGAGCAGGACGCGCGCGTAGGTACGCAGATAGACCGCGACCGGCTGGTCGGGCACGGTCCCGTACGCCTTGATGAAGCGCCGCAGGGCGTGCGCGGACAGCGGCTCCAGGTCCTCCACCGGCTTGGTGCTCAGTGGTGTCAGCTTCGTCGCCAACTGCTGCTCGCCCACCGCGATCCGCACCTCGGCGAAGTCCGCGTGCGTCGCCCGCCGCTCCCACAGCCTGGCCGTGGGCACCAGGCTCCACAGGGACGCCGGGTCCGGGTGCGACCACGCCTGCGCCTCCCGCTGCTGGTTGATCACCTTGCGTACGCGCCTCCGGCTGATCGACAGGTACCGCATGTAGTCGCGCCGCTCACCGAGCAGGACCCGCTTGCGGTCCCCGGAAGCCCGTACGATCTGCGAGACCAGCATGCCGACGGCCGACAGCGCCATCAGGCCGATGGCGACATACATCATGGGGCCGCCGCCACTGCCGGGACGCAGGAAGATGAGAACCATGCCGAGCGAGCTGAGCGCCATCGGCATGTACGTGATCATGTTGCCCATCGCGCTCTGTGTCTCCGGCACCGTGGGCGGCTCCTGGAGGCTCAGTTCGCCATGGGGCATCTCGGGGCCAAGACGCCGGGGAGGCCTCTTGAAGAGGACCACGCTCAAAGGGAATCGCCTTCCTGAGGGGTGCCGGCGGTTGCCGTGACGCGTCTTCGGGATGACAGGACGTCAAACACCTGCGGTACGGCCGCCGGTGCGGAAACGCAGGCCGGGGGGTGAGTGGGGGCGGGGCCGACGATCTTGACCGCACCCCACAACGTACAGACTGCACACACAAGTTAATGTGATCAATCTGACCGCGTCGACCACTGTCCTGGAAGGCGATGAAACGCGCTTGACCGACATATCCGCGGCACCACTGTGCCGCCTCACGGTGATGACGCCCGACCGCTCCGTCGAACTTGCCGTACCGTCCGACATCGTGCTCGCCGATCTTCTGCCGACCATCGTCGACCACGGGGGCACCGACCTCTACGAACGGGGTGCGCAGGCAGGCGGCTGGGTACTCCAGCGCCTCGGCCAGGAACCTCTCGACGACGAGAACACGCTCGGCGACCTCGGCCTGCACGACGGCGAAACGGTCCATCTGCGCCTGCGGGGGGACGCCCTCCCCGAGATCCACTACGACGACCTCGTCGACGGGCTCTCCAGTCGGCTTCGTGAACGCCCCGACTCCTGGCGGCCGGTGTGTTCGCACCACCTTATGACCGCGCTCGCCCTGTGCGCCCTGGCCACCGGCCTGCTGCTCCTGCTGCTGCCCGGCGCCACCGGGCTCAGGGCGATCTGCGCGGCGGCGACCGCGATCCTCCTGCTGGCCGGTTCGGCCGCAGCCTCACGCGCTGTCGGCGACATCGGCGCGGGCGCCGCGCTCGGCGCGGCGGCCGTCCCCTATCTCGCCCTGGCCGGAGCCCTGGTGCCCCAGGGAGCCGTGTCCGACGCGGAACTGGGCGCCCGACTGCTCGCGGGATGCTCCGCGTCGGCCGGCGCCGCCGTGCTCGCGCTGGCCGCCGTGGGCGCGTGCGCCCCGCTGTTCCTGGCCGCCGCCCTGGCTGCGGTCCTCGGGGCCGTGGGCGGAGCCGTGATGCTCTGCGGCGTCCCGGCCACCGGCACGGCCGCCCCGCTGGTCCTGGCGGTCGTTGTGCTGGGACACTTCCTGCCGGCCCTGGCGTTCCGCCTGTCCGGCCTGAAGGTGCCGCTGCTGCCCACCAACGCGGACCAGCTCCAGGAGGGCATCGAGCCCACCCCGGACGAGCGGATCGCCGCCCGCGGCGCCGTGGCCGACAGCTACCTCACGGGCCTCTACGGCGCCACCGGGCTGGTGGCAGCGGGCTGCCTCACGGTGCTGGCGTTCGAGAGGTCCTGGGCGCCGCTCACCCTGGCCGCGGTCCTGTGCGCACTGATGTTCACGCACGCACGGGCGATCGGCGGCGCCTGGCAGCGGCTCGCCGTCCTCCTGCCGGCCGCCTACGGTTCCCTCCTGCTGACGGTGCAGCTGGTCCTGCGGACCGACGACGGGGCCCGGCCGCTGCTGCTCGCCGCTCTGCTGGCCGTCGCGGCCGTACTCGCCATCACGGGCTGGACGCTCCCTGGCCGGCGTCTGGTGCCCTACTGGGGGCGCGCGGTCGACCTGCTCCATCTGCTCTTCGCCATCGTCCTCGTCCCGCTGGCCCTGCTCGTCGCCGGTCTCTACCAGTACCTGCGGGGCCTCAACAGCTGAGCCCGCTGTCCGGCGGCCGCCGCCGGACAGCGGGCGGACCCCGGGGTCCGGCGGCCGAAAGCCCCGGTATCCCGGGCCCTCGTGTGCCGGGCCGACGCCCGGTCGGAAAGGCAAGGAATGCAGTCCAGGCGGGACCAGGTCCACGCGCACATGTTCGTCATGAGCCGGCTGTCACTGGGAATGCTCCGGGACGACCCGGACGGCCCCGAGTCCGCACACCGGCGGACCACGAAGGGTTTCGTCATCGGCCTAGTGGTCGCGACCCTGGCCGCGCTCATCGTCACGGTGTACGGGCTGGTGGTGCCCGGCGGCTCGAACGCGTGGAAGGCCACCGGAACGCTGGTGCTCGACGAACGTTCGGGCGCCCGCTACCTCACGCTCGACGGAGTCCTCCACCCGGTCCTCAACGAGACCTCGGCCAGACTGCTGGCCGGTGACCGGATGAAGGTGGTGAGCGTCAAGCCCGCCTCCATCGAGGACGCCCCGCGCGGCGCGACCCTGGGCATCGTCGGCGCACCGGATCCGCTGCCGCAGGCGGGCGCGCTCAGCCGCGACGCCTGGTCGGTGTGCGCCACCCGGCCCGACGCCGCCTCGGAGCCGCTCCTCACCCTGGCTGTCGGCCTGACCGCCAAGGGCAGGCCCGTCACCTCGGACGCGGCCACCCTGGTCCGTACCGCCCCGGGCGGCACCACGTACCTCCTCTGGCACGGCACCCGGATGCGGCTGAACACCGCGAACTACGCCGTGCAGGCCCTGGGTTACAACCCGGACGGGGCGCATACGGTCCCCGACGCTTTCCTCAACGCCCTGCCGGCGGGCCCGGATCTGGCGGTGCCGGAAGTGACCGGACGCGGTAAGGCGGGCCCGTCGCTGGCCGGCCGCCCGACACGGATCGGGCAGCTGTTCGACGGCCCCGGTGGCCACTACCTGCTGACGGAGAACGGGCTGACCGAGGTCACCGCGCTGGAGGAGGCGCTGCTGAAGGGCGATCCGCGCACCCAGCGGACCGCGTACGCCGGAGGAGCCGTCGTCCTGCAGAAGATCGGCCCGGACGACCTGGCGCGCCATCAGGACCCGAAGACGCCCCGGCTCGTGGGGGCCGGGGGTGGTACGGTCCCGACCGGCCTGCCCAGGCCCAGCCCGGTCGGCGCGGGCGAGGGCGTCTGTGCCGTCGTCGGCACCGCGGACGGCAGGCCGACGGTCTCGGTCGTCCTGCCCCGCGCGGACGCGGTGGGGGGCCGGGCGGTGTCCAACCAGCCCGGAATCACCGCGGGTTCCGGGACCGCCGACATGTTCGCGGTACGCCCGGAGGGCGGTGCCCTCGTCACGGCACTCTCCTCGGCGGGCACCGGTACGGCCTACTACCTGGTCACCGAGTCGGGTGCCAAGTACGCGGTCCCCGGGGGCGAGAAGGGACTCCAGCGGCTCGGGTACCGAGTCGATCAGTCCGTGCCCATCCCGTCAGGTGTTCTCGGGATGCTCGCGTCGGGGCCCGCGCTGGACGACACGGCCCTGCTGACGCAGGGGCTCGTGGAAGCGTCACGGACGACGCCCTGATACCGATTTTCCTCCGGCTCAAGGGAGTTGAGGTTCCCTTGAGCGTAGGAAGGCCGGGAGGCACGCGCTTTCTCCGGCGTTTCCGCAGCTCACACACATGTCGAAGATGAACACTCAGATTATCGGGGCACGTTCGTACCAAGATCCTGTACGGCGTATTAGCCTGATGATCCGTCGACTACCGGAGGTCGTGATTCCCGGTGGTCGGCCTGCCGTGCGCACATGGCGCCGCCGTGTTCCCGCAGTGTCCAGGAGGACCCCCATGCCTGATGTCTCCGGTTTCAACGTCAACTCGGCCGACGGCCTGTCCAACGATGAAACAGCGATGCTCGACACGCTGAAGACCCTGGACCAGCATCTTCGCGACATGGACGAGGCGGGCCGCAAGGTCAGGGCCATCCAGAGCCAGGTGCGGGGCGCCTACCAGGCTGTTTCCTCGGAGACCCACGCGGCGGGCATCGACGAGTGGCTCAGGGCGCACAGCCGGGTCATGGAGCGCACCCAGTTCTTCCGGGAGGGCACCGCCCTGGCCAACCGGCTCCTCACCGACGCCGAGCACGAGGCGAACACCTACGCCTCCCTGATCAGCGGCACGATCAACCCCGGGTGACCTTCCCCGGCTCTCTCCCCGCGCTCTTCTTCCCCGCTCTCATAACTGCCTCACGAGGAGTTCCTTCATGTCCGTCAAGATCAGCCACCAAGGGGTCCTGGACGCCATCAAGAACATGGACACGGCCCAGCAGGAGATGAAGGAGGCGCTCGCCTGGATGGAGAAGAACTTCGGCGCGCTGCGCGACACCCTGACCGGTCAGACCCGTACTTCCTGGGAGGACTTCCAGGCGGAGCTGGCCCGGATCAAGCTGCAGCTCGACGAGCAGTACGGAGTCGCCCGGACGACTCTCCAGCGGATGCACGCCCGGCAGATCGACGGGGACCTCGACGGCGGGCGCGGCCTGGGCAACCTCCAGGGCAGCTGACCCGACCGACCGAATCGACTTGTGAGGTGTGAGCATGGCTGACGACGCGAATCCGGGCGGCATCTTCCAGTCGACCGACGGTGTCTATCTCAGATACGCCAACCAGGAGATCCCCAGGTTCCGCCGCGACCTCACGGTCAAGCCGGACTATGTGAGCCTGGGATCGAAGATCCCGCTCGCCATCGGAAACCCCGAGAAGTGCGCACAGGCGAAGGCGCTGGAAGGTCAGCTGGAGGCGTATCGCGCGAGCATGCGAACCCGGTACGAGACGGCCATCACGCTCCTGAACAACTTCTCGGCCAGCCTGCGGGACGTCGAGGCCAAGCACAAGGACGCCGAGGACGACTCGACGAGCATCGGTGGTGCCCTTGCCGACGAGTTCTCCGAGATCCTGACCCCGAAGGGAAAGTGAAACCATGGTCGCGGTGCCCCCCGGGATGCCGGCCAAGTGGGAGGAAATCCTCGCCATGTTTCACGACGGCACCACCAAGCTTCCGGACCGGAATCTTGTGGCGGGGCCGGGGTCCAAGCGGTGGATTACCTCAGCGGTGAACGGGGCCTGGTCCGATACCGCTACGAGGAGCGACGGCAAGGACTGGATGTTCGACTCGTATAAGGCATACTATTTTGCCTCCAGATCGGACAAGCCGTACCTCGTTTTCGGATTCAGATATGACTGGAATGAATTCGGCAACGGCCCGGGGCCGTTGAGTGATTTCACGGGGGCCGCCGGGGCCATCTTCGGCTCCGTTTGGGCAGGTACCAACAAGGACACCAATCCGCTGATGTCCCAAAAAGCAGCCGCCGTGTTCAACAATCTGGATCTGTGGACCGGCGGTTGGGCGGTCGAGTTCAATAAGTGGGCCGAGAGCGTGGGGAACGGCTCGGAGGAGCTCCAAGGAAACTCCGCAGCTCTCTTCGAAGCCGTGCTCCTGGCGGTCAAGCGTTCCCTCCTGGAGACACAGTCCTTCTACATGAGTGGCGCAATCAAGACAGACTTGGACGCCGTGGGCACCAAGCTGAAGGCGACCATAGATGTTCTGGCGAAGAATGCCTGGGATTGGTTCGAAAAGCGGGAGGTTGTGCCTGTTGTCGCAGGAGAGACGCCCCGCGAAGCAGGTCCCACCTCCATGCCCTTCACCCACCTCCGCGCCGAGTTTCTGAAGGCGTTGGGAGCCAAGACCTTCACTTCGGCGTACCGGGACACGGTCGACGGTCTGGATTACGAAAGTGTGGAAGGCGAAGCCAAGCTGAGCTGGCTCGCCGAAGTCAAGGCCGGGCTGGACGACGCGTCCGCGCAGACGATGCTCGAACTCGCGACTGCCTACGACAAGGCGAGCGGGGCGCTCTCCGACGCGAACTCTGTCGTGAAGCCGACGTTCACCATCTCGCTGACGCCCGAGGAGCAGAAGGACTTCTACGGTGACGCGGGTGCCGGAGGTGACGGTGGCACAGGCGGTACCGACGACTTCCTCAACAAGTTCAAGGAGATGTTCGGCAACGGCGCGGGCGGTGACGGAGGCGGAGCCGACGGCGGGGGCGGCGGCGGGGATCTGGGCCTCGGTGGCCCGCCACCGGTGACGGGGCCGAGCGGGAGCGAGTCCTCGTCCAAGGGCCCCGGCACGAGCGGCTTCGGCCTCGGTCCGAATCCGATCACCGGCCCCAATGGCAGCACCTCCGGCACGAGCAACCCCCTGGGAAGCGGCGGGCTGCCGGCCGGCTCGCGCATCGACCCCAAGACCGGAGCCGTCACCGACTCCAAGGGCAAGCCGGTCCTCGGTGCGGACGGCAGGCCCCTGGTCGTGCCGCCCGGCTCCACCATCGGCCCCGGCGGTAAGATCATCTCGCCCCCCGGCCCGAAGCCGCCGACGCTTCCGAACGGCTCCACCTCAGGGGGGAACCAGCCGCGTGGCTTCGGGATCGACGCCGAGGGCAACGTCATCGTCCCCAAGGGCACCAGGGTGGACGCCCAGGGAAACCTGATCGGCGCGGACGGCAAGCCCCTGACCAACATGTACGGCGGGAAGCTCACCGTCCCGCCCGGCTCCCGGATCAACGCCGACGGAACCATCAGCGACCCGCAGGGCAAGCACATCACCGAGAGCAGCAACAACCTGAGGACGCGTAACCCCAAGACGCTCGACGAACTGCTCAACGGCCACCGCCGTCCGTCCACGTCGAGTGGTGATCTCTTCGGCGGCTCGAAGGGAGCCACCGAGAATCTGCGCAAGATGGTCGACAGCAACGGCAACCCGGTCCGTGAGCCGACCGCCGTGGTGTCCGGGCTCAGCAACCGCGCCCGTGCCGCCATGGGGCTGCCCGCGATCCCGGCTGCCCCGCCGACTCAGGGCAATGTGTCCACCCAGTCGCTCGGCGCCCTCGGGCGGGGCGGAGCGGGGGGCGGGACGGGGGCCGGCATGCCCTTCATGCCGCCCATGGGCATGGGCGGCGGCGGTGCGCCGGGTGGCGGAGGCAACGGCGGCGACCGGCAGCGCAACGTATGGCTCTCGGAGGACGAAGAGGTGTGGGGCACCGAGCCCGACGCCGGAACGGGCGTGATCGGACGATGAGTTCCGCAGGTGCAGAAGCGGGCGGGATACCAGCCGGGGTACCCACTGGGGCCGAGGCATCCGCCATGCCGCCGGTGCCCGACGACATCCGCGCAGCCGCACGCACCGCCCCCGAGCACTGGTTCGGCACAGTGGACCCCGCGTGGCGCGGAGAAGGCGAACCGCCGCTGTGGGCGGTGATCGGGCAGTGGCGTTCCGACGCCGACGGCGAGATCGTCGAATGGCAGCGAAACGACGAGTACCGGCCGTCGCCCGGCATGCTCGGCTGGCCCGAACCGACCGACGACGTGGATGCCGCCATGCAACTCGCGGCAACCGGCTACGGCCCGGTCGAAGGCGTCGCCATGGCCGTGGTCACGGCCGAACTGGCCGTGCTGACCGCTCCGGGCGGTGGCGCGGTCAGCGCCTGTACCCCGGACGGCGACCCGGTGGTGCTGGTGTTCACCGCGCCCGCCCATCTGGAGCGGGCGGGTGCACTCGCTCATCGGGTGCTGCCCGTCTCCGAGGTGTTCGCACTCGTACCCGAAGGCCAGGACCTGTACCTCAACCCGACGGGCCCCGTCGCCCTGCGGCTGTCCGCGGACGATCTGTCCCGTGCGGTCGATGTCCTGGAAGCGGCGGCGGAAGGCAAGGAGGAGCAGTACTGATGGTGTCGTTCCAGGAACAGGTCGCGGAGGCCATGGCCGGCCTCGCGGAACAGACGAAGAAGATCCAGCAGGTCCAGGAGGAACTGGCCAGGGCATCCGCCTCGGCGACCTCCAAGGACCGGATGGTGACCGCCTCGGTCAACGCTCACGGCGAGATCCTCTCCTTCAAGTTCCACACCGAGGGCTATCGCACGATGCCGGGGGCGCAGCTCGCCGAGGTGCTGAAGACCACCGTCAACGCCGCACGTGCCGAGATGAACTCCAAGGTCAGCGGCTCGGTACGACCACTGATGGGCAGTCAGGAGGAGCTGGCGAGCGGGCTCTTCGGCGGGGGTGAGCTGGACGATCTGCTCGCTCCGCTGCGTGCGATGCAGCCCGAGGGGCTGACGGAGACGGTACTGGGCGGCGGGCGCAAGCCGTCCGCGAACCGGGGCGAGGAGGACGAGTTCTATGGCTGAAACCCTGAGCGTTCCGTCGGATCTCCCGCGACGGTTCACCCAGTTCGGCACCATCGCCAGGATCGTCGGCGAACTGGGCGTCCTCAACGACAACATCAACCTGGAGAACAGGACGGCGGGCGGCCGGGACGATGTGTACGCGAAGGAGTACCACAAGTTCGTCGACTCGACCGGCAAGGGGCTCACCTACGGCCTCGAAGGCCTCTCCGATCTGCTCGAAATGGTCGGCATCAGCGGCAACAACGCCTCGGTGATCCTGAACGACGCCGAGACCGACGCCAACCACATGGCCGCCGGCTGAGCCGGCCGAACTCCGAAGACGCGGCACCACACGATGGCGATTGAGGTTTCCGGGGGATGGGCGACCCTCCTCAAGACTCTGACCGGCATGCCCTTCCCGCAGGCGAACGAGGACACCCTGCGGGTGGTCAGTGACGAGTATCGCCAGATGGCCGAGAAGTTCCGTGAGGTGGAGGAGCTTCTGCGGCAGGTCGTCGTCCGCGTCGACGAGGACTTCGAGGGCGAGACCGCGACGCGGTTCGTTACGTACGCCCGGCAGTTCGTCGAGAGGACGAACGGCAACGAGAGCATCCTCGAACGGGCCTACGAGGACGCCATCAAGCTGTCGAAGAACGCCCACAAGACCGCGGCCGACATCGAGTACACCAAGTGGATGATCTTCGGCCAACTTGCCCTGCTCGTCGTGCAGATAGCCCTGGCCCAGGCGCTGATGCCGGTGACCGCGGGGCTGTCCGAGATCTGGGCGGCCGCCGCGATCGCCGCGTTCCGCTCCATGGCCGTGCTGATCCTCAAGTTCCTGCTGGCCCAGATCATCATGCAGACCATCACCGGCCTCGTCGGCGGCCTGCTGCTCGACTCCATCCTCCAGCTCACCCAGATCGGCCGCGGCGACCGTACGGAGTGGAACAAGGACTTCACCGCGGACGCCGCGAAGTTCGCCGCCATCGGCGGTGTGCTCGGCGGGCCGTTCGCACTGCTGGGCGGCGGGCTCGGCAAGCTGCTCGGCAACCTGGGCGGCAAGGGGCTCGGCAAGATCCTCGGCAATGACGCGGCGAACGTACTGGGCAAGGGGCTGGCCGGGGGCGGCAAGGGAGCGGGGGGTGCCGCAGGCGGTGCGGGCAAGGCCGCGGGCGGTCTCGGCAAGGGAGCGGGCAGCGCGGGAGCAGGCGCGGGCAAGGGCGCAGGCGCGGGTGCCGGTGCCGCGGGCAAGGGCGCAGGCGCCGGGGCCGGTGCCGCGGGCAAGGGCGCAGGCGCCGGGGCCGGTGCCGCGGGCAAGGGCGCAGGCAGTGCGGGAGCAGGCGCGGGCAAGGGCGCAGGCGCCGCGGGCGACGGCGCGGCCGGGGCCGGCGCAAGGGCCGGAGCGGATGCCGCGGGCCAGACGATCTCGGAGGAGTCCGCCCGCAAGCTCGGCGAGCGCCTGGGCAACATCATGGGCCGGACCAACGAATCCCTGAACCATGTGGGGGCGGACGGCGCGAGGGGCGCGGCCGCCGGTGCGGTCGGCCGGGAGGTCGTCAAGGACTTCGCGAACGCCTTCGAGAAGAACCTCGGGGACTCGCTCGGCAACGAGACCGCCCGGAACCTGGGCCGTGAATACGGTGAGGCGCTGGTCAAGAACTGGGGCGGCAAGGCCGACTGGCAGGGGCTGACCCACTCGCTGGACGACGCGCTCAAGCCGTACGTGAAGGACCTCGGGGAGGGCGGGGTGCGTGCCCTCTCGCACGATCTTCCCGGCTCGTTCGTACAGACCATCAGCAGGAACATCGAGGGAAACCTCGGCTTCCGGATCGGCAACTTCGTCGGCGAGATCGCCGGCGAATCAGGTCACGCCGTGGTCACCGAGGGCATGTACAACCTGATCTTCGGGCCCGAGCACAAGTTCACGGTCAGCGGCTGGACGGCGGCCGCGGGCGCGGCGGGCGGCATCATGGGCCGGGGAGTGGCCCACGGCTTCCAGGCCCTGCACCACGCGGTCCAGGGCCCCCCGGCCGCTCCGCCGCCGCGCCCTCCGGTCTTCTCGTCCGACTCGCCCACCCCACCGTCCACCGCGCCCCGGCCGAGCACCGAGTCGAACACGACGGTGCGCGACGGCTCCGGAGCGAGGAACGAAGCCGACAACCGCACGCTCACCGGTTCGGCCTCCGACTCCGGTTCGGACAGCGTCTCGCCGCGGAGCGGCGACGACAACGCATCGGACAGCGAGAGCCTGTACTACCTGGACGTGGACGACTTCTCGGACAGCCGGACGCTGTACTCGAGCGAAGACGACGGGAACGCCGCACCGTACGACCTGACCGAGGCGTCCGCCCCCTCCTTCGCCACCAGTTCGAACGACACGAACCTCACGAACAACAGCAACTCCACGAGCTTCACGGACGACGGCAACTTCACGGACCGCACGAACAACCCCAACGCCGCGGACGACTCCGGGGATTCGACCACCGGCTCCCGCACGCCCGAACCCGTCGCGCCGCCGGACTCGGTACCTGAGCTGGACCTCCTGCTGAACGGCCTCCCGGACGTACCCGAGACGCTGCCCTCCCCGGAGCAGGCACCCGAGAACGTGACGCCGGATCTCCGGGACGTGAACACGATTCTGGAGGGCCTCCCGGACGTACCCGACACCGTGCCGGGCACGGTGCTGTCGCCGGAGGCGGAGCGGCTCCTGGCGGACCTGCCCGAGGTACCGCGCAACGACCTTCCGCGGACGTCCGACGACGGATCGGGCGTGCCATCGTCCAGCCGGACACACGACTCCGGGCCGGGAAACCGGACCACGAACAACCACGATCCCCTCCAGGAACGCCTGGACCGAATCACCGGGCGACAGAACTTCGACGACACGGACTCCGACCTCGCAGCACGGATGGCAAAACTGCGGGAAAGCGGCTCGGACCGCCTCGCCGGCCCCGCACGGGTGGACGAACTCCGTAAGCAGTACCGCGCGGCCCTGGAGGAGGAGGGCACCGACGGGACGACGGACCTCAAGAACGACGGAGCCCTCCCATACAACGGTGCGGGCGGCCCCGCGGCGCCGCCGCGCCCCGTACCGAACGTGTCCACGGCCCCGGGTGCTGGCGTCTCCCCCGGCGGATCCCGTCAGCAGACACCCGCGGGCCCGTCCCCGTCCCCGGACGGGCTCGACGCGCTGTTCCCCGAGATCCCGCGGAACGAACCCGGTGCCGGGCCCTTCGCGGGGGACGAGCCGGACCTCGTGTTCCCGGACGTTCCCGATGCCCCGCCCGGCTCCGAGCCCCCGGCCGGGAGCCGGGCGGAGACGGAGCGGACCGAAAGCGAGAACGACGGGACGGGGGCGGCCACGGATGACCCGCCGAATCCTCTCCGCACGGAGTCGCAGGACGAACTGCCCTTCCGCGACGGCTTCGACGTGCACAACGACGGCGATGTCGATGCGCTGATCACGCGCCTCGACGAACTGGGCGGCGTCACCGACGACCCGGTGACCCGGCTGGAGCAGCTGCCCGTCGTGCCCGAGGGCCCGGCCCGCGCCGAGCAGCGCAGACTGGCCAGGGACGTGGAACGGGAGACCGACGCCCTGCTGTCGGATGCGCGGCGGGTGGGCGTCGACAGGGAGACACGGCGGCGGCTGGGCGAGCGCATCCGGGACGACGTCCGGGCGGGCAGGCACGCCGATGCGGCGGACGGACTGCGGGAACTCGGCGACCTCGTCGCCGAGCACGGTCTCGGTGAACGCCTCCAGCAGTTCCGACGTCATATGGACGGCGGATACGAGGCACGGGCCGCGCAGCTGGGCATGCGCCGTACGGAGTGGCTGCGCCATGCCCTCGACATCGAGCAGTCGGTCCTCGGCGGCGATCCGCGTCGCACGACCCAGCTGCTGGACGAGTTCGAGAACCGGCTCGGCACCCTCGGGTCCGAACTGAGCGCACGCGTTGACAGCACCCCCGAGGCGCTCCGGAAGCAACTCGCCGACAGCCGGCGGGCCGACGCCGAAGAAGCGGGCATGGACCGCGAGCGGTTCCTCGAATGGGAGGACCGCCGGGAACAGGCGGCGACCCCCGAGGATCTGCGCAGGGTGCAGGCCGGCTACGACGCCGAACTGGAGACGTCACGACGGCTCGCGACCTTGCGGGATCTCGGAGCATCCGAGCGGGAGCTGGCCACCTGGAAGAGCCGGTTCGAAGGACCGGGACGGGGAAGCGACCTCGACGCACTGTACGAACGCCGTACGGTCACCCTCGGCAGGGAAGCCGAACTGGCTTCCTACCGGGCGAGGCTGGACTCACTGCGTGAGAGCGGCAACCAGCAGGAGTCCTCACAGCCGCTGCCCCCGCCGCAGGACGGTCCCGGCGACGGCACCCCCGCCCGGGACCGGTCCGGGGACTCCCGGGCGGAGAACGACCGGATTCTGGAGGAGCGGCTCGACCGGCTGCGCGAGGGCACGGACGACACCGGGATGTCGCGCGAGGAGCGGCAGCAGTGGGAAGAGCGGCACGCGAACGCCGAGGACGAGACGGCCAGGCAGGCTGTCGAGCGGGAGCAGCTCGACCGGATGGCGCAGCTGGAGCGTGACCGTCGTCTGAAGACCATCGCGGACGGCGACCCCGAGGGGGCGCAGCGCAGCACCGAGCGCCGTGCCGCATGGCAGAACAGGCTGGCCGAGGCGGCGGACGACCCGCAGGCCATCGACCGGATCCTCGACGGCTACGACGCGGAGACGGCGGAGCTGAGGCGTGAGGGGCAGGAGCGCCTGGAGCGGGAACTGCGCGCTCCGGACCGGCTGCGGGACCTCGACCGTCGTATCGACCGCTCGCTCGACAAGCTGCCCGAAGAGATACGTCGACAGGCCGCCCATGACGCCCGGACACTGGTGGAACGCCTGCGGAACCTGGTCGCACCCGGCGACGGGCCCGGTACCCCCAAGGGGGACGACGCCGTACCGGAGAAGAGCACGGACGTCCAGGACCCGGATCCGGCGGGCACGTCGGGCCCCTCGAACGCAGGACCGTCGGCGACCACGCGCAATCCGGCCTCCCGCACGAACGTCGACGAGGGGGCCGGCAACTCGGCGAAGACCCCGCGGCCGGCCGGCTCCGAGCCGGACCGGCGCGCTCCGGTGCAGCCGGGCGAGCAGCTGATGGAGGCTCCGCGGCAGCTGGACGATGCGCCGGTGTCCGGGGAGAAGGGCGGTGAGAGCCTTCCCTCGCGGGAGCGGGACGACCTGCCGTCGCCGGCCACCCGTCGGGTACGTACGCAGACCGAGGAGGACACCCAGTCCCTCACCGACCCGCGGACCGCTTCGGAATCCGAATCGCACAACGACGTTGCTCTCACATCCGATGACACGTCCGGCCAGAAGGCTGACGCCACGTCCGGACTCAAGTCCGACGACAAGACCGATCACGATGTCGACCGTGATGCGGACGTGCCGTCCGGTAAGAGGCCGGGCAACGACGACGCCGATTCCGTGGCCTCCGTCCCCAGGGGCTCCGAAGGGCCGGCGAAGGCGAACGAGGAGCCGCCGGGCGGTCCTGGCGGTGACGGCTCCGCACCGGCCGGCTCGTCGGGCGTGCGGCAGCCCTCGGCCCGCGACAAGGCCCTGAGCGCCCTCTCGGCGGACGAGTACGAGCAGCGGATGTACCGGGCACGCCGCGACCGTCCGGACCTGACGACCGAGGAGGCCCTCCGCGACGAGGTGTTCCGCCGGATCGAGAACCCGGGCGTGAAGGTGGAGACGACAGCTCTCGCCCCTCCGCTGCTGAGCCACGGTGTGGATCCGCTCCCGCAGGAGGGGTCCGGTCGGTTCGTCACGTTCGACGACAACGCGATGCTGCCGAAGTCGATGAAGGGCCACGGGCACGGACGGATCACCATCCGGGGTGTCGACCTGCTGGCTGATTCCGTCGCGACGCAATGGCGTCTGCGCCCCGACGGGCTCGACGAGTTGAAGCGTGTGCTCACCCAGAGTCCGCATACGCTGCTCAGTCCCCGGACCTTCGTCCTGCCGACCGTGGACGGCGGCCACCGGGAGATCTCCCTCGCGGTGGAGAGCTACGGGAACTGGCGTCGCCATGCCGAGCCATCGGCGTTGGCCACCCCGGACGACGTGGCCGAGTCCGCACCGAGCAAGGACGGCAACAACCGGAACGAGGGCAGTTCGACCACGCCGAAGGCGCAGGAGCCGCAGGCAGAGGCGCCCAGGACCGACACGGCCGAAACCGACGCGTCCAGGACCGACGAGTCGAAGAAGGACGCGACGAAGACCGACGGGACCAAGGCCGCCGACGCCCCCGTCAAGATCGAGACCGAACTCCGCACCCGCCCCGGAGCGACGGAGACCAAGTCGCTGGGCACCTCCCGCGCCTTCGGAGTGGCGGTCCCGCTCGGTCCCTCCGCGGGGACCTTCGGCGCGCTCGGGTCGGTGTCCCTCACCGCGCGGCGCATGGAGGCCGGCTACACGTACACCCAGGAGAGCCGCGCCCAGAGCAGTGTGACCGCGGTCGGCAAGGGCGGCAGTCATCTGCATGTGAGCGACCTGCACATCGTCGTCGAGTCCTCGCACGTCTGGGACAAGAAGGGCCGTGAGCGGCCCGCGGACCAGCAGCGGGCCGGCACCGCCGAACAGAGGCGCTACCGCATCCGGGACGGAGTCACCTGGCGGGTCCCGGACAGCGTCACCGACCCGGCGATCCCGGACCGGCTGCCCACCGCGTTCGTGTTCGCGCCCGGCGCCCGGCCGCACCTGCTCGCGCCGCTGGGCGTCACCACGGAGACCCGGCTGCTGGACTGGGCCCTCAGGAACTTTCCCGAGGCGGCCCCGGGGAGCTTCCTCCGCCACCAACTGGCCGATCTGTTCGGCGAGGAGAGCCTGCGCACCATGATCGCGCAGAGTTCCGGGGAGACGGTGGTCAGCGCCCCGCTCTTCGCCGGTCTGGGCAACCGGTCACTGGGCTCCGTCGAACTCCGGCTGATCCCTGTCGATGCCACGCTGCTCCAGGCATCCGACAAGACCGAGGTCAAGAAGGCCGACGCACAGCGCTCCACCGCCACCACGGAGAAGAAGAACACCCAGGGCGCCGGGATCGGGATCTCCGCCGGCCCTCAGCTCGCGCTGCTCCAGCCCGCGGGCACCTTGAACCTCCAGGTCGCGGGATCGGCGGGCCTGACGACCCAGCGCGCGGAGAGCAGCTACAGCGGCAACACGGCCGAGTCCGTGCGGACGCTCAACAGCCGTGGTCACTCGGGGCTCTACGACGTCCGCTTCCGTGTGGAGCTGCGCAGGCAGGGCGGCGTATGGGAATCGCCCGTTCCGGTCGACCCGACCGGTCGGGTCGACCGGAACGATCCGAACGAGGCAGGTGCCTTCCTCACCGCCACCGTGCAGCTGCCGCGGGCCGACGCACGCAGACTGGCCGGCTGGGACGACGGCACCGCGCCCGTCCCGGACGCCGAAGCGCCCCCCGCCCCCGCGTACCTGTCGCTGTCGAACCCGGCGACGTTCGGCCTGCACGCGGTCCTGGACCTCACGGCGACCCGCGACTCGCAGTCGGTCCCGCCCCAGACATCCCTGACGGACGAACTGGTCGACCGCCTCCGGGCCGGCCTGCACCACGCCTACCCCGACCTGGTGCTTCCGCCCCGGGCGGACACCGCGGTCACCGGCGACCGCAACGGCGGCAGCGACCGGACGTACAACAACGCGGTGCGCAACACCCATCTGCTGCGCCAGGCGCTCTCCCGTACGGTGCTGGAGGGCTCGCTCGACCGCCTGACAAGCACCGGACTGCGCATCCAGCTGGAGCAGCTCGACTCCGTCAACAAGCGGTACGTCGTGCTCACTGTGCGCGCCGAGGCGACGGATCGCCGGTTCGTGGGCACCCACCACGACCTGGGTCTTGCCAACAACGTCCTGTCGACCCGCCGCGCGGACAGCGCGACCACACGTACTCACGGCTGGTCGGTCGGCGTCGACGTGGGACTGACCGGGATCGAGCGCTTCGGGGGCACCGGCAGCATCGGCTACCGGTACGGCAGGCAGACCGCCTACGGCATGACGTACGGTCCGACGCTGACCCCGGACGGCGGCATCACCAGTTCCGGGTCGCAGCACCTGTGGTCGTACAACCTGACCTTCGCGGCGGAGGCCACCAGTTTCACCCGGCCGCGCCAGATCGCACGGACCATGACCGGCGAGCTGCTCAGTACCCGGTGGTTCGTGAAGCAGGCGGCCGGGAGCGTCGATGTCCTGACCTCCGGGCAGGCCGGCGGACAGGCCGCCCAGGCCCCCGTCACCGGCCGTGTCACCCTCGCCGTACCCGCGTCGCTGTCCGTCCCCTCCGTCCTGCCGGTCAACCGGCCGGAGACCGTCCCGGCGCCCGTGCCCGTGCCGATGGACCGGGCCATGGCCGAACTGCTCTCCTCCGGGAAACCCGTCTCCACGGATGACTGGACGCCCCACGCGCTCTTCGACGGCCTGCACTCCGTGCAGGGCGTCACCTCGCCCGAGGTCGTGCTGCACCACCTCAAGGAACTGCTCGCCTCCGTCTCCGGCAAGTCCTGGATCTACGGCACCGACGGGACCCCCGCCTCCGGCGCCCTGGCCGAGGCGTTCGCAGTCGGCCGCAACGAAGCGGACTTCAGCGACGCGGCGCAGACGGGCAAGCACGTCAGCGACCTGTTCGGGCGGACGGCCGTCACCGACATCACCGCGTCGGTGAGCGCCTGGCCCCAGGTGCGCGGGACGCGCGTGCTCGCCGTCGTCGACTCCAGGGACCTGGCCCTCTCCAACATCGGCTCCGGAACCAGCGGGGCGGGGCACTCGGTCGCCCACGTCCGCAGTCACACCATCTCGTCCCTGCTCGCCTTCCGGGCCAAGCACACCGACGCGTTCCAGACCGCCGGCACCTACGGTCTCGCCGCGTCGCCGTACCAGCGCACCAGCACCGCTACCACCGCCGAGACCTTCTCGGCGAACCCGGCTCACACGGTTCAGTGCACCGGACCGATGGTCCTGGTCAGCGCCGATGTGGCCTGGCACCTCGCGGCCCGCTCCCAGCCGTCCGGTCTGCTCCAGGCGCCCATGGAACTGATGCGTGGACGGCCGCCCCAGGGCCGGATCGTGGAGATCCCCGACGGTCTGCTCGTATGGTTGCCGCTCGCCGAGGCAAGGAAGGCCGGTCTCTTCGACGACGGTCTCACCGCTGCGCCGCCCCCGCAGCTCTACACCGCCGTGGATGCGGCCGCTCATGCCACGCTCACGGTCGGCCGCCTCGACATGGCACCGGCGATCAGCGCTTTCACCAACCGCCTGCTGGAAACCCTGCCCAAGCACAAGAGCTGGCTCGGGCCCAGGAGTCTGCTGGCCGACCAGCTCGGCGGCCTGGCGCGGCAGATGACCACTTTGTCGCCGTCCGGTATGCGCGCCCTCCAGACGGGCATGGAGAACGGCGGCACCTCCCTGCGGCTGGCCCGGAACAAGATCGGGCCTGCCAAGGACGCCAGTCTCACAGTGACCCTGGAACGGTCCGGTTTCACCGCCGGTGCGCTGCGCCACGACGTGAAGCCCACGATCACCCGGCCCACGTCCACGGCGGAGACAGTCACGGAGAAGCTGGCGCGCGGGTACGAGGCCGGTTACCGGCTCGGCGAGGTGCCCACCGTCCTGGGCCAACCGGGTCTCCGGAGCGGCGGCTTCACCCTCGACGACCGGGTCGGATCCACCCGTTCGTCCTCCCTGGCACACGCGGTCACCGACGCCGTCAGCGCCCAAGTCGCCTTCGAGGGCCCCGTGGTGACCGGTCGGACGGGGTTCGACGTCACCTTCACCCTGGAGCTGCCCGACGGAACAGTGGTGAGTGACACGTACCCCGTCGGTGACGCCGAGGTGGTGCTGCCCCTGAGCCTCGCCCGACCTCGGACGACCGAACAGCGGACCACTGAACCGCGGACCGGACCGTCGGTGGCACGCACACCCCGGGAAGCCGCGCGCCCAGTACTGCTTCCCCCGGACCAGCAGCAGGCCGTGGCACTGCGGGAGCGCAACGCGGCGGGCAGGAAGCTGTTCGCGGCCGGTCCGGAGAGCGTCGTCGTCACCACTGTGGGCGGCATCACCGTTCTCCGGGACGCCGCGGCGTACGCCGTCGACCTCGCCGTCAAGGGACGCGGCGCCACGAGCGACACCGCGACGGCCATGCCCGCGGGCGGCAATGGCCGCTATGTGCGCAGGACGGAGCTGACGCGGCCCGGCACCGCAGCCGGTGAAGCCCTCAAGGGGGCCATCAGCACCGAGGTGCTGAGCGCCTACCTGCCGCAGATGGTCCGCGACAGCCTGACCATCACACTGCACGACACCACGTCGACGATCGGCGGGTCGGACGCGAACCTGAAGATCTCCGCGGACGTTGATCTGTCCGGGGCCCGTCTGCTGGCGGTGGACCCGCAAGCGGGGCTCGGCGGCAGCCGCCGGACCATGGACAACGACACCTACACGGGTGACACCACCGAAGCGCACATGCCGGCAATGACCGCGGGACCGGGCTTCCAGACGCAGCCCCTGGTCCAGACCACTGCCGCCGTGCCGGGCTGGGCGGACTCCGACGCGGCAGGCGGTGCCGCCGACCGCCGGACCTCCGCGCTGACCACGCTCAAGCCCTTCGCCGGCGGCGCCGTACTCGTCCAGGCACCCCTGCGCGTACTCCAGACGGCGAAGGCATCGCACCGCATCGCGGACCTTCCGGTCGTCCCGTCCGTCCTCAGGTCCGGGTCCCGGCCGCCGGTCACCGTCGAGCACACGGTGCAGGACGGGGTGACGATGTGGGTGTCCTTCGACGTCGCCCGGGAGCACGGACTGCTGCCACCCGAGGTCGAGGCCGCCGCGGTCACCGTCAAGGAGCAGACCAAGAAGTACATCGAGGCCGCCGAGAAGGCCGAGACGGCCGAGCGGCGCCTGCGCGCACTCGACGGCGAGGCCTCCTCCCTCCGGACGGAGCTCCGGCGCCTCCTGGAGACGCCGACTCCCACCGGCACGGACGTGGCCACGGCGCGGGAGCGGCTCGCCACGGCCCGCTCACGGTACGCCGAAGCCCAGCAGGACCTGGTCAACCATCGTCGCGACCTCGCGACCGCAGAGCAGCGCCTCGCCGGTGCCTCCGAGGCCGCCTGGAAGGCGGTCGAGCACTACACGATCACCGGCCCCCGTCCCTCCGGTACGCCGCCGGTCACCTGGAGCGAACCGGCCGCGGCCGCGGCCGTCGACGATGTTCCCGTCATGGTCGCCGGCTACCCCCCGCTCGCCGAAGCCCTCGAAGCCCTCGAAGCCCTCGAAGCCACGGTGCCCCACGCGGGCCCGGCCGCCGGGCTCACCGGACTGCCGCACCCGGTCACACGGCAGGACGTCCTCGCCCGCACGGAGTTCTGGCTGGGCGACGCCGGACCGCTGCCGGACACGGACGCCGTACGCCGGGAGCAGACCAAGGCTGCGGGCTGGGCACAGCGCCTGCGGGTCGCGGACGCCGCCTACCGGTCGTCGCTGGAGGCCGTACGGACCGCCCGGCACACCGTGGAGGCCGCCCAGCTGCGGGAGGCCCGAGCCCGGAAGACACCGGACCGGGAGGTGACCGCGGGGCGGTTCGACGCGGTCGATGCCGAGCTGCGGGACGCGCGGTCGGCGTATGACGGGGCGGTCGCACAGTTGACTGCCGACTACCGCGAACTCGCTCTGGTGCAGACGAACTTCGACTCGGTGGACGCGTCCACGCGCCAGGTTCTGGAGCCGCGGCCCGAAGGAAGCGTCCCCCGCGTCGTCACCCCCTGGCACCCCGCGCCGGAACCGGAGGGCTACATCCGTCCGGCCGACGCGACATCCGTCCCCGACCCGTACATCGCCCAGGGCAAGGACACCGAGGGCCGGCCCGTCGCACTGAAGGCGCCGGACGGCCGCGTCCTCCACCTCGTGGAGCCGCCCTCCGTCGGACCCGCGCGCCTCGATGCCGGTACGAGTTTCCACCGGTCCCTCCTGGACGCGGTCGAGCGCGCCCATCCGGGGCTCCTCGCCGAGCTGGGGCTGCACGCGCGGGGCAGGAGCCTTTCCGCCGCTGATGTCCAGCACTTGAGGGAGCGGCTCGCCGACCGCCTGATGGCGGACCGCGACGAACTCGCGGAGTTCCTCGCCATCGATCCGCAGGAGCGGTTCACCCCACAGGAGCTGACCGACGCGGGTATCACGCTCAGCGCGGCGCAGGCCGCCGAACACGTCGACTCGCGTGGACGTCTCCCGGACACGGTGGCCGCCGGGCTGACCCCCGACCAGCGTCTGGAACTGGCCCGTACGACACTGCTGCGGTCCGGCGACGGGCGGATAGGCGACCGCAAGGACGCCGGCTGGAACCACTCCGCGGGCGACCTGGCGGCGCTGCTCGCGGCCCGTGTGCTCGGGGTCCCGGTGACCGTGGTCCTGTCGGACCTGAACCATCTGACATTCAGCGCTCCTGGAACGGGCACGGGAGGGAACACGCGGTCGGGCGTGGTGCTGCACATGGCGGACGACCGGTACCGGCCCGCCGTCCCTCTCGTGACGGACGACCTGCTGCTCAACGCCGACTCGGAGATCACGCAGCAGCCGGCCGGCCCGGTTTTGTCCCGGAGCACCGCGACCGCGTCGGCCGGCGATGCGTCTCCTGCCGGTCCGGTCCACTACGTGGGCGCCGGTCTCGGTCCGTCGGCCGTGGTCCCCAAGGAACTCAACTTCGTCTGGCTGGGTGGCGAACTGACCGACGGTGCCCGCGCCAACCTCCGGACATGGGCGGCCAAGGCAGAAGAAGCACAGTGGAAGCTGACGATCTGGACGGACGAGGGCGGCCGGCGCAACAACAAGGAGTTCCTCACGGGCCTGGCCGATTCCGGCACCGTTCATCAAGGCCGGGTCGAGGACCTGTTCAAAAAGGACAAGACCACCGGCGCGGAGAAGCTGCCCTCCAAGGTGTCCAAGCTCTACGAGGCCGCGCGCAAGCAGAACAGCTTCGCGATGGCCTCCGACATCGCCAGGTACGCCCTCCTCCACAAGCACGGCGGGGTCTATCTCGATGTGGACCTGGGCCCCGGAGAGGTCGTACTGCGCCCCGAGGGCGTCACGATGCCCAGGGGCGACGACACCCTGCCGATGTTCGGACCCATGCTCCGCGACCCCAACAGCGTCCGGAAACTGCTCCGACTCGAAGAGAACGCACCCGTGACCGCGGACCACATCCACCAGGCCGCCGAAGTCGCCTACCAAGAAGGACGCTTCGGGAACCAGTTCATCGTCACCCACCCCCGCAGCCGCTTCATGAAGCAGGTTCTGGACAACCTCCCGGACATCAACAACAAGGACGCCTACGCCAGGGGTGTCCTTGAGCTGGCCATGAAGTCGAAGAACGTGGGCGCCAGCACCGGTCCGATATTCCTCCTGCGACAGTTCAACGAGCACATCAAGTCCCTCGACACCACACACACCCCGAACCTCAGGTTCGGGCCGCCCCCCGAGTTCCGTGTCCGGACGGACCAGTGGACGGACTGGACCCGCCTGGACTGGCTGACCGAAGAGAGCGAGAACCAGGAAACCCCCCAGACCACGTCCGCACCCGCCCGGAGCCAAACGCTGGCCAAACGCCTCGGCGACACCGTCAGGACAATCAAGGGCTCCATCCGATGGGGCAGCGGCAGGTCCGGTTCGGACACAGCACTGCTACCGAACAACGGAACACTCCTGACCGGCCTCGACCCCGCACCACAACGCCTGGAACAGGACAACGGGACACCGAAGGACGAACTCGTCGGCAACGACGGCCGGAAAATCACCTTCGCACAAGCACGCCAGAACCTTCACACCATCCGCGACGCCACCGGCGAGGTCATCGGATACGCCTCGCACAGCGACCGGGACTGGGCCCCACGCAACGACTTCTACAAGAAGTACCGCGCCGACGAGACGTCCTTCAAGGCCTACCGGACGACCGACGACGGCAAGTTCGTCCCCGTGGCCGAGGACGAGACGTCGCCCCGCACGGTTCCCTGGCGCACCGGCACGAACGCCCCGGCCGGGCAGCGGACACCCGAACCTGTCTTCTTCGACGCGCACGGCTCCCAGGACGGCGTCAAGCTCCACATCGCCGGCGACCTTCCGCTCGAGGTGGACGGTGCGCAGTTCGCGCGCTTCATGGAGTCCCTGAGTGATCCCGACCAGCCTCCGGCTCCGGTGGTGCTCGTGGCCTGTGACACAGCGAGCGTCCGCTCCACGGATGGTGGAAGCGTCGTGCGGGACGCGGCACGGGCGGTGCCCGGACGCCGCTGGTACGCCCCCGATGTCGCGGTCGGCCACGTGGGACCGCCGACCGGAGCCGCCGCGGGCGGGGCAACCGGAGTGCTGGCCCTTCTCCAGGACCGGACGACCGGGCGCCAGGGCCGGTGGGTGACCGCGAGCGAGCCCACCGCACTCGAAACCCTCCTCACCCGGGAGAAAGAACAGACCCACCAGGACACCGGCGACGGAACGAAACTCCCGGACAGTCAAGGTCCGGGCCTGCTGCTCAACGCCGACTCGGAGATCACGCAGCAGCCGGCCGGCCCGGTTTTGTCCCGGAGCACCGCGACCGCGTCGGCCGGCGATGCGTCTCCTGCCGGTCCGGTCCACTACGTGGGCGCCGGTCTCGGTCCGTCGGCCGTGGTCCCCAAGGAACTCAACTTCGTCTGGCTGGGTGGCGAACTGACCGACGGTGCCCGCGCCAACCTCCGGACATGGGCGGCCAAGGCAGAAGAAGCACAGTGGAAGCTGACGATCTGGACGGACGAGGGCGGCCGGCGCAACAACAAGGAGTTCCTCACGGGCCTGGCCGATTCCGGCACCGTTCATCAAGGCCGGGTCGAGGACCTGTTCAAAAAGGACAAGACCACCGGCGCGGAGAAGCTGCCCTCCAAGGTGTCCAAGCTCTACGAGGCCGCGCGCAAGCAGAACAGCTTCGCGATGGCCTCCGACATCGCCAGGTACGCCCTCCTCCACAAGCACGGCGGGGTCTATCTCGATGTGGACCTGGGCCCCGGAGAGGTCGTACTGCGCCCCGAGGGCGTCACGATGCCCAGGGGCGACGACACCCTGCCGATGTTCGGACCCATGCTCCGCGACCCCAACAGCGTCCGGAAACTGCTCCGACTCGAAGAGAACGCACCCGTGACCGCGGACCACATCCACCAGGCCGCCGAAGTCGCCTACCAAGAAGGACGCTTCGGGAACCAGTTCATCGTCACCCACCCCCGCAGCCGCTTCATGAAGCAGGTTCTGGACAACCTCCCGGACATCAACAACAAGGACGCCTACGCCAGGGGTGTCCTTGAGCTGGCCATGAAGTCGAAGAACGTGGGCGCCAGCACCGGTCCGATATTCCTCCTGCGACAGTTCAACGAGCACATCAAGTCCCTCGACACCACACACACCCCGAACCTCAGGTTCGGGCCGCCCCCCGAGTTCCGTGTCCGGACGGACCAGTGGACGGACTGGACCCGCCTGGACTGGCTGACCGAAGAGAGCGAGAACCAGGAAACCCCCCAGACCACGTCCGCACCCGCCCGGAGCCAAACGCTGGCCAAACGCCTCGGCGACACCGTCAGGACAATCAAGGGCTCCATCCGATGGGGCAGCGGCAGGTCCGGTTCGGACACAGCACTGCTACCGAACAACGGAACACTCCTGACCGGCCTCGACCCCGCACCACAACGCCTGGAACAGGACAACGGGACACCGAAGGACGAACTCGTCGGCAACGACGGCCGGAAAATCACCTTCGCACAAGCACGCCAGAACCTTCACACCATCCGCGACGCCACCGGCGAGGTCATCGGATACGCCTCGCACAGCGACCGGGACTGGGCCCCACGCAACGACTTCTACAAGAAGTACCGCGCCGACGAGGCCCTGTTCGCGCACTATCGGCCCACGGAGGAAGGGGGTGCCGTACTCGACACCGACAGCGACCCGGACTCCCCGGCCAACAAGGTCCCCTGGCAGACCGGCGCACCGGTACGGGACGCGAAGGAGCCGGTCAGGCCTCTGTTCTTCGACGCGCACGGCAGCGAGAACGGCATCGAACTCCATGTGGTGGGCGAAAAGCCGCTGGTCGTCGACGGTGCCCGGTTCGCGCGTTTCATGGAGACGCTCAGGGACCCGGCGCAGCCCCCGGCTCCGGTCGTACTGGTCGCGTGCGAGACGGCGAAGATCCGCAGTGGCGACGGCGGAAGCGTGGCGACGGACGCGGCACGTGCCGTATCGGGACGTCTCTGGTACGCGCCCGACACCGAGGTCGGCCATGTCGGACCGTCGAACGGCTCCGACGGCGTCAGAGGTGTGCTGGGCCTGCTCGCGGACCCCGTCGCACAGCGCCGCGGTACGTGGATCGTGGCGGGAGAGTCACCCGAAACCGGCCCGGCCTTCGTCCCCGACACGCAGGGGGAAGCGGTGCCGCCCACCACCACGTTCTCGGACATGATCTTCGAAACCCTCAACTCCGCCTCGCAGAACAGTGCGGAGCAGGTGATGTCCGACGACCTGGCGCAGAGCGGCCCGGAGGCCGATCAGACAGAGCCCGCGCCACCGGCGCCCCACGCTTCACCCTCGTCGGGGGAGTCCTTCCGGGCGACTGCGGAGATCGCCTTCGGGGAGGGTTCGAAGCGCCCGCGGGAAGACCAACTGACCAGGATCGAGGTCTTCTCGGCGTCGGTCGCCGCCGAAGCGGTGCGCCGGGCCACCCACGACGAGAAGCCGCTCCGGGTGTACGTCGAAGGAGGCGGGAACGGCAGCAAATGGCAGTCGCTGCGCGGAACGCCGAGCAGAGCCGACACCGGGTTGGAGCGTGCTCAGTCGGTGTGGAACGTGCTGCGCAGCCAATTGAACGAGGAGATCTCCCGGCTGTGGAGCGGAGATCCGGATACCCTGACCGCCACTTCCCTGCTCCAGGCGCCCCGGTCCCGGGGCCAGGGCGAGTCCGCCGCCCCGGTTCCCGGGACGCCCATAACGTCGCTGACCGCCGCGGAGGCTCGTGCGGCCCGTCGTACGGTCCGGATCTGGGCGGCGGCCGACGGGCCCGCACGCGTACTGCGGTTGCTGGCGCACGACGGGACGCCACTCGACGCCGACCGGCGCGAGGCGCTCATGGACTACGTCGACGAGTCCGTGAGGGGTGGCCAAGATGCCCGGGTCCGACTCCTGCTGCGCCGATTGGAGCTTCAGAACCTTCACGTACTGCGCGGTGAGCTCGAATCGCGCTACGCGGAGCGGGTTGCCGAGATCGCAACGCCCGCCGGTACGCTCACCCCGGTGCCCAAGGACGTTCACTTCTTCTGGATGGGCGAGGAGCCCAGCGCGGCGGCGTTGAACAACCTTGAGGCGTGGGCACGATCGGCCGGGGGCAGGTGGCAACAGCACCTGTGGACCGACGCGACCTACGCCGAGTGGAGCGGACCGGTGCGCACGCGTCTTGAGCAGATCGTCACCGTCCACCAGGATTCGCTTGATTCCCTGCGCATGGCGGACCGGCCGCAAGTGCTGGAGGTCTACGAGACAGCTGTGGCGAATGGGGCCTACAACCTGGCCTCCGACATCGCGCGCTACCTGATCCTTGAGCGGATCGGTGGGGTCTACGCCGACGTGGACCTGCATCCGGGAACCGTGGATCTGTCCTCGATGGAAGCGATCACCATGCGTTCGGGGGATCTTCCCCTGCTCGCCCCGCGCGTGCGGGACATGGCCAGCGTCGCCGACGCGCTGGCCACGGCAGGGGTGGACGCTCCCGCCGTCCGGAACGAGCAAGTGGATCTGGCGGCGCGGCTTCGGTGGGAAGCGGGCGTCCTCGGCAACCACCTCATCGTCGCGCCACCGGGATCGGAGTTCATCACCTCGCTCCTGGACGCGATTCCCAAGAACTTCGCCGCCCTGCGGAAGCACATGGAGGTGTCCTCCGCGGATGCGTCGCAGTTCGCCGAGGAGCTCAAGAACCTGGCACCGCAGATCAGTGGCCCCGCCATGATCGAGGACCGGATCCCCGGTGGCGAAAAGTTCCCTCCGCTTCAACGGTTCGCCATGAAGGCGGGTGCGGAAGGGGTTGCCGAGTTCGATGGTTCCTCCTATCCGACATTCCAGCGGAAGGAGGCGATAGCGCTGTTCTCCCCCCGCACGCTGGAGGCTTTCCAGGGAATCCACTGGGTCACCGCGGAAAGTGAGCGCCAGCTGGACGGACCGGTTGCCGAGCAGCCGGCGGCAGGGCCTTCGGTCAGCATGGCGCCGCCTCATGTTCCCGACGACTCGTCAGATGCACAGGTGCTGAGTCGTCCAGCTCGCCAGGTGCCTTTCCCCGCCGACCCCTCGACCTGGGTGGAGCGCCGGAAGGAGGTGCCGGCGGGGCATGTCGGGCGTCTGCATGTCGAGAGGTTCGACCCGGCCGTCGACGCCATGAGCCGCCACCGTGTTCCCGGCACGCTGGCCGGCTCGCAGACCCTGATGCGCGCCGAGGTCTCCCGCATCGAGGCCCACAACGGCACATGGGTGCGCGACCATGTCGTGACGCTCCCCGTCCGCCTGGCCGGCAGTGGCTTGTCCGAGCAGGATCTGGCCGGCCTCCGGGCAGGCGTCCAGGGCGCGCTGGACGAGCACTTCAACGCAGTCGGCTACGCGCTTCCGCGCTCCGGTGATCAGTTCAATGTCGATCTGCGACTGGTCCATGACGACGATCACCCCGAGCATGTGATCGTGAGCCGGTCCGACAATCCCGGTCGCTCCGACCAGCGGCACTGGAACCTCGGACCGCCCGCCGAGGACCACAGGTATCTGCCGGTGATGATCCACGAGGTCTTGCACTACCTGGGCCTGCCCGACGAGTACCGGGACCGGGACTTCCTCTTCCGCCGGAACGCGGACAGCGGGGCCGTCCACACCGATGGCTTGATGGCCGACACCGCGCGCCTGGCGCCGCTGCCGGAGCGCTATCTGGCCGCCATCGAGGACACGGTCGACCTCAGCACCGTCTTCCACGACCACCCCCTCACCGCCCCGGGCGAGAACCCCGCAGTCCGGCGCGACCACCGCCCCACCACCGACCCGGCCCTTGACCGCTGGCCCACGTCACGCTCACCCGGTAACCCCGCTGACACTCCGACGACGGCAACGCCGGACGCCCCCCGGGCCGACGGCCGCGGGGCCGGGGACAGCGAGATCGTCGACAGTTGGCGGGCTCTGTCTACGCTTCCGCGGGCGCGGCGCTCCAACACCCTGCGGCGCATCGACACGGCTGTCCAGGAGTGGGCGAACGGAGGCCGGCAGCTGCCTGGTGCCCATGACATCAACCAGCGTCAGCTGGGGGCCATCCTCGATGCCGTGGAGGCGTGGAAGTCGGGCAAGAACGGCCCCAGCGACCGTGCCGGGGCGGTCGACCGCCTCACCGCACACGTCCGGTCCGAGCAGGACGATCTGCACCAGCGCATCGCCGAGCGGGCGCACCAGGCACAACTTCTCGACCGGTACACCCGCATCCATCCCGATGTGAGCGACTTCGCGGGCCGACGGTTGCCGGACCGGGTCGATCCGGCGAACAACCCCACGCACGACATCTTCACCGGCGACCGCACCCACCACGGCGCTCTGTCGGACGACGCACTCGATGCCGCCGATGAGCTCTCGCGCCGGCAGTTGGCGGCCAAGCGGGATCAGGCGGCGGCCGGTGGGGTGACCGTCGACGCCGGTGTGTCCGCCGAGCGTGTACGGGAGTTGATGGACAGCGCCCGCAACGACCTGACCCGCTCCACGCTCTACCCGGAACTCAACTCCTATCTCGACCGGGCCGACCAGACCGAGGCGCTCGACACCGGCTCCCACCTCGGGAAGCTGACGCCGGTGGTCGAGGACGTCCACGGCACGCAGGTCACCATCCACGGGGACCCCACGGACAGCCTCCGCGACGCTCGGATCGACAACTTCCGCAAGGCCGTCATCACAGTGCAGGAGGCCGGCTTCCACGTACCCGATGTCGAACTGCACCTGCCCAAGTACGGCCGGTTCCTGGAAGTCCACAACGACGTTGTCGCCGAGCGGAGCGGGGGCCGGCTACAGCGCGCCGAGTACCTCGCACCCAACGCGGTGATCGCCTCGCCCGATGTCGTCGGCAATCCGCTGACCAACAAGCTCGCCGGCCATCGGTACCGCTACCTCTCCACCGAGCTCGACCCCTCCGGCGTCGGCACGATGGTGCATGAACTGGGCCACTTCCTGCACTACGCCAACGCCCGCGCCCAGTACCATGATCTGGCCTTCACTCAATTCGCCGGCCGCAGCGGACAGGGCGGCGACGCCGTACCCCATCAGGCTCTCGCCCTCGGGGTAAGCGCCTACGCCGCCGGCAACCCCCGCGAGTTCGTGGCGGAGGTCTTCACCGGGCTGGTGTACGGGAAGCCGTTCTCGCCCGAGGTCATGCGGATGTACCACGGGCTCGGGGGCCCCGATCCAACTCCACGGAAGGACGTCAGGTCTCCTTCGGCCAGCTCCGCGGAGGCTCCAGGTGATGCGTGACACCGACGGCCGGACGCTGGGCCACGCGTCGCCGGCGGGGATCCGCAGGGGGCGACGGCGGGAGCACCGACACCATCGAAATGCTCGATACCCTGGATGCCAGGAAGTTGTCGGGCCCGGCGTCCTCGGGGCCGATCCCCCTGCTCCGGGTAGTCAATGTCCACCTGCGTGATGCGTTCGGGGTGATGAACCACGTACGCGGCGAGTTCCCGCGGTCCCGGCGCCAGGGAGGACACGTGCACGACGCCATGGACTGGCCGGCGGCCGAAAACGGGAACCAGGGTTACGAACACATGTGACTGACCATCACATCGCCGGGCAGGGGCGGGTACCGAGTGCTCTCATCAGCAAGCGAAGAGAATAAAGGGAATCAATGACAGGGAAAGAGGGGCGACCTGTGAAGCGAGAGCGGTCCAGCGAGGAGAGTGAGTCCGGCAACGGCCGGAGCGAGGCCTCGGGCGGAACGGTTCCGGACGGTTCGCAGGGCGCGGTTCCCGGGAGCATAGGCGCCCCGTCCGCACCCTCGTCCCGCACAGTGACAGAGGGCGGGGGCACTTCGGTCACCGGCGGCAAGGACGGTGGCGGCGCGCGGACACCGACCTCGTCGAAGTCCGGCCCGGAGGAGGCCGGGGAACCCGCGGTCCAGACCCCGGCGGTGGTGCACGCGGCCGGGGTCTCCATCGGCAGGACCGCGTCCGGGGCCGAGGGCCAACCGGGCGGCGAGGACTCGGCGGTTGCCCAGGAAAAAGAGGCGACGCCGGCGGCCGAAACGCCCGCGGTGGTGGCCAACACCGCCACCACCACTGCTGCGGGCACTGCCTCCTCGGGCTCGTCGGGCGTCGCGGAGAGCACCGCCGGGGGGACGACCGGGGCGAGCACGTCGTCGCCCGCGACGGCCGCCGCGGAACCGACGCCCGCAGGGGTACGCTCCGCATCGAAGAAGGCAGCTTCCGAGGAAACCGCTTCCGAGAAGACCGCTACGGAGCCGGCTGTCGCTGCCGCGACGACCGGCTCCACAGCGGCGGCCGTCGCGGCCGGGCGGGCCACCGCCACGGCCGCCGTCTCCGCCGCGGCTTCGTCCGGCCCTCCCGGCGATGCCGCGGCGGGCGAGGGCGGTGACCCGGAGCGCCCCGGCCGGGTGTCGCGCCCGATGGTGGTCGCGGCAGCGTTCGCCGGTGCACTGCTCCTCGCGACCCCGTTCATCGTGGCGGGCGCCCAGAAGGACGAGGACAAGCCCGGGAACACCGAAGCGGCGGCGGCCTGGAAGGAGGACGGCCGGGCCGGTGGCTACGTACCGGGCACCGACCCCGACAGCCCCGAAGGCAAACGAGCCGTCGGTGGCGACAAGCCGGGTGGTGGCCCGGCCCGCGGTGACAAAGGCCCCGTCGGTGACGTTCGCGCGGACACCGGGGACGGACGGAAGCCCGCGGACGGATCGGCCGAGGAGACGGCCAAGGGCGGCAAGGACACCACGGGCCCGGCCGACAGGACGGCGAAGAGCGGTTCCGGCGACAAAGCCCCTGCCGACACCGGCTCGGACACTCCCACCAAGGCCCCCTCGGCCGGTTCGGCGCCCAAGTCGGCGCCCGCCGTGGTGTACAGCGGCGTGTCCGGACCGGAGTGCCCCACCCAGCGCTTCCAGAAGTCGGGTTACTACAGCGACGGCAAGGAGGGCTGGGCCACCCACAGCGGCGGCTTCGGCGGGTACGGCTGCGCGGGTAAGTACCTTTCCATGCCCATGTCCGGCAGTTCCTCCAAGGACTCGGGCGGATCGGCGACCTGGCTGTTCGACCTGCCCGCCACCGCCAGGAAGTGCAGCATCTCCGTCCACGTGCCCGGGAGTTCCGACATCAATCGGGTCGGCGGCAACCCGAGCTACTACACCGTGTACGACCGGTTCCTGCCCAGGACCAGCAACCTGGTCGGCTCCTACTACGTCCGCCAGCAGGAGCGTCGCGGCACCTGGTACAACGTCCCGGGCACCTTCTCCGTCGACGCCAAGAAGCTCTCCGTGCAACTGCACGACCGGGGCGAGGACAACAACTACGAGCACCACGCGATATCCGCGCTGAAGGTGACCTGCACCGGCTGAGAAACCGGCTCGGACACCACTGAGAATCCGGCTGCGTCACCGGCCGGCGGCGCGGTCCGCCGACGCCCCGCGCACCAAACGAACGCGGCAGGCGCCCGGTCCCCGGAAGGCTTGGCCTCCGGGGACCAGGGCACCTGCCGCACCAGTGCCGCCCTGGAGCCACGGGCTCGCCCGGCCGTGTTCAGCCTCCGCCGCGTCCGCCGCGCTCCTGTTCGGCACGGTGTCCGGTCCGGCGACGTTGCGGTCGCCCGCCTCCAGCACCAGCAGCGCACCGGCCGCAGTGCGGACAGCGGGAGGGGCAGGCGGTGACCGGCTCGTTCGGCCGGCAAGCGTCAGTCGGAGGTCACCGGCAGGACATCCGGCGAGAGCGCGCCGGCGCGGGCCGAACCGCTCGTCATACGGCGACGATGGTGACGCCGGCACAACACCTCGTAGCCGATCTCCGTAGCGGGGCTGCTCACGTCACCGACAACGACCTGCTCTCCCTCGATCACCATCTCGCCGCCCACCGTGCGGGCATTGTGCGTAGCACGCGCCCCGCACCAGCACATCGCTTCCACCTGAAGCGTCTCCACTCGGTCCGCCAGCTCGATCAGCCGCCGCGAGCCGGGGAAGAGCTCCGTGCGGAAGTCAGTGGTGATCCCGAACGAAAAGACATCCAGGCCCAGGTCGTCCACAACCCGCGCCAATTGATCGATCTGCACCGGCTCCAGGAACTGCGCCTCGTCCACGATCAAGTAGTCGACCCTGCCACCCTGCGACACCCGGTCGACGACATAGGCATACAGATCCATGCCGGCCACCGCCTCGACCGCCTCGGTCACCAGCCCGAGCCGCGAAGAGAGCTTCCCCTCCCCCGCGCGGTCGTCCCGAGTGAAGTTCAGACCCTGCAGCCCCCTCGCCGACCGGTTGTGCGCGATCTGCAGCGCCAGTGTGCTCTTTCCGCAGTCCATCGTTCCGGAGAAGAACACAAGCTCGGGCATGAGGGGCTGAGCACCTTTCGGGCGGGAGGAGAAGCAGTGGGCGGTGGGGAAGAACGCGGTTACGAGCGTACTTCGAGGAGCGGGACGAGCTGCTCGACGGGGGTCATCGAGCCGTGCATGCCGACCATCGCGGACTCGTGCGGCTCATTGACGGAGGCGGTGATCACCACGTCGTCGTGGGCCGCCGCGACGACGTCGCCGATCCTGCCGTGCACACGCTCGTCGATCTTCGGGCCGAACCAGCCGGCCGCGATCGCCTCGTCCCTGCTCACCACCCAGAACTGCTCGCCGAGCACTTCACGCCAGACGGCCAGCACGTCGTTCTCGGCTCCCGGGACGGCGTACACATGGCGGGCCCGGCCCTCGCCGCCGAGCAGGGCGACGCCCGCGCGCAGTTCCCAGTCCTCGTCGAAGTCGATCCGGGACTGCTCGTCGAAAGGGATGTCGATCATGCCGTGGTCGGCGGTGATGTAGAGCGCCGAGCGGGGCGGGAGCTGTTCGGCCAGGCGCCGCGCCAGGCCGTCCACGTACATCAGCTGGCCGCGCCAGGCATCGGAGTCGACGCCGAAGCGGTGGCCCTTGCCGTCGACCTCGCTGTAGTACGTGTAGACGAGCGACCGGTCACCCGAGGCGAGCCGTTCGGCGGCGGTCTCCATCCGCTCCTCGCCGGAGAGCCGGCCGAGGAACGAGCCGCCGCTGAGCGCGACCTTGGTGAGCGGGGTCTGCTCGAAGGCGGGGGCGGAGACCTGGGCGGTACGCACACCTGCGGCGTCCGCGAGCTGGAAGACGGTGGGGTACGGCTGCCAGACCTTCGGGGGGGTCCAGGGGTTCCAGCGGAGCTGGTTCATCAGCTCGCCGGTCTCCGGGTTGCGCGCGCTGTACCCGGGCAGGCCGTGCTCCCCGGGCGGGAGGCCTGTGCCCACGGAGGCCAGCGAGGTCGCCGTGGTGGCCGGGAAGCCCGCCGTTATCGGACGGCCTGTGCCGCCGCGCGAGGTGGGGAGCAGGGAGTGCAGAAACGGTGCCTCGTCGGGGTGGGCCTTGATCTGCTCCCAGCCGAGGCCGTCGATCAGGAACACGCAGTTCCGGTCGGCGGGGGTGAGTTCGGGGATCGCCGCGGTGAAGCCCGGAACGCCCTGTCCGGCGACGAGCGTGGGCAGCAGATCGGCGAGCGATCCGCTGCCGTACTCCGGCACCGGGGCGCTCTCGACAGGGAGCAGAACGGGGTCCTGCCAGGCCGGCTGTGCCATCAGCGGCCGGTCGCCGCGGTCGCGGCCGTGGCCTCGGAGAGCGACTGGGCGAAGGCGAGGGTCTGGCGGACTGTGTCCGGGCCGTCCCCGGCCTCGCTGACCCGCAGGCTCAGGTCGTCGGCGGTGGAGTTGCCGGTGTAGCCGTGGTCGGCCTCGCAGTTGGGGTCGCCGCAGGCGGCCGGCTCCAGGTCGATCCGGGAGACCGCGCCCCAGCCGATGGTGAGGACGACCTCGCGGGGCAGCGTGCCGGGCACGTACTTCTCGGGGTTGGCGACGACCCGGCTGACCACGACCGACGAGATCCGGTCGAGCTTGACCGACTCCGTGGAGGTGGTGGCGTACGGGGTCGGGGAGCTGGTGTCGGCGTTCTGCTCGTCGGTGTGGCTGACGATGAAACGGTTGTCCGTCAGGACCAGGACCGTGACGTGGCGGCGCACCTCGTTGGAGTCGAAGGTGGTCTCCTGGTGCACCAGGTACGAAGCGACCGGCTCACCGCCCACGGCGGCCTCCACCGCCTCGGCCACGAGGGCCGGGTAGTAGCCACTGCGCTCGATCGCCGCGCGCAGCCCCTGGGTCGTCGTACCGGTCTTTGCCATGAGGACCATCCTACGGGGGGCTGATGACTGCCGGGGACGTTGCGCGGCAGGGCGGTCCGGGCCCGACGGCGCCCGGGTCAGTAGTTGGGGAGGCGGCGGGGGCCGAGATCGGTGCGGGCCGGGGGCGGCGAGAGGCGGACGCTCGCGCCGAGGACGGTCAGCCCCTGGGTTGCGACCACGACCGGTTCCAGGGCGATGGAGACCACCTCGGGGTGGTCGTCGACCAGCCGGGAGACCCGCAGCAGCAACTCTTCGAGCGAGGCGGTGTCCACCGGCGCCGCGCCACGCCAGCCGAACAGCACCGGGGCCGCCCGGATGGACCGGATCAGTTCGGCGGCGTCGCGGTCGGTGGCCGGGACGAGGCGGTGGGCGGTGTCGCCGAGGAGTTCGGAGGGCGCGCCCGCGAGCCCGAAGGAGAGGACAGCGCCGGCCGCCGGGTCGATCGTGGCCCGTACGACGGTGTCGACGCCGCGCGGCGCCATGGACTGGACCACGGGCTGGAGTTCGGCGGGCTTGCCGAGGAGGTCGGTCAGTTCGCCGTACGCCCGGCGCAGCGCGGTCTCGTTGGCGAGGTCGAGCCGGACACCGCCGAGATCGGCCCGGTGACGCAGGTGCGGCGCGGTGGTCTTGAGCGCCACGGGGTAGCCGAGCCGGGCCGCCGCCGCGACCGCGGCGTCCGGGTCGGGCGCCGGGAGCGTCGCCCGTACGGTGATGCCGTAGCGGCCAAGGAGTTCGCGGGCCTGGTCGGGTGTGAGCTGGAGACCCCTCGGGTCGGGGTCGGGGCCGAGGAGGGTGTCGATGAGGCCGGCGGTGCCGGGCTCGTCGATGGTGTCGTCCAGGAACTCGGGCACCTTGCCGGGCACGGCGGCCTGCCGCCGCCACTGCGCGTACCGCACCGCTTCGGCCAGGGCGCGCACCGCCCGTTCGGCGGCGGGGTACGCGGGGATCCGGCCGTTCCGGGCACCGGGGGCGCCGGCGAGGGGGGCTGTGCCGGGGGCGCCGGCGAGGGGGGCTGCGGGTGCCGGGGCGGGGCCGGGCGGAGTGGTCGATCCGGTCCGCGCTGCCGGGGCGGGCGGGTTCTGGGCCGGGGCCGGGCGGGGCTGGGCGACCGTGCTGGTGGCCGCGGCGAGAGCCTCGGCCAGCCCGCCGATCTCGACGTGCACGACGGCCACCGGCTTGGCGGGGCCTGCGGCGGCGGCCGTGTGCAGGGCTGCCGCGAGCACCTCCCCGTCGCCCGATTCCGCCTCGCCGTCCTCGCCGACCCACGGGATCGCCGTCACCACCACCGAGTCGCAGCCGTCGTCGGCGAGGGCCTCGGCCAGGGCGTTCCTGAAGTCCTGCGGGGTGGCGGCGGTGGTGAGGTCGAGAGGCGGGCGCGGGCGCAGCCCTTCGGCGAGGCAGGCGTCGTACGTGAGGAGGCCGAGCGATTCGGAGTTGCCGAGGATCGCGACCCGGGGGCCGGCCGGGAGCGGCTGGTCGGCGAGGAGGAGGCCCGCGTCGACCATCTCGGTCACCGTGTCGACCCGGATCACGCCCGCCTGCCTCATCAGTGCCGAGACCGTCGCGTCCGGGATCCGGCTGATCGGTACCGCGTGGCCGGGCGGGGTGGAACCGCTGTGCCGGGCGCCCTTCACCACGACCACCGGCTTCACTGCCGCGGTACGCCGCGCGAGGCGGGTGAACTTGCGGGGATTGCCGAGCGATTCGAGGTAGAGCAGGGCGACGTCGGTGTCGGGGTCCTCGTACCAGTACTGGAGGAAGTCGTTGCCGGAGATGTCGGCGCGGTTGCCCGCCGAGATGAAGGTGGACAGGCCCGCGCCGCGCCGGTAGAGCCCGGAGAGCAGCGCGATGCCGATCGCTCCGGACTGGGTGAAGAGGCCGATGCGCCCGGGGGCGGGCGGCTCGGGGGCGAGCGAGGCGTTCAGCCGAACCGTTTCGGCGTTGTTGATCAGGCCGAACGCGTTCGGGCCGATGATCCGCATCCCGTACGAGCGGGCCTGGCGGACCAGCTCGCGCTGCCGTTCCCGGCCCTCGGCGCCCCATTCGGCGTATCCGGCGGAGAGCACGACCAGGCCCTGGACGCCGTGCTCGCCGCAGTCCGCGACGGCTTCCGGGACCCGGTCGGCGGGAACGGCGACGACCGCGAGGTCGACCGGCTCGTCTGTCTCGCCGATCGAGCGGTGGGCGGGGACGCCGTCGATGGTCGCCTGGCCGGCGGCGAAGGCGCGGTTCACGGCGTACGTGCGGCCGGTGAAGCCGGCCCCGAGAAGGTTGCGCAGGACCGTGCGGCCGACACCGCCCGGAGTCCGGCCGACGCCGATGACCGCGACGGACCCGGGGGCCAGCAGGCGCTGCACGGACCGCGCCTCCGCCCGCTGCTCACGGCCGCGCTGGACGGCGAGGGACTCGGCGGTCGGTTCGAGGTCCAGGGTGAGGTGGACGGAGCCGTCCTCGAAGCTGCGCCGCTGGGTGTATCCGGCGTCCCGGAACACCTTGATCATCTTGTTGTTGGCGGGCAGCACCTCGGCGGCGAAGCGGCGGATGCCGCGCTCGCGTGCGACGGCCGCGATGTGTTCGAGCAGCGCCGAGGCCACGCCCCGGCCCTGGTGCGCGTCCTGGACGAGGAAGGCGACCTCGGCCTGGTCGGCGGGGGCGGAGGCGGGCCTGCCCCGCTCGTCGATCCGGTCGTAGCGGACGGTCGCGATGAACTCGCCGCCGACCGTGACGGCGAGCCCCACCCGGTCGACGTAGTCGTGATGGGTGAAGCGGTGCACATCCCGGTCGGACAGCCGCGGGTACGGGGCGAAGAACCGGTAGTACTTCGACTCGTCGGAGACCTGCTCGTAGAAGCTGACCAGCCGTTCGGCATCGTCCGTGGTGATGGGCCTGATGCGTGCGGTGCCTCCGTCGCGGAGCACCACGTCCGCTTCCCAGTGGTCGGGATAAGCGTGATGCGGACTCTGCTCGGGCGCGGGCTGCATGGGCAAAGCGTACGGCTCTGTCAGCGGTCGCGTAGGTCCCGGGGCCGGGGCAGTCTGAGAGGGCCGATCGGCGGGGTCGCGGGCATTGCGGGCTGTTCCCCTGGTCGGCCGGAGCACCGCGCACCGCGTGAGAGACTGGTCTAGACAACTTTTGATTCGTGAAGGGCAGAACCATGGCTGAGCGCCGCGTCAACGTCGGTTGGGCCGAGGGCCTGCACGCCCGCCCCGCTTCCATCTTCGTCCGTGCCGCCACGGCTTCCGGCGTCCCCATGACGATCGCGAAGGCCGACGGCAACCCGGTGAACGCTGCCTCCATGCTCGCGGTCCTCGGTCTCGGCGCGCAGGGCGGCGAGGAGATCGTGCTCGCATCCGAGGCCGACAACTCCGAAGCGGCTCTGGACCGCCTGGCGAAGCTCGTCGCCGAGGGGCTCGAGGAGCTCCCGGAGACCGTCTGAATCATGTTCCGCGAAAGAGCCGTGGCACCCTGAACCGGGGCCGCGGCTCTTTTGTTTTCCGGAGCAGAGCCTCCGGCGAGGATTCGGATGAAACAATGCGGGCGGGCGGAGCGCGGGCACGCGAAATTCAGGTGGCGCGAAATTCGGTCCGAACCGGTGACGACATCCCGCCCGATTGCTTCCCTCTGTATACGGCGTAATTGTTAATTCCGGACGCCTGCGGTGTTTACGGAGTGTTGCGTGCTCCTCACCCCGCCGGGGGCGGCGGGCCCCCCTCGCAGCCGGTGCGCGGCCGCGGCCCGCTCCGCATGGTGCGCGGCCAGCGCCCTGGCCCGTTCCGCGTCGCCGCGCGCCACCGCGTCCACGATGGCCCCGTGCTCGGCCCAGGAGTCCACCGGGCGGGCAGGCTGCTCGACCGCGTACATCCAGGCGATCTTGTGTCTCAGCTGGGTGAGCAGCGCGATCAGGCCGGGGCTGCCGGAGGCCTGCGCCAGCGTCTCGTGGAACCAGCCGCCCAGCGCACGCAGGTCCTCGCCCTCGCCGCGCCGGGCCCGGTCCTGGCCGAGCCGCACGAGGCCGCGGAGCACCTTGAGGTGTGCTTCGGTGCGGCGTCGCGCGGCGCGGGCGGCGCCCAATGGCTCCAGCAGCGTGCGGACCTCCAGGAGGTCGGCCGCCTCCAGCTCGGTGGGCTCGGCGACGCAGGCGCCCGCGTGCCGGCGGGTGACCACGAAACCCTCGGACTCCAGGGTGCGCAGCGCCTCCCGTACCGGGACGCGTGAGACCCCGTAACGGCGGGCCAGCAGCTCCTCCCTGAGACGGCTGCCGCGTTCGAAGACACCGGAGACGATGTCGTCACGGATTGCCGTGCATACCGAATGCGCCGGAATGCGCATGTCCGAACCTCCGCCTCAATCCCCCGCGAAACGCGGCCGGCCGACGCCTGATACGCGACTCTATTGCAATGCGGCCGCATTTCCGATGCCGGGCAGAAATTCATGAATATATTTTGGCCACGGGGTGGCCGGGCGGGCAGTCGTCCCCCGCGGCCGGGCGGCGGGAATGCCGAAGGCCCCGGCATGCTGCCGGGGCCTTCGGACGAGGTGGTGCGTGGGCGTCGGTCAGACGTTGACGCCGTGGGCGCGCAGGTACGCGACCGGGTCCATGTCGGAGCCGTACGACGGGGTCGTCCGGGCCTCGAAGTGGAGGTGCGGCCCGGTGGAGTTGCCGGTCGAGCCGGACAGGCCGATCTGCTGGCCCGCGCGGACGCTCTGGCCGATGGAGACGCCGATCGAGGAGAGGTGGCCGTACTGCGTGTACGTGCCGTCCGTCATCCGGAGCACGATGTTGTTGCCGTACGCGCCGCCCCAGCCGGCCTCGACGACGGTGCCGGCGCCGACGGCGACGACGGAGCTGCCGGAGGCGGCGTGGAAGTCGATGCCGGAGTGGCTGCCGGAGGACCAGAGCGAGCCGCTGGACTTGTAGCCGGTGGTGACGTACGAGCCGGCGACCGGAAGCCGGAAGGCGCCCAGGCGGGTGCGCTCGGCGGACCGGGCGGCGCGTGCCTTCTCGGCGCGGGCCTCGGCGGCGCGCTTAGCTTCGGCCTTGGCGTTGGCCTTCGCCTCGGCCTTCTTCTTGGCCTCGGCCTTGCGGTGGGCCTCGGCCTTCGCCTTCGCCGCGGCGTCGGCCTGGTGCTGCTGGGCGTCGGCCTGGGCGTCGATCCGGTCGGCGAGGGTCTTGTCGATGGCGATGACCTGGCTGAGGCCTGTCTCGCTCACGGAGGGGGCGTCGGAGTCCGCTGCGAAGGCGGGAGCGGCCAGGCCGCCGATGACGCCGGTGGTGGCCAGAGCCGCGACGCCGACGACCTTCGCGCTGCGGCGCGTCAGTCGGCTCGGGGCACGGTGCTTCCCGGTGGCACGGGTGAACGCCATGGAGTGGCTGGTCCTTTCCTTCCTTCTCGCCTACCGGGTTAGCTGACGGGTTCGGAGCAGGAAGGTCTCCTACGGACGCACCGGCCCGTCCGGGCTCAGGCATCCGATTCACCCCAGGGACTTCATGGGTCCCCGGCTCCCCAGGCTCACGCCTGGCGGGGACTCGGCGATGACTGTCCGGTACGTCGCGGATGCGGCATACGAGTGACGGACAGTCGAGCCGACGCTAAGCGGGGTCACTTTCATTCACCAAACGGACAGGCCGTTTTGTAGCGCATCCCACAGGGCAGACAGGCAACCTCCCCCCAGAACGGACAAAAAGGAAGAACCTGGCGAGATCACACTCGCAAGGGTCTTCCTTCTGTCCCGGTATCTGCCGGTACAGCGAGAGTGGCGACGGGCAGGACGGGGCTGATGACCGGCCCCGCCCGGCGCCCGCCGGGCCACTCGTCAGCCGGTGACCACCGACACCTCTCCGATGCCCAGCGCCCGGACGGGCTCCTCGATCCGTGCCGCGTCGCCGACGAGGATCGTGACCAGCCGGTCACCCGGGAAAGCGTTGACGACCGCCGCGGTCGCCTCGACCGTGCCGGTCTCCGCGAGCCGGGCGTACAGATGTGCCTGGTAGTCGTCGGGGAGGTGCTGCTCGACCTGGTCGGCGAGGGTTCCCGCGACTGAGGCCGCCGTCTCGAACTTCAGGGGCGCCACACCCACGAGGTTCTGCACGGCCGTCTCGCGCTCCTCGTCGGTCAGCCCCTCCGCCGCCAGGGTCCGCAGCACGGTCCACAGGTCCTTGAGCGCCGGTTCGGTGGACTCCGTGTCCACCGAGCCGCTGATGGCGAGCATCGCGGCGCCGGTCGCCCCCGAGGCGGTGTCCGGGGCCGATGACCGCAGCACCTGGGCGAAGGCCCGTACGCCGTACGTGTAGCCCTTCTCCTCGCGCAGCACCCGGTCGAGACGGGAGGTGAGGGTGCCGCCCAGGCAGTACGTGCCGAGCACCTGGGCCGGCCACACGCTGTCGTGCCGGTCGGCGCCGATCCGGCCGATCAGCAGCTGCGTCTGCACCGCGCCCGGACGGTCGACGATCACCACCCGGCCGGTGTCGTCGGCGGTGATCGGCGGAGCGGGACGCGGGGCCGCGGTGTCGCCCGACCAGTCGCCGAGGGTGTCGGCGAGCAGCGCGTCCAGGTCGATGCCGGTGAGGTCACCGACGACCACGGCGGTCGCCGTGGACGGCCGGACGTGGGCGTCGAAGAAGGCGCGCACAGCGGCCGGGTCGATCCGCTCCACCGTCTCCTCGGTGCCCTGGCGCGGGCGCGACATGCGCGCCTCGGCCGGGAAGAGCTCCTTGGACAGTTGCTTGGCGGCGCGCCGGGCCGGGTTGGCCTGCTCGTGCGGGATCTCGTCGAGCCGGTTGCGCACCAGCCGCTCGATCTCGCTCTCGGCGAAGGCGGGCGCCCGCAGCGCCTCGGCGACCAGCGCTAGGGCCTTGGCCAGCCGGGAGGCCGGGACCTCCAGGGAGACCCGGACACCGGGGTGGTCGGCGTGCGCGTCGAGCGTGGCACCGCAGCGCTCCAGCTCGGCGGCGAACTCCTCGGCGCTGTGCTTGTCGGTGCCCTCGTTCAGTGCCCGCGACATGATCGTGGCCACGCCGTCGAGGCCCTCGGGCTCGGCGTCCAGCGGGGCGTCGAGGAAGATCTCGACCGCCACGACCTGCTGGCCGGGGCGGTGGCAGCGCAGCACCGTGAGGCCGTTGGGCAGGGCGCCGCGCTCGGGCGCCGGGAAGGCCCAGGGGCGGGCGGGGCCGGGGGCCGGCTGCGGGTGGTACTGCATCGAAACTCCAGTCGCGGCAGCGTCGGTCACTGGTCCGCCCCCTCGTGCGCGTCGGTGTCGTCGGCGTCGGTCGCCTCGGTCTCATTGGGCTCCGCGGCGTCCGCGGGCTCGGCCGGTTCGACCGGCTCGTAGACCAGCACCGCACGGTTGTCGGGGCGCAGCTGGGCCTTGGCGGCCGCCTGGACCTCCTCCACGGAGACGTCGAGCACCCGCTGAACGGCGGTCAGGGCGAGCTGCGGGTCGCCGAACAGCACGGCGAACCGGCACAGTTCGTCGGCGCGGCCGGCGACCGTACCGAGGCGGTCCAGCCACTCGCGCTCCAACTGGGCCTGCGCGCGCTCCATTTCCTCGGGCGTCGGGCCCTCGGCTGCGAACCGGGCGAGCTCCTCGTCGACCGCGGCCTCGACCTGCGGCACCTCGACGCCGCCGGACATCTTGACGTCCAGCCAGCCCAGCGAGGGCGCACCGGCCAGCCTCAGCAGTCCGAACCCGGCCGCCACGGCCGTACGGTCACGGCGCACCAGGCGGTTGTACAGCCGCGACGACTCGCCGCCGCCGAGCACGGTCAGCGCGAGGTCCGCCGCGTCGCACTCGCGGGTGCCGTCGTGCGGCAGCCGGTAGGCGGCCATCAGCGCGCGCGCCGGGACCTCCTCGCGCACCTCCTCGCGCAGCTGCTCGCCGATGATCTCGGGCAGCGTTCCGTCGCGCGGCGGCTGCTTGCCGTCGTGGGACGGGATGGAACCGAAGTACTTCTCGATCCAGGCGAGGGTCTGCTCGGGGTCGATGTCGCCGACGACCGAGAGCACCGCGTTGTTCGGCGCGTAGTACGTACGGAAGAAGGTGCGCGCGTCCTCCAGGGTCGCGGCGTCCAGGTCGGCCATCGAGCCGATCGGGGTGTGGTGGTACGGGTGGCCCTCGGGGTAGGCCAGTGCCGTCAGCTTCTCGAACGCCGTGCCGTAGGGGACGTTGTCGTAACGCTGGCGGCGCTCGTTCTTGACGACGTCGCGCTGGTTCTCCATGGACTCCTCGTCGAGCGCGGCGAGCAGCGAGCCCATCCGGTCGGCCTCGAGCCACAGGGCCAGCTCCAGCTGGTGCGTGGGCATGGTCTCGAAATAGTTGGTGCGCTCGAAGCTGGTGGTCCCGTTGAGCGAGCCGCCGGCCCCCTGCACCAGCTCGAAGTGGCCGTTCCCCTTGACCTGGCCGGAGCCCTGGAACATCAGGTGCTCGAAGAGGTGAGCCAGCCCCGTGCGCCCCTTGACCTCGTGGCGCGAGCCGACGTCGTACCAGAGGCAGACCGCGGCGACCGGGGTCAGATGGTCCTCGGAGAGCACCACGCGCAGGCCGTTGGCCAGGCGGTGCTCGGTCGCTGTCAAGCCGCCGGAGCCGGCCTGAGCGGTGGCCGTGTGACCCATGGGCATGTACGTCCCTTCGATCGCGATACTGGATTTCCTGCGAGACCTGCCACCTTAGGCAAGCGCACGGACCCCTGGCGAAGTTCCCGTAACGCGGAAGTTCGCATGAAAGAGGGGCGCATCCCCCTCTCGGCGGGGCGCGAAAGCACCGCGGCCGGGGCCCGGAACGCCTCTTGGGACGGGTCGAGGTCGGCGATGTCAGTGCGGCGGTCCACAATGGTCCGCGTCAGAACCTGAGGTTGCCCGAACAGAATCCGTGAAGGAGTCGCAGCAGCGATGGCCCGCCGCAGCACGAAGACCCCGCCGCCGGACGACTTCGAGGAGAAGATCCTCGACATCGACGTCGTCGACGAAATGCAGGGCTCCTTCCTCGAGTACGCGTACTCGGTGATCTACTCACGGGCCCTGCCCGACGCCCGCGACGGCATGAAGCCGGTGCACCGCCGCATCGTGTACCAGATGAACGAGATGGGCCTGCGCCCCGATCGCGGCTTCGTGAAGTGCGCCCGCGTCGTCGGCGAGGTCATGGGCAAGTTGCACCCGCACGGGGACGCGTCGATCTACGACGCGCTGGTCCGCCTGGCGCAGCCGTTCTCCATGCGGCTCCCCCTGGTCGACGGCCACGGCAACTTCGGATCGCTCGGAAACGACGACCCGCCGGCCGCCATGCGGTACACCGAGTGCCGGATGGCCGACGCGACGTCACTGATGACGGAGTCGATCGACGAGGACACCGTCGCTTTCCAGTCGAATTACGACGGCCAGGAGACGGAACCGACCGTTCTCCCCGCCGCGTATCCGAACCTCCTGGTCAACGGGTCGTCCGGGATCGCGGTCGGCATGGCGACCAACATGCCGCCGCACAACCTGGGCGAGGTCATCGCCGCCGCCCGGCACCTGATCAAGCATCCAGGCGCGGACCTGGAGACCCTGATGCGGTTCGTGCCGGGTCCCGATCTGCCCACCGGCGGCCGGATCGTGGGTCTGGGCGGCATCAAGGACGCGTACGCCCGCGGCCGCGGCACGTTCAAGATCCGTGCGACCGTCTCGGTGGAGAACGTGACGGCCCGCCGCAAGGGCCTGGTCGTCACCGAACTGCCCTTCACCGTCGGCCCGGAGAAGGTGATCGCCAAGATCAAGGACCTGGTCTCGGCGAAGAAGCTCCAGGGCATCGCGGACGTGAAGGACCTGACCGACCGCGAGCACGGCCTGCGCCTGGTCATCGAGGTGAAGAACGGCTTCGTGCCGGAAGCAGTGCTGGAGCAGCTCTACAAGCTGACGCCGATGGAGGAGTCCTTCGGCATCAACAATGTGGCGCTGGTCGACGGACAGCCGCTCACTCTGGGGCTCAAGGAGCTCCTGGAGGTCTATCTCGACCACCGCTTCGACGTGGTGCGCCGGCGCAGCGAGTTCCGCCGGGGCAAGCGCCGCGACCGGCTGCATCTGGTCGAGGGCCTGCTCGTCGCGCTGATCGACATCGACGAGGTCATCCGGATCATCCGGTCCAGTGACAACTCGGCGCAGGCGAAGGAGCGGCTCGTCGAGCGGTTCTCGCTGAGCGAGATCCAGACGCAGTACATCCTGGACACCCCGCTGCGCCGGCTGACCCGCTTCGACCGGATCGAGCTGGAGAGCGAGCGGGACCGGCTCAACGGCGAGATCGAGGCGCTGACCGCCATCCTCGAATCGGACACCGAGCTGCGCAAGCTGGTCTCCTCGGAACTGGCCGCGGTCGCCAAGAAGTTCGGCACCGACCGTCGTACGGTGCTGCTGGAATCGGCCGGTGCCCAGGTCGCCTCGGTGCCGCTGGAGGTCGCGGACGACCCGTGCCGGGTGCTGCTGTCCTCGACCGGTCTGCTGGCCCGTACCGCCAATGACGAGCCGATCGTGCTCGCCGAGGACGCCAAGCGTTCCAAGCACGATGTGATCGTGTCGGCGGTACCGGCGACGGCCCGCGGCGATGTGGGCGTCGTGACGTCGACGGGCCGGCTGCTGCGGCTCGCGGTGATCGATCTGCCCCAGCTGCCGGACACCCATGCGGCGCCCAGTCTGTCGGGCGGGGCGATGATCGCCGAGTTCCTCACACTGGAGAGCGACGAGTCCGTCGTCTGCCTCACCACGCTCGACGAGGCCTCCCCGGGGCTGGCGATCGGCACCCTTCAAGGGGTCGTCAAGCGAGTGGTGCCGGACTACCCGGCCAACAAGGAAGAGCTGGAGGTCATCGCCCTCAAGGACGGGGACCGGATCGTCGGCGCCGCCGAGCTGCGGACCGGCGAGGAGGACCTGGTCTTCATCACGTCCGATGCGCAGCTGCTGCGCTACCCGGCGGCGCAGGTGCGGCCGCAGGGCCGTCCCGCCGGTGGCATGGCAGGGGTCAAGCTCACGGCGGACGCCGAGGTGATCTCGTTCACGGCGGTGGATCCGGCCGCGGACGCGGTGGTGTTCACCGTCGCCGGCTCGCACGGCACGCTGGACGACTCGGTGCTGACGTGCAAGCTCACCCCGTTCGACCAGTACCCGCGCAAGGGCCGCGCCACCGGTGGGGTGCGCTGCCAGCGGTTCCTCAAGGGCGAGGACGTCCTGGTGTTCGGCTGGGCGGGGGCGACGCCCGCCCGCGCCGCGCAGGGGAACGGCACGCCGAGCGAGCTGCCGGAGCCGGACCCGCGGCGCGACGGTTCGGGGACACCGCTGGCCAAGCCGGTCGCCGTGGTGGCCGGACCGGTGTAGCCGGCCGGGCGACGCGTGGCGGAGTGCTACGCGTCGTCCGGTCGGTCCGGCTGTTGCACGTACCGCAGGACGCCCCACATGCTTCGCTCATGTGCGGCGTCCTGCGCCGCGTCCTGGCCCGGTGCGGCGCTCTCGCGGCAGTCGGCGAGCTCCTTGTGCAAGGCTTCCGGGGCGATGCCCGAGCCGATCAGCACCAGCTGGGTCCGGCGTGGCTCGTCGCGCTTCCAGGGCTGCGGCTCGAACCGCAGGAACCTGCCGACCGCGTGCAGGACGTACTTGTCGGCCCGGTCGCCCACGCCGAAGTCGACGAATCCCTTGATCCGGTAGACGCCCTGCGGCCGGGAGTCGAGAAACTCCATCAGGCGGCGGGGGTTCATCGGCACGTCTGCGGTGAAGGACACGCTGTCGTACGCGGCGTGCAGGTGGTGCCCGTCCCCGCCCTCTTCCTCGCTCCGGTCCCGGAGCAGGTCCTCGAAGGTGAGCTGACGTACCTTCTCCTCGCCGTTGGGCCGCAGCGCCGGGTCGAAGAGCAGCTGCGGGTCGATGCGTCCGTACACGGCACCGATGACGGCCGCCGCGCCGCCGGGGGCACCCGCCGCGGCGATGACGTCCCGGATGCGGGTCTGTTCCTCGGTCCCGATCCGGTCGGTCTTGTTCAGCACGACGAGGTCGGCGACGGCGAGATGGCGGTCGATCTCCGGATGACGGTCCCGGGTGGCGTCGAACTCTGCGGCGTCGACGACCTCGACCAGTCCCCCGTACACGATGTGCGGATTCTCGCTGGCCAGGATCATGCGCAGGAGTTCCTGCGGTTCGGCCAGTCCGCTGGCCTCGATCACGATCACGTCGAGACGGGCGGCGGGCCCGGTCAGTGTCTCAAGGAAGGTGTCGAGTTCGCTCGCGTCGACCGCGCAGCACAGGCAGCCGTTGCCCAGCGAGACCGTGGAACCGACCTGTCCGGAGACGGTCATGGCGTCGATCTCGATGGAGCCGAAGTCGTTGACGATCACACCGATCCGGTTTCCGGCGCGGTTGCGCAGGAGGTGGTTGAGCAAGGTCGTCTTGCCCGACCCCAGGAACCCCGCAAGGACGATGACCGGGATCTGCTGCTTGCGGGGTGGGGACGTCGGGTTCAACTCGGGCCTCTCTCGGGGACTCAGGGCACGGGGACCGGCTGCGGCGGGGGCGTACCGACATAGCGGGCCGCCGGGCGGATGATCTTCGAGTCCTCCGCCTGCTCCAGGATATTGGCGCTCCAGCCGACCACCCTCGCCGCGCAGAACGTCGGCGTGAACATCTCGCGCGGCAACCCGCACAGCTCCATGACGACCCCGGCGTAGAACTCCACGTTGGTGTGCAGTTCCCGGCCCGGCTTGAGCTCGGCGAGTATCGCCTCGACCTGGCGCTCGACCTCGACGGCGAAGTCGACCAGCGGGCCGCCGAAGTCCTGGGCGATGCCCCGCAGCATCCGTGAGCGGGGGTCCTCGGTGCGGTAGACGGGGTGCCCGAATCCCATGATCCGCTCGCCCGCGAGCACGCGCTCGCGGATCCAGCCGTCGATGCGGTCGGGGGTGCCGATGGCGTCCAGGGTGTCGAGCGCCCGGCTGGGCGCTCCGCCGTGCAGGGGTCCGGAGAGCGCGCCGACGGCCGCCACCAGGCAGGCCGCCATGTCGGCGCCGGTGGAGGCTACGACGCGGCCGGTGAACGTCGAGGCGTTGAAACCGTGGTCGATGGTGGAGATCAGGTACTGCTCCACGGCCCTGGCGCGTGCGGGGTCCGGTTCCGAGCCGGTGAGCATGTAGAGGTAGTTGGCCGCATGGGGCAGGTCGTCGCGCGGCTCGACCGGTTCGAGGCCCCGGCCGAGGCGGTGCAGCGCGGTGAGCACGGTGGGAACGGCGGCGCAGGCGGCCAGGGCGTCGGCGCGGCGCCGGTCGGCGTCGATGTCGTACACCGGCCGGAAGCCGGCCGAGGCGCCGAGGAGCGAGAGGGCGGTACGCAGACCGGCCAGGGGCCCGGAGGCGGCGCCGGCGCGTGCGACGGCGGGCAGCGCCTCGCGCACCTCGGCGGGCAGTCGGCGCAGCGCGGCGGTGCGGGCGGCGAATTCGGTACGGGCCGCGGCGTCGGGCAGCGTGCCCTCGGACATCAGGTACCAGACGTCCTCGAAGCTGCGGACCTGTGCCAGTTCGATCGCCGAGTACTGCCGGTAGTGGTAGAAGCCCTCGCGCCCCCGGACATCGCCGAGGGCCGTGTCGGTGACGACGACGCCCGCGACGCCTCGGGGTACGTCGAGCGGGACTGCGCTGGTCATGGTCGGCATCTCTTCCTCCGTGAGCGTCCTGGCGGTCTCAGTGATATTGATTTCGACCTTCCATGATTGACTTAAATCCTGTCAACATTGATTGAATCAATATGGATACGGTGTCGGCATGAAGGAACGAGCAGCTCCCGGCGACGGTCCGGAGGCGATGGCTCCGCAGCGGCTGAGCACCCGGGAGGCGGCCGAACGCCTCGGGGTGAAGCCCGAGACGGTGTACGCGTACGTCAGCCGGGGCCAGCTCAGCAGCAGGCGCGCCCCGGGCGGACGCGGCAGCACGTTCGACGCCGCCGAGGTCGACGCGCTGGCCCGCCGCACGGCCCGCAGGCCCCCCGCACCCGCCGGCGACCTGGTCTTCCGCACCGGCATCACGCTGATCGAGGGCGACCGCTACTACTTCCGCGGGGTCGACGCGGTCGAGCTGGCCCGGCAGTACGCCTACGAGGAGGTCACCGAGTGGCTCTGGACCGGCGAGCTGCGGCCCGGCGTCCGCTTCACGGCACCGGCCGAAGCGCTGGCCGCAGCGCGCCGGGCGGTCGACGCGCTGCCCGTGCACAGCGGCTCGACGGACCGGTTGCGGGTGGCGGTGGTCGCCTCGTCGACCGCCGATCCGCTCCGGTTCGACCTGTCGCACGAAGCGGTGCTCGCCGCCGCGCGCGGCCTCGTTCCGACCCTGGTCGGCGCACTGCCCCCGGCCGCAGGCGCACCGTCGGCGGCCGGGGAACCCGAGGAGCGGACGGAGGGGAACGGCGCCGGACTGGCCCGGCGGCTGTGGCCGAAACTCACCCCCCGGCCGGCCGACGAACCGTCGCTCGCCGCGCTGAACACCGCTCTCGCTCTGCTGATCGACCACGACCTCGCGGCCTCGACACTGGCCGCCAGGGTCGCCGCATCCGCCCGCGCCCATCCGTACGCGGTGGTCTCCGCGGGCCTCGGAGTCCTGGAGGGCCAGCTGCACGGGGCGGCGAGCGGGCTGGCGCACCGGATGCTGACCGAGGTCCTGGAGCGGGGCAGCGCCGTGCCTGTGGTCGCGGACCATCTCCGTACCGGACGCAGGGTGCCCGGACTCGGCCACCGGCTCTACACCGCCGAGGACCCGCGGGCGCGGGCGCTGTTCGCCCTGCTCGGCCAGGTGCCGAAGGCGGCCGCGGCGCTGGCGGCCGCACGTGACGTGGTCGCCACGACGGCCCGGCACGCTCCCCTGCACGCCAATGTCGACCTGGCGCTCGCCGTGCTCTCGGTCTCCTGCGGCATGTCCGCCGAGGCCGGCGAGACGGTGTTCGCGGTGTCCCGCACGGCCGGCTGGATCGCCCATGCCCTGGAGGAGTACGGCGAACGGCCCCTGCGGATGCGCCCCAGCGGCCAGTACGGCGGGCCCCGGCCGCCTCGGCCGCTGCCCGAGCCCGGCGCCACCGCCATGGGTGAACCGCCGGGATAGACGGTCCGCGGGGAGCACACGGAAAGGGACTCCGGGAAGAGGCACTCCGAGAGGCGGGCTTCGGGGGTTCCTGGAGGGGATTTCGGAAAGCACCGGAATGCCCTTTACCGTTCATACGATGAGCGCCCCACCGCCCACCGCCAGGAGAGCACGCCGGCCCGTCTGGCCGCAGCGGGTCTTCTCCCAGGTCCTGCTGATGCAGCTGGCCGTCGCCACCGGTGTCACCGTGCTCGCCACCGGCCTCTTCCTGGCGCCCCTCAGCGCACAGCTGGACGACCAGGCGATGCGCCGTGCCCTGGCCATCGCGCAGAGCACGGCGGCCCAGCCCCGGATCACCGAGGCGCTGCTCGCCACCGACCCGTCCCCCGCCGGACCCGTGCAGTCCGCGGCCGAGCGGATCAGGCGCGCCACCGGCGCCGAGTACGTCGTCGTCATGGACCGGCACGGGGTGCGCTGGTCGCACACCGACGCCGACGAGATCGGCAAGGTCGTCTCCACCGACCCGAGCGACGCGCTCGCCGGCCGCGAGGTCATGGAGATCGACAACGGGACGCTCGGCCGCTCCGCCCGTGGCAAGGTGCCGCTGCGCGACGAGGCGCAGCACATCGTGGGCGCGGTCTCCGTCGGCATCGCGTACGAGGGTGTCCGCGCCCGGCTCCTCGCGACGATCCCCGGGCTGTTCGCCTACGCGGGCGGTGCGCTGGCCGTGGGGGCGCTGGCCGCCTATCTGATCTCCCGGCGTCTCCAGCGGCAGACCCATGACCTCGCGTTCTCCGACATCTCCGCGCTGCTGACGGAGCGCGAGGCGATGCTGCACGGCATCAGGGAAGGAGTCGTCGCGCTCGACCGGACGGGCAGGATACGGCTGCTGAACGACGAGGCGCAGCGGCTGCTCGGGATCGGCCCCGACGCGGCGGGCCGCCCGCTGGACGCCGTGCTCGGCGCGGGCCGGACGGCCGATGTGCTGGCGGGCAGGGTGCTCGGCGACGATCTGCTGACGGTCCAGGGCACCCGGGTCCTGCTCGCCAACCGGATGCCGACCGACGACGGGGGCGCCGTCGCCACCCTCCGCGACCGCACCGAACTCGAACACCTCGGCCGCGAACTCGACTCGACACGCGGCCTGATCGACGCGCTGCGGGCCCAGGACCACGAGCACGCCAACCGGATGCACACGCTCCTGGGGCTGCTGGAACTGGACCTTCACGAGGACGCCATGGAGTACGTCACCGAGATCGTGGGCGTCCAGCGGGCGACCGCCGAGCAGGTCACCGAGAAGGTGCACGATCCGCTGCTGGCCGCGCTCCTGGTCGGCAAGGCGACCGTGGCGGCGGAGCGCGGTGTCGCGCTCCGCCTGGCCCCGGGGACGCTGCTCCCGGACCGGCTGGTGGACCCTCGCGGGCTGGTCACCGTCGTCGGCAACCTGGTGGACAACGCGCTGGACGCGGCGGCCGGTGCGGACGGCGCTCTGGTCGAGGTGGGTCTGCGTGCCGAGGGCCGTACGGTGGTGCTGCGGGTCGACGACAGCGGTCCCGGGGTGCCGCCCGGACAGCGTGAATCGATCTTCACGGAGGGCTGGTCGACGAAGGAGGTCCCGGCACACGGCAAGCGCGGTCTGGGCCTCGCCCTGGTGCGGCGGCTGGCGGAACGGCAGGGTGGCGGCGTCACCGTCGACGAGGGCACGGACGGCGGCGCCCGGTTCACCGTCGTACTGCCGGAGGCCCTTGCCGACACAGTGGAAATGACCGAAACGAATACCGGCACGGCGGGAGAAGCCCAGTGATCGAGGTCCTGGTCGTGGACGACGACATCCGGGTCGCGAAGGTCAACGCGGCCTATGTCGCCAGGGTGCCGGGATTCCGGGTGACCGCCCAGGCGCACTCCGCCGCCGAGGCCCTCGCCACGATCGAGAGCCGCCCCGTGGATCTGGTGCTGCTGGACCACTACATGCCCGACCGCAACGGCCTGGCCATGGTGCGGGAGCTGCGCAGGCTCGGCCACCACACCGACGTGATCATGGTGACGGCGGCGCGCGACGTCGCCACCGTCCAGGAGGCCATGCGGCACGGCGCGCTGCAGTACCTGGTGAAGCCGTTCGCGTACGCGGGGCTGCGCACCAAGCTGGAGGCGTACGCGGCACTGCGCCACACGCTGGAACGCGGTGGCGAGGCCGAACAGGGTGAGGTGGACCGGCTCTTCGGCGCCCTGTGGGCGGCGGGCGAACCCGATCTACCCAAGGGCCACTCGCCGACCACGGCGGAACTGGTCAGGCAGGCACTCCGGAGCGCCGACGGGCCGCTCTCCGCGCAGGAGATCGCGGAGAGCGCCGGCATGAGCAGGCAGACCGCCCAGCGCTATCTGAAACTGCTGGAACGGACCGGCAGGGTGCGGCTGACGCTGCGGTACGGCGAGACGGGCCGCCCGGAACACCGCTACACCTGGTCCACCGGCACACAGACCTGACCCCGACCGGCCTCACCCCGTCCGTACGGTGCTGGGCTGCTGCTCGACCGGCCGGGCGGAGCGGACGACCGGTGGCGCGGGGCTACACCGCACCCGCCCCGGTCAGTGCGCGGACCTCGCTCTCCGCGTGCTTGGCCGCGTCGGGCGCATCCGTGGAGGTGATCGTTCCGACCCAGCCGGCCAGGAAGCCCAGGGGGATGGAGACCAGCCCGGGATTCTCCAGGGGGAAGAGCTGGAAGTCGACGCCCGGGAAGAGCGAGGCAGGGCTGCCGGAAACAACCGGCGAGAGCAGCACCAGCAGTACGGCGGGAATCAGCCCGCCGTAGACGGACCAGACCGCGCCCCGGGTGGTGAAGTTCCGCCAGAACAGGGAGTACAGGAGCACCGGAAGGTTGGCCGAGGCGGCGACGGCGAAGGCCAGCCCGACCAGGAACGCCACGTTCAGGTCCTGGGCGATCAGCCCGAGACCGATGGCCGCCACCCCGATCGCGGCCGCGGCCACCCTGGCCACGGCGACCTCGCTGTACTGCTTGGAGCCCGGACGCCTGATCGAGGCGTAGAGGTCATGGGCCACGGAGGCGGACGAGGCGAGGGTGATCCCGGCGACGACCGCGAGGATGGTCGCGAAGGCGACCGCGGCGACCACGGCGAACAGGATCGCGCCCCCGGTGGACCCCTCGCCGCCGCCCAGCTCCATGGCCAGCAGCGGGATCGCCGTGTTGCCCGCGGCGTTGGACGCCCGCACGTCGGCCGAACCGACCAGAGCGGCCGCCCCGAATCCGAGGGCGATCGTCATCAGGTAGAAGCTGCCGATGAGCCCGATCGACCAGACGACCGAACGGCGGGCCGCACGGGCGGTGGGCACGGTGTAGAACCGCGACAGGATGTGCGGCAGCCCGGCAGTACCGAGCACCAGGGCCAGCCCCAGGCTGATGAAGTCGATGCGCGCGGTCCACGATCCGCCGTACCGGAGACCTGGCGCGAGGAACCGGCTTCCGTGCCCGCTCCGTTCGGCGGCGGAGTTGAGCAGCGCGTTGAAATCGCCGTGGAAGCGGAGCAGGACGAGAACGGTGAGAACGACCGCTCCCGCCATCAGCAGAACCGCCTTGACGATCTGGATCCAGGTGGTGGCGCGCATCCCGCCGAGCGACACGTAGATGACCATGAGTGCCCCGACACCGATGACGGTCCAGGACCGGGCGGCGCCGCTCGTACCGCCGAGGAGCAGGGCGACCAGGCTGCCCGCGCCCACCATCTGCGCCACCAGATAGAGCACGGAGACGGTGACGGACGAAGTGCCTGCCGCGATCCGGACCGGGCGCTCCGCCATCCGCGCCGCCACCACGTCGGCGAGCGTGAACCGGCCGCAGTTGCGCACCAGTTCGGCGACGAGCAGCAGGACGACGAGCCAGGCGACGAGGAAGCCGACCGAATAGAGCATGCCGTCGTAACCGAAGAGGGCGATCAGACCGGAGATACCGAGGAACGAGGCGGCCGACATGTAGTCGCCCGCGATGGCGAAACCGTTTTCCATGGGGGAGAACAGACGGCCGCCCGCGTAGAACTCCTCGGCCGAACCGTGGCGGTTGCGGCTCACCCAGGTGGTGATGGCCAGCGTCACCGCGATGAAGGCGCTGAACAGCAGGAGCGCCAGCGTCTGATGGTTCCCGTTCAACGTCCGGCTCCCCGCGTCATCTCCTGTGTCTCCCAGCGCAGTTCGAGTGCGGCCCGGTCCCTGCGCAGCCGCGCGTGGCGCGCGTACGCCCCGGTGAGCAGGAAGGTCGTGAGGAACTGCCCGAGCCCCGCGACCATCGCCACGTTGACCGCCCCCGCCACCGGGCGCGCCATCAGTCCGGGCGCGGTGATCGCGGCGATGACGTAGACGAGGTACCAGGCGAGGAAGGCGAACGTGGCGGGGGCGACGAACCGCCGGTACCGGCGGCGCACTTCCTGGAATGCCTCGCTGCGCTGCACCTCCAGATAGATGTCGGCCGCACTGTGGCCGCGCCGCGGGTCCGCGGGCCCGGGCGGTCCTGTGGGGGCGAAGCTCCCCGTACCGTCCAGCTCGCCCCATCCGGAGGCCAGCACGTCGTACCACGGGTCGTCGAGTCGCATCGCTGCGGCCTCACGCCCTGCTTCCTTCTCCACGGAACAACTCCCCTTGTCCACGGACCACTTCGGCCGTGTACCCAAGAATGGGCAGATCGGGAAGATCCCGGGCAGTTCATTCGCCGGCCTTCACCTCTTCAGGTGACGGCCCGTCCGGGCGGCTGTGCGAGGCCCCGAACGTACGCATAGCGAACGGGCTGTGCCCGGTCACGTACTCCGGCCCTGGCGAAGAGATTGTCGATGTGACTTTTCACGGTGCCTGCGAGATGTGCGGTCTGCGGGCGATCTCCGGAGTGGACAGCCCTCCGCGATCAACACCAGCACTTCCAGCTCACGTGGCGTCAGGCTGTCGGGCATCTGCGGCCCGGGCGCAGGCAGCGGGCCCGTGGTCGCCCGCTCCAGCAGACGGCGCTGCGCGCTGGACGAAAGGCCGGCTTCGCCGGACAGCACGGCCCGCGCGATCTCCTCGCCGCCGGAGCATCGGAGCATCGGCTCAGGGGCGGGTGGAGGGCCGTCTCCACCCGCGGGTGGAGACGGCGTCGCTCAGACGTCGATGCGCGAGCGGTCCAGGGTGGCGGCGGAGCTGGTGATGAACTCCTTGCGCGGCGCCACCTCATTGCCCATCAGCAGATCGAAGACCTGCTCGGACGCTTCCAGGTCGCCGATGTTGATCCTGCGCAGGGTGCGGTGGCGCGGATCCATCGTGGTCTCCGCCAACTGGTCGGCGTCCATCTCGCCCAGACCCTTGTAGCGCTGGATCGAGTCCTTGTACCGGACGTTCTTCCGCTGAAGCTCCAGCAGCCGCTGGCGCAGCTCGTTGTCCGAGTACGTGTAGATGTACTTGTCCTGGCCCTTCTTCGGCTGGACCAGCTCGATCCGGTGGAGCGGGGGCACCGCGGCGAAGACCCGCCCGGCCTCGACCATGGGCCGCATGTACCGCTGGAAGAGCGTCAGCAGCAGCACGCGGATGTGCGCGCCGTCGACATCGGCGTCCACCAGCAGAACGATCTTCCCGTAGCGAGCCGCGTCGATGTCGAAGGTCCGCCCGGACCCGGCTCCTATGACCTGGATGATCGCACCGCACTCGGCGTTCTTCAGCATGTCCGAGACGGACGCCTTCTGAACGTTGAGGATCTTGCCCCGGATCGGCAGCAGCGCCTGGAACTCACTGTTCCGGGCGAGCTTCGCCGTACCGAGCGCGGAGTCGCCCTCGACGATGAAGAGTTCGCTGCGATCCACGTCGTCGCTGCGGCAGTCGGCGAGCTTCGCCGGCAGCGAGGAGGACTCCAGCGCCGTCTTGCGGCGCTGCGCGTCCTTGTGCTGGCGGGCCGCGATGCGGGTCCGCGCGGCCGCAACGGCCTTGTCCAGGACCGCCCTGGCCTGGGCCTTCGCGTCGCGCTTCGTCGAGGTCAGGAACGCCTTGAGTTCCTTGGCCACGACGTTGGCGACGATCCGGTTGGCCGCAGAGGTGCCGAGCACTTCCTTGGTCTGGCCCTCGAACTGCGGCTCGGCCAGGCGCACGGTGACCACAGCGGTGAGGCCCTCGAGCGCGTCGTCCTTGACGATGTCGTCCTCGGCGACGCGGAGCAGCTTGGCGGAGCGCAGCGCCTCGTTGACGGTCTTGGTCACGGAGCGCTCGAATCCGGTCACATGCGTGCCGCCCTTGGGGGTGGCGATGATGTTGACGAAGGACTTCAGATTGGTGTCGTATCCGGTGCCCCAGCGCAGGGCGATGTCGACCGCGAGTTCACGCGTGACCTCGGTCGCTGTCATGTGACCGCGCTCGTCCAGGACCGGCACGGTCTCCTTGAAGGTGCCCTGCCCGGTCAGGCGCAGGACGTCGCAGACCGCCTTGTCCTGGGCGAGGTACTCGCAGAATTCGCTGATGCCGCCGTCGAAACGGAAGGTCTCCTCGGTCTTGCCCTCGCCGTCGAGCCCGCGCTCGTCGCGGACGACGATCGTGAGGCCCGGAACAAGGAAGGCCGTCTGCCGTGCCCGCTGGTGGAGCGTCTCCAGGTTGAGCTTGGCGTCCTTGAGGAAGATCTGCCGGTCCGCCCAGTAACGCACCCGGGTGCCGGTGCGCGCCTTCGGCACGCGCTTGCCCTTGAGGAGGCCGTTGGCCGGGTCGAACGGGCTGTCCGGCCCCTGCTCGGTGAAGATCCCCGGGACTCCGCGCCGGAAGCTGATCGAGTGCGTCGCGCTGTTGCGGTCGACCTCGACGTCGAGCCGGGCGGAGAGCGCGTTGACGACGGAGGCGCCGACGCCGTGCAGCCCGCCGGACGCGGCGTACGAGCCGCCACCGAACTTTCCGCCGGCGTGCAGCTTGGTCATCACGACCTCGACGCCGGACAGACCTGTCTTGGGCTCGACGTCGACGGGGATGCCCCGCCCGTTGTCCCGGACCTCCACGGAGTTGTCGTCGTGGAGGATGACCTCGATGTGATCGCAGTAACCACCCAGGGCCTCGTCGACGGAGTTGTCGATGATCTCCCAGAGGCAGTGCATGAGGCCGCGGCTGTCGGTGGACCCGATGTACATCCCGGGGCGCTTGCGAACCGCTTCGAGCCCTTCGAGTACGAGCAGATGCCGCGCGGTGTAGTTGGAGCCGTCTCGGTCTGCTCCGGTCAGCAGCGCAGTGGACGGCACGGACGTATCGGCGGTCACGCGGTTCGCTCCTCGCTGAATTTCATTTGGGGCCCAGTGGGTAACGGGCTCGGCTTCGGTCGCCGCTGAGAGGGTACCGAGGCCTGGTGGAGCGGTTGTAACGCCACCCTTCGACAACCCTCACACTAGTCCAGCCTCGCATACATGTTCGATCCCTCGTAGGAGTGACGCGAACATCACGTTCCCTTCCAGGCATGAACCATTTAGGCTCCGGGCACGTCCTCATGAACAAACCGGCAAGCCAGCCGGGAGGATCCCACCAAGACAAGCAATGCGAAACCGTAGCGCTCCGCAATACGGCACATTCGCCGCCAACCGGCAACAGACAGCCATCTCGAGAAGAAGTTTCGAAGAAAAGCCACGAGCGGGAACGTTTTCGGCCTGGTTGGATGTTGACCCTGGTACGACAGCTCGTCGAGCTAGAGAAGAGGCGACGTGACTACTGTTCTGACCCCCGCGAGCCCGCTGACCGCAGCAGACCGCTGTGACCGTTGCGGCGCCCAGGCATATCTGCGCGTCGTCCTGATCAGCGGCGGTGAACTGCTGTTCTGCGCCCACCACGGTCGCAAGTTCGAGCCGGAACTCAAGAAGATCGCCGCGGAAATACAGGATGAGACGGACCGGCTCACGGCTGTGCAGGCCCAAGCCGCCGAAGAGGAACAACACTGACACCTCGCATCCACGACGAGCAAGGGCCAGGTCCCGGACCTGGCGACGGGCGGCTCCCCCGGAGGGAAGCCGCCCGTTCTCGTACCTGCGCGGTGATGCGGTTCAGCTGCCCCTCGGCATCCAGCCGATCGCGGCGGAAATGCGCGTGTACACACCCGGGCTCCCCACGCGGGCGCAGCCGTTCCCCCAGGACACCAGGCCGATGAGCCGCCCACGGGCCACCAGCGGCCCGCCACTGTCGCCCTGGCATGCGTCGTGCCCGCCCAGCAGTTCGCCCGCACAGAGCATCGCTGAGGCGTCGTACGTGCCGTTCCTGCCGCCCGAGTAGACCTGCGCGCACAGGGCATCGGGCAGAACGCTCACTTTCGCCGACCGCAGCGACGACGCGTAGTCGCTGTTGCCCGTTGTGTCACCCCACCCGTAGACGGCCGCCTCGGTGCCCGGTACGTACGCCTCGTCGCCGCCTTCGGCCATTGGGATCGTGCTCTTCTCGGGGAGCGCCTCGGCCAGGGTGAGCACGGCCAGGTCCCCCGCGTTCGTGATGGGGTCGAAGCCCGGATTGGTCCACGTCTCCCGGACGGCGATCTCCTTCCCTCCGGTCCCGAGCAGGGCATCGCGGCCCGTGATGACGCGCAGATCGCGCACGTCGGCGACATCGACGCCGAGCGCTGCCCGGCTCAGGCAGTGCGCAGCGGTCAGCACCTTTTTCGGAGCCACCACGACACCGCCGCAGAACTGGCCGGCGCGCCCTTCCCCGAACCGGTTCCGGCTGGAAAGTGCCACGACCCAGGGGCTGTCCTTGACGTGCGCGGGCTGACCGCCGATGACGACGCCGTCCTCGGCGGCCCGGGCGGAAGATCCGAGCGGTATCAGAGCTGTGGCGGCAACCAGGGCGAATGCCCCGGTCAGGGCACGGAAGACGGTACGGGACATGCGCACTCCTGACTCTGTGGTGAACCATTCCCACCCAGAGTCATCCCGCTGGTCGCCGAACGCACGCATTGATAGGCCGGGGGCCCGGCTCCCCAATGGGATCCGGGCCCCCGGTCCGTGTAACTCTGCGACCTAGTCGAGGTAGTCGCGCAGCACCTGCGAACGCGACGGGTGGCGCAGCTTCGACATGGTCTTCGACTCGATCTGACGGATGCGCTCACGCGTCACGCCGTAGACCTTGCCGATCTCGTCCAGGGTCTTCGGCTGGCCGTCGGTGAGACCGAAGCGCATCGAGACGACACCGGCCTCGCGCTCGGAGAGCGTGTCGAGCACCGAGTGCAGCTGCTCCTGGAGGAGCGTGAAGCTGACCGCGTCGGCCGGGACGACCGCCTCGGAGTCCTCGATCAGGTCACCGAACTCGCTGTCCCCGTCCTCACCCAGCGGGGTGTGGAGGGAGATCGGCTCACGACCGTACTTCTGGACCTCGATGACCTTCTCGGGGGTCATGTCGAGTTCCTTGGCCAGCTCCTCCGGCGTGGGCTCACGGCCCAGGTCCTGGAGCATCTGGCGCTGCACACGGGCGAGCTTGTTGATGACCTCGACCATGTGCACCGGGATACGGATGGTGCGGGCCTGGTCGGCCATGGCGCGGGTGATCGCCTGACGGATCCACCAGGTGGCGTACGTGGAGAACTTGTAGCCCTTGGTGTAGTCGAACTTCTCGACCGCGCGGATCAGACCGAGGTTCCCTTCCTGGATGAGGTCCAGGAAGAGCATGCCGCGGCCGGTGTAGCGCTTGGCCAGCGACACCACGAGACGGAGGTTGGCCTCCAGCAGGTGGTTCTTGGCGCGGCGGCCGTCCTCGGCGATGATCTCCAGCTCGCGCTTGAGCTTCGGAGCGAGCTTGTCGGAGTTCGCCAGCTTGTCCTCGGCGAACAGACCGGCCTCGATGCGCTTGGCGAGCTCGACCTCCTGCTCGGCGTTGAGGAGGGGAACCTTGCCGATCTGCTTCAGATAGTCCTTGACCGGGTCGGCGGTGGCGCCGGCGACGGCGACCTGCTGCGCAGGTGCGTCGTCCTCGTCGTCGTCGGAGAGGACGAAGCCCTTGTTCTCGCCCTCGCCCTCCTCTTCCTCGCCCTTGCCGGCCTTTACTTCCTCGATCGCCTCGTCGCCGTCGAGGAGCTCGTCGTCCTGTTTTCCGGACTTCTTCGATGCCGTCTTCTTGGCCGCCGTCTTCTTCACGGCGGTCTTCTTGGCAGCCGTCTTCTTGGCTGCTGCCTTCTTCGCAGAGCCGGCCGTGGCAGCGTCGTCGGCCACCACGTCCACGGTCTCTGCCGACGGGGCGGCAGTGGCCGCGACCGTCCTGGTCACGGTTGTCTTGGCCGCGACAGTCTTGGTGGCGGTGCGCTTGACCGGGCTCTTCGCTGCGACGCTCTTGCGGGCACGTTTGGACGGCTCCGCGGCACTGACCATCAGCGTCACACCCTCTTCCTCGAGGATCTGGTTGAGGCTGCGCAGAACATTCTTCCACTGGGTTGGCGGAATCTGGTCAGCCTCGAAGGCCCGACGCACGTCATCGCCGGCGATCTGCCCATCAGCCTTTCCCCGCTCGATGAGCGCCATCACAGACTCGGACTCGGCGATCTCCGGCGGGAGCGTACGGGATGTGCTGGCCGACACGAACAACCTCTCGGAACGATGGAAACGGCTTCCGGCCCGGCCCTGGAGAGGGCTGGAGCCGACGACCGCCGGGCTGGGAATGTACCGGCGGCGCGGGTTTGGCCTCAGAACTGCACAGCGCACTGAATGGCTGCTGTATTCCTTCCGCGACGGTCACCTCTTAAGTCATCGCACTGTTTCGAGGAGTGTTACGCCCAATCCGCGTGGCCCGAGTCACACCTCATTTGCGATGAACGTGACCAAGAGTGCAAATTCCCCACAACTGTGCCGCCGGACCGTGGCGGCCCGGCGACACGCGGTTCGCACACCCTGGCCGCGCCGCGCTCAGTGCTCGCGGGGCGCCGGCACCACCCGCTCCACCTCGGGGTGGACCACGAGCAGTTGACGCATGGCCGCTTCGGCGCCCGCCGCATCACCGGACGCGAGGGCATCGACGATCCGGGCGTGGTGGCCGAGGGACGCCTCGCCGGGGCGGTCACAGCCCGTGACCGGGCCGCCGGACACCTGCAGCGCGGCGGAGACGATGCCGGAGAGGTGCTCCAGCATGCGGTTGCCCGCCGCCTGGATGAGCAGGGAGTGGAACTCCGCGTCGGCCCGGGAGCAGGTGATCGCGTCGCCCTGCGCGACCGCGTGCCCCATGATCTCGACCATGTCGCCTAGGCGCTGCTGAATGTCCTCACGGCCGTGGCCCGCGGCGAGACGCGCGGCAAGGGGTTCGATCGTCCACCGGAGCTCCCCGAGCTCGCGACGCTGGTCCTCGCGCTGAGGGCCGAAGGCGCGCCATTCGATGATGTCGGGGTCCAGCAGGTTCCAGTCGCTGACGGGGCGGACCCGGGTGCCCACGTTGGGCCGGGCACTGACCAGGCCCTTGGCTTCGAGGACACGCAGCGACTCGCGTACGACGGTGCGGGAGACCTCGAAGCGCTGGCCGATCTCTTCCGGCACGAGCGGGCGGTCGGCGCCCAGGTCGCCGGAGACGATCATCTGGCCGAGCTGCTGGACGAGCTGGCCGTGCAGGCCGCGGCCCCGGCTGGCCGAGCCCCGCCGGTTCACCCGGCCGAGGTCGGCGTCGGGGCTGTCCCAGGAACGAAGAGCGGCACGCTCGCCGGCCGGCGCCTCCGCGTACGAGTAGCGATCGATTTCACCCGGGCCGGCGAGGCCGGAATCGGCGGAGCGGGCGGCGGTCATCATGGTGTGCGCAAGGGTACTCACGCATCATTTGTCGGCGTAGCTCACTCGGCTCTTGAGGTCTTTGGTGAAAAGCACACGAAAGGGTGATCGGCGCCAGCCCCCCAATTGACGCTTTACTGGTATAAACCGGACACTTTCAACAGGGTTACGAAGCCTGACCCGATCCTGCAGCCTTCTGAGGCCGCCAACGAACCCTGCCATGAAGGCCGGTGAACAGATACGCGCAGACCAGGACCGACAGCGAGAGCGCCAGCGCGGTACCCACCGGATGCGCCACGACGCCCACGGCGAGGGCGATCCATCGGTCCGTCTCGTGCGGCCAGCGCGGCCACATCAGTTCACGGAGTCTGGCCGGAAGCCCGGCGATCGGACGGGACCCCGGCCCTGTCAGCACCATCCGGACAAGCGGTACAACGAGTACAGGTACAGCAAGTACCGCGGCGACACCGGCCGTCGTCACCCTGAAGACCCCGGCGGCCAGAAGACCCGCCCAGGCGCAGCCCACGGTCAGCGCCGCCCAACTCACGCCCAGGGAAACCGAATTCGGCGGGACGTGGATCCAGCCATGGCCGTACACGAGGCGAAGGGTTTCGGCGGAGACCAGCACGACGGCCAGAGCGAGCACCACGGCGACGCCCGCGGACACCACCAGCTTGGCCAGCAGCAGCCCCAGACGGCGGGGGACGGTGCCGCGGCCCGCGGCGAGCGCGGGGTAGCGGAATTCGTCTCCGAACGAGAGGGCGCCGAGCAGTCCTGCCCCGACCGCCGCAGGCGGCAGGGGCAGCAGCGACGGCCAGGCCGCCAGCACCTTCGGCAACGGCGCATGGCCGTTGCGGGCGAGGAGCACGGAGAGCCCGACCGAGACGACCAGAACAGCGGCCATGATCAAGGTGGTTGTTCTGACACCGAGCAGACGGCGCAACTCGTACCGCAACGGGTGGAGCGGACCGCGGGCCGGACACCTCCGGATGGGAAGCACCGACTGCGGTGCCGACGACCGTGCGACCGGTCGCCGCTCACCGCCCCCTTTGCCGCCGCCTCGCCCTGCGGGGCCTTCCGGGTTCAGCGGCGTCGAGGAGGCTCCCGGATCGGTTGAGCCGTCGGGATCCATGGGGTCCACGTCGACCCTGGGTGAGGTGGGGCCGGTGTCACCGATCTCGTCGGCCAGCTGATGGACCGGAAGTCCGTGCCGGAACGCCGTGTCACCGATCTCCGCGCAGGAGGAGCCGTACACGGCGAGACGGCCGCCTGCTTCGGTGACCACCTCCACCGAGCGCCGGGCCGCCCGTGCCTCGCGGCTGACCACTGCCGCGAGCCGAGCCGCGTGCGGGGTCCGGACCGCGACGCGGGGACGGAGGCGGGTCCGGGAGAAGTCATCGGCATCCTGGTCGGCGACCAGGCGGCCGCCGTCGATGGTGACGACGCGGTCTGCGGCCCGCGCGGCCTCCTTGGGGTCCGCCGTGGAGTACAGAACGGTCCCGCCCCGGGCCGCATGGGCCTGCAACAGCCCGTGCACCCAGCAGCCCTCGCGTGGCGCGAGGCCTTCCGTCGGATCGTCGAGGACGAGCGTGTGCGGATCGCCCAGCAGCGCCGAAGCGAGGGCGAGGCGTCGGTCCATGCCTCGCGAAAGCCTGCCGATGCGCTGGTCACGGAGGCCGGCGAGACCCACGAGCTCAAGCAGTTCATCGGCCCGCGCCGCGGGTACGCCTCCGGCCGCGCAGAGCATCCGGAGCTGGCCGCGAGCAGTACGGACAGGGTGCCCCGGCACGTCTCCGAGCAGCACTCCCACCTCACGCGCGGGGTGCGGGATCCGGTGCATCGGTCTGCCCCGGAAGTAGGTGACTCCCCGCCCCGCGTCGAGCTCGAGCATGAGGCGGAGGGCCGCGGTCTTGCCCGAGCCCGGGACGCCCAGAAGCGCGGTGACGTGGCCGGGCCGGGCTTCGAAGGTGAGGTCGTCCACGGCGGCCCGGTGGCCGCGGCGGGGGGTGCTGGTGAGTCCGATGGCCTGGAGCATCGCTTCCCTCGCGGAAGGTGAGACCGCTCGACGGCAGTGCAGGTACCGCAGAAAGATAACCCGACATATCCGACTTTTTGCGCAGCGCCAGTCCTGTGGGCGTTCCGCGAGGTCAGACTTCCGGCCTCAGCATCGGAGGATTGAGCACGGTGGCCGCGCCAGCCCGGAAGAGCTGGGCCGGACGGCCGCCCTGGCGAGTGGTCGTCCCGCCGGTGGGCATCAGGAAGCCGGGGGTGCCGGTGACCTTGCGATGGAAGTTCCGCGGGTCGAGAACCACTCCCCACACCGCCTCGTACACCCTCCGGAGCTCGCCGACCGTGAACTCCGGCGGACAGAAAGCGGTGGCCAGGGAGGAATATTCGATCTTGGAGCGGGCTCGTTCGACCCCGTCGGCAAGGATCTGCGCGTGATCGAAGGCCAGCGGGGCCTGGTTCTCGTCCTCGTGGCCGAGGCTCCCGTCCGCCCCGAGCAGGTCCTCGACGGACGCCCATCGCGCACTGTTCGCGTCGCCGCCCGCCCGTGGGGCCGGCAGATCGGGCGCCAGGGCGAGATGGGCGACGCTGACGACTCGCATCCGCGGGTCACGACCCGGGTCGCCGTAGGTGGCGAGCTGTTCGAGGTGGGCGCCGTTCCCGACCGCCGGGGCCGCCGGATCCTGGGCACACAGACCGGTCTCCTCGACGAGCTCGCGCGCTGCTGCGGCACCGAGATCCTCATCGGCTCTGACGAATCCGCCGGGCAGCGCCCACCGCCCCTGGAACGGTGGCTCACCACGGCGTACCACCAGCGCGCAGAGCGCGTGGCGGCGCACCGTGAGCACGACCAGGTCGACGGTGACAGCGAAGGGCGGGAAGGTCGACGGGTCGTAGGGCGGCATGCCGTGATCATAGTCGTCTGCCTGACGATAAACACTCCCTTCGCGGTGCTCTTCCAAGAGCTCATGGAAGAGCACGTCCGAGGCGGCAGGAGCCGAGCCGGCCGAGAATCGAAGCCTGCACCCGCCACCGGCTACGGCTACGGCTACGGCTACGGAGTGTGCGGGTCAATCCTCGTCACGGGATGTGCGACGACCGGGGGTGGCTTGCCTGGACCCGCGCCGGGTGGCCGCCGGTTCAGGACGGGTGGCGCCGGACGGGGGCTTCTTCCGGCGCGCGGTGATCGGCCGTGCCGTGCGGGGGCGCGTACCCCGGTCCGTCCGGTGCCCGCGCCGCCCCGTCCGCGCACTGCGCTCCCCGCGCAGGCATCGGCGCAGGGTCTCCGGGTCGAGGCCCTGGTTGCACGCCTCGTGAAGCAGTTGCGCGAAGGTGTACATGGGGTCCATCCGCAGAGCGAGGCCCAGAGCGACCCGCGCACCCGGTTCGTCGCCCGTCGACCACGAGACCCATCCGGCCAGGGTCAGTGGCGCCGCGGCATGCTCCTCGTACGGTGCCACGCAACGACGGGACAGTGCGCGCCAGAGCCGCAGCGCCGAATCGGCTTCCGGGCCTTCCATCCACTCCGCTGCCCTGTCGCGGGTCTCCCGGTCCTGCAGGCCGAGGATCACTGCGGCTGCCTCGTCGTGACTGATCAGCCGGTCATCGCTGATGTCCGCGGCGGACGGTGCCGCCACCGGTGCCTCCCTGAGGCGTTTCATGAGCCTCCGGGCCAGGTCCAGGGTCTCGCGGGCCACATCCTCGCGTCCCGCTTCGTCGAGGAGTTTGGGCATCAGTTCGGCACCCGCCGAGTCGAGTGCGCGTTGCTGGCCCGCTGCCGCCGAGGCGGTCAGAGGCGCGAGCCGCGCCTCCATGTCCCTCAGCGTTCCGCGCACTTGAATGCCCGCGTAAGCGGCAGCGGCCGCCATCACCGAGGTGCCGGGCATGGCCAGCTGGTTCCCCTCCGCCGGACAGCACCGCCCGTCCGGGCAGCAGTAGGACCAGTACCGGCCGTCGGAGATGCAGAGCGCTTCGAGCACAGGTACGTCCAGCCCGCCACAGGCCGTACGCAGACGCTGGGCGAGTGGTCGCAGCCGCTCCATGACCTGGCTGCCGGACTCGCCCTCGGCGGGATCCTTGCAGAGGAAGATGACGATCGCGTCAGGACGTTCACCACGCCGCTCGCTCCCCTTGATCAGGCACTCGGCGAGCTGCTCGGCGACGGGCGCCCATTCCTGCTGCGACTGCGGGATGCCGAGCCTGAGCCGCCCGCCGAAGCGGCCCCTGCCGCCGTGCAGGGCAACCATGATCACGCTGTCGTTCGGGTGAAACCCCATGAGATACGGGAGAGCATCGGCGAGTTCGGCAGGTCCTCGGAGGGTGATCTGCTGCTCGTCGGCCGGACCGTTGGATTCGTGGTGCTGGTTCATGGCACGACCGTCCCGCGAGCGGCCGGATTCCGCGACCCCCTGTGGATAACTTGTCCACAGGGGTCGCGGGGCGTTGGCCGTCTGTCCTACCCACCGGGTTGCATGGGGACATGAGCCACATGATCCGCGCAGAGCCCAGCGCCGCGGCCGACCTCCGTACCTGCCCGACTCGTCGGCGGGAACGGCTGGTCGATCGCCGGTGCAACGGCTGTCGCCGGAATCAGCCTGCCGCGGCGAGGACCAGTGGAAGGACCTGGTCGCTCCCCGCCCGGCGCAGGAGCCGGGCGGCGACAGCGAGGGTCCAGCCGGATTCGGTGCAGTCGTCCACGAGCAGGACGGGGCCGGGAGTACGGGCGAGGGCGTCGGCCAGTTCCCCGGGGACGGCGAAGGCGCCGGAGAGCGCCCTGAGTCGCTGGGCGGAGTTGCTGCGGCGTGCCGTGTGCGCGCCGCTCGCCCCGGTGTACGTCAGGGTGCCGAGGAAAGGGAGGCGACCGATCGTCGCGATTCCCTGGGCCAGGGAGCCGACGAGTTGCGGACGGGTCAGGGACGGGACGGCGACGACTCCCACCGGCCGGGCAGTGGCGTCCGGGACATTCGGCGCCCAGCCGCCCGAGGAACGCGCCCAGTCGGCGAGGACCGCCACCGCGGCCTTCAGGACGTCGTCGGGGACCGGCCCGTCGGGCGCGTTCTCGGCCAGCAGCGGGCGCAGCCGATTGCCCCAGCCGATGTCCGAGAGCCGCCCCAGGGCACGCCCGGGGGAGCACTGCTCCTTGGCCGGGATACGGCCCTTGAGCTCGATGCCCAGTGCGGGCATCCCCGTCGGCCACATCCGGCGCGGTTCGACCTCCACCCCCGGGCGGTCCAGTTCCTTCGTCGCACCCATCAAGGTGTCCGCCGAAACGGCCGAATCGGCCCAGGCACCGGCGCAGTTGTCGCAGCGGCCGCATGGCGCCGCCCCCTCGTCGTCCAGCTGCCGGCGCAGGAACTCCATCCGGCACCGGGACGTGCTCGCGTAGTCACGCATGGCCTGCTGTTCGGCTGCCCGCTGCCGAGCCACCCACGCGTAGCGTTCGGCGTCGTACACCCACTCGGCTCCTGTGGCCGTCCAGCCGCCCTTCACGCGCTTGACCGCGCCGTCGACGTCGAGCACCTTCAGCATCGCCTCCAAGCGGGTGCGCCGAAGGTCCACCACCCCCTCCAGGGCCGGCACGGACAGCGGCCGCCCCGCGGCGGCGAGGGCCGAGAGTGTCTGTCGAACCTGCTCCTCTGGCGGAAAGGCGGTATCGGCGAAGTAGCGCCAGATGGCCTCGTCCTCCTTGCCCGGCAGCAGCAGCACATCGGCGTGGGCCACGCCGCGCCCTGCCCGACCAACCTGCTGGTAGTAGGCGATCGGCGAGGACGGCGAGCCGAGATGAACCACGAAGCCCAGGTCGGGCTTGTCGAAGCCCATGCCCAGGGCCGAAGTCGCGACCAGTGCCTTGACCCGGTTCTCCTGCAGGTCGGCCTCGGCCTGCAGGCGGTCGGCGTTCTCCGTCTTCCCCGTGTACGACGCCACGCGGAAGCCGCGCTGGCGCAGGAAGGCGGTGGCCTCCTCGGCCGCCGCGACGGTGAGGGCGTAGACGATTCCCGAACCCTGCAGCTCGTCCAGGTGCTCCGCGAGCCAGGCCAGGCGGTGCGCGGCGTCCGGCAGCCGGACCACACCCAGCCGAAGGCTCTCCCGCTCCAGCGGACCGCGCAGCACCAGGGCCTCGCCCGCGCCGGTGCCCAGCTGATCGGCCACGTCCGCGGTGACCCGCGCGTTCGCGGTCGCCGTGGTGGCCAGCACCGGCACGCCGGGGGCGAGCTCGGCGAGCATCGCCCGCAGCCTGCGGTAGTCGGGACGGAAGTCATGGCCCCAGTCGGAGATGCAGTGCGCCTCGTCCACCACCAGCAGGCCGGTGGTGGCCGCGAGCTTGGGCAGCACCTGATCGCGGAAATCCACCGAGTTGAGGCGTTCCGGACTCACGAGGAGAACGTCGGTGTGGCCGCGCTCGACCTCCTCGTAGATGGTGTCCCATTCCTCCGGGTTGGCCGAGTTGATGGTGCGTGCACGGATACCGGCCCGCGCCGCAGACTCGACCTGGTTACGCATCAGCGCCAGCAGCGGCGAGACGATCACCGTGGGCCCGGAGCCGCGCCGGCGCAGCAGGGCGGTGGCGACGAAGTACACCGCGGACTTGCCCCAGCCCGTGCGCTGTACCACCAGCGCACGGCGGCGCTCCCGCACCAGAGCCGCCACCGCCTGCCACTGGTCCTCCCGCAGCCGCGCCGAGCCCCCGGGGTCACCGACGAGCTCGGCAAGGATGTCATCGGCTTCGGCGCGGAGCTCCAGGTTGTCCATGCCCCCATGCAACCCGATGCCTCGGACAATCGGCCACTTCACCCCACGTGACCCACAGCTCACAGAGGACCGTTCGGCCAAGTGTTCCCCGGCGCGGGGAGCGCTCGGGGATCATCCGGGATCTGACGGGCAGCCGAGCGGGGCGGATCGGTGTTTCCGCTGGTCCTCGCCGTTCAGGTGTGGCGGGAGGCGTCGTCCGGGCTCGGCGTGGGCAGGGATATCAGAGTCATTTCGGCCGATTCCCGTCAGCTGCGCCAATTGCTCGTTGCCGCCTGCCGATACGCCAGGAAGAATTGGCCTCGCTCCCCGCACAGTCCCTTTCGCGGCCCGGAAGGGCTGTGCCGCGGTGCGCCCTCACTCGACCCTGCCCGCACCATGGGCGCGTATGCGAAGGGAGGATCGTGACCTTCGGATTCGCTCCGTCCGCAGCCACTTCGATGTCGGCGTCCGCCGACTCCGCCAACCGTCTCGCCAGGATGCTCGAGCCCGCCGAGTGGGCCGAAGCCGGCATACCGCTGCTGCGCAGCCCCCGCGAGGTCGTCAGCGGCCTGCACGCCCGGCACCGGCCGACCCCGGCGACCGCTGTGGTCGCCGTGCTCGACCATGAGGAACGCCTCACGGCCAGCGCTTCGTTCGCCCGCCGCTCCACCGCCTCGGACGGCTGGGAGTTCCGCAACGCGTTGCTGGCGCATCTGCGCCGGGTCATCCCGCACGATCTCCGCCGCCGCACCCCCGTCCGTACCGCGGTGCTTCTCTACTGCCGTGAGGGCGACGAGCGTTGGACGGAGGAGGACGGGGCGTGGATGTGGGGCCTGCGGGACGCCTGCACCCTGCACGGACTGCGGTGCGGCCCGTACATCACGCTGACCCGCGGCGGTTGGCAGGTGCTGGGCGAAGGCCGTGGCGGGCGCCGTCCCCACTCCATGTCGCAGCCGTCCGCTCTCGCCGACGCCTCGCTGGATCAGGATCCGGCCCCGCTGCGGACCGGCGGCGGCGCGGCGCAGGCGCTGCGGCACACCGCGGCCCGCTGACCCACGGCCCGCGAACCCGGCCGCCCCATCGGGCAGCCGGGTTCGCGGCCACGGCCGGATACGCCCCGCGGATCAGACTCCGGCGCCGAGCACCGCGTTGATCCACTGCGGGTCCCCGCACACGATCAGCAGTGCTCCGGCGCGTTCCCGCGCACCGGTCAGCACGCCGGCGGCGTCACCGCCGTTGACGGCGACGATCACCACCGGGCGGTTCCGCACCCGGTCCGCGGCTGCGGAACCGGCGAAGAAGACGTCATCGCCGGCCTCGTGCTGCGCCCAGTAGGCAGCCTCGCCGAAGGAGAGTTCGTGCGCGGCCCACGGGTGCTGCTCACCGGTGGTCAGCACCAGGATGTCGCCCGGTGCCCGGCCGGAGTCGAGCAGCAGGTCCACCGCTTCGTCGGCGGCGTCGAGTGCGCCGTCCGCCGAGGCGGGGATCAGCTGGATCTGCGGTGCGGAACGATTCTCCTGCCGGTCCGCCTGGGGGCGGCCGGGGGTGGGATGCGGGCGCTGCGCCGGGGGCGCGGGCCTCGCGGGGCCGGGCCCGGGACGACCGGGGCGCGGCGTGACCGCTGAACGCGGGCCGGGTACGGGACGGGGGGTCGACGCGGTGCGGCCTGCGGCCGGAGTGACGCGGGGACCCTGGGCGCTCTCGTGAATCTGAGGCTCCTCGGGGATGAGAGGCATGGGTGGTTGTCTATCAAACGCCGGCGCACGGGGCGTCGGCGGGTGGGTACATGTGCGCGATCAGAAGTCGAAGCCGAGCTGGCCCCCGCTTTCCAGTGCAGCCGCCTCGGCGGAGATGCGGACCTTCTTGAGGTGCTGCCACCTGGGCAGCGCGTCGAGATAGGACCACGACAGGCGGTGGTGGGGTGTCGGCCCCCACTCCTCCAGCGCGGCCCTGTGTACGGGGGACGGGTAACCGGCGTTGGCCTCGAAGGCGAATGCGGCGTACTCGCCGGAATCCGCGCCCAGTTCGGCCATCATCCCGTCCCGGTGGACCTTCGCGATCACCGAAGCGGCCGCGACCGCGATACAGGACTGGTCGCCCTTGATCACGGTGCGGACCTGCCAGGGCTGTCCCAGGTAGTCGTGCTTGCCGTCGAGTATCACCGCGTCCGGCCGCACCGGCAGGGCTTCGAGGGCGCGTACGGCGGCAAGGCGCAGCGCGGCCGTCATCCCGAGCTCGTCGATCTCCTTTGGAGAGGCGTCGCCGAGACCGAACGCGGTGACCCAGCGCTCCAGCAACGGTGCGAGCTCCGCACGGCGCTTGGGGCTGATCAGCTTGGAGTCGGTGAGTCCGGCGGGAGGTCTGCGAAGGCCGGTGACGGCCGCGCACACTGTGACCGGTCCCGCCCACGCTCCGCGTCCGACCTCATCGACACCGGCGACGGTCTTGGCACCGGTGGTGGCGCGCAGTGAGCGCTCGACGGTGTGCGTGGGTGGTTCGTACGGCATGGCGCCTGTCAGCGTACGCCGATGGGGCGGCCGACAACACCCCGGGGCGCCCGTCGGTCCGCCGCGTACTCGCGGCGCGGCCGTGGAGGCCGATGTTCCGTATCCCGGGCGCCCCGGAGGGGGCGGCGCCGAGGCCGGTGAGTACGGCGGGCCGGGCCACGGGGGCGTGGCTCGGCCCGGTCAGTACTCGCTCGGTACGGGGGTTACTGGAACTCGCTCGGTACGGAGGTACCGAACCGGCTCAGTACGGGTCGTACGGATCGCTTTCGTCGATGTCGCGGTCGCTGCCCCCGATGCCCGTACGCGATCCGGTGCAGGGCTGCGTCGGATCGGCCGGGTGTCGCTTCAGGATGTCGCGGGCCCGTTCCTCGCCCCAGCTGGTGGCGTACCAGGGAACGTCGTCGGAGCGCAGTGACCGTTCGATGCCCAGGAGCGCGCAGGAGCGCAGTGGTTCGGGCAGTGTGTCCAGGGCCGGTACGGCGTCGGCCGAGAGGTCCTTGAGGTAGGCGACGTCGATCGAGTGGTCGTCGCGGTAGCGCTGGACGTTCTGCTCCGCGATCAGCCCGTCGGGCGAGATCAGTCCGAACGCGAGGACGGCGACGGCCGCGCTCGCGGCCACGGCACGTGGCAGCATGCGGGCGCCGAACACCCCGGCGGCCATGATCAGGACGAGCACCACCCCCAGCCAGAGCTCCACGGCGGCCACGGATATCCGCAGCCGTGTCAGGCCGTACGCGTCGACGTAGAGGTCCATCCGCCTCAGCGCGGAGGCCACGACGATCAGGGTGAGCAGGCACAGCACGCCGAGCACGGTCCGGACGAGAGTGCGGTCGCTGCTCTTTCCCCGAGGGGCCCAGCGCAGGGCGAGCGCGATCACCAGCAGCGTGAGGACCGTGGCCCAGAGAAGCTGCCAGAAGCCCTGCCGGGCGTACTCGGAGTAGCTGAGATCGGTCTCGGCCATCACCTTGTCGTATCCGCCGAGCAGCACGGTGAGCTGAACGGCGATGAAGACGGCGAACAGCAGATTCAGCACGATGAGCGGCAGTGCCCACTCCACCCGGCCGCGGGCCTTCCCCGGACGGACGGTGAGGCCGTCCCAGCGGATCGGAGCGGCTGCGGCGTACGCGGCGGCGAGCGCGCCGATCAGCCCGACCAGGAAGAGGAGGAACCGCCACGGGCTGCCGGTGAGCGATACGTCGGGCATCAGATCGCCGAGCACATCGGCGAAGGCGGCATCGGCGCTCGCGAACAGTGCCCCGAACACGATGAGCAGCACGACCGCCACCGCGACGCTGCGCAGAACGACCCCCAGCCGGCCGCGGGAACCCGCCGTCAGCGCGTGCACGCCCCGACCGCCCCAGGCCAGACCGTCCGCGATGGCGCTGAACAGACCGAGCGAGCCCAGGAACACCCCGAGCCAGCTGCGGCTGCCGTGCAGGGCGAGCGAGCCCAGCGCGATGGCCGATACCACAGCCAGGAAGACGGGCCAGCCGGCGTCCCTCAGCGCCGGGACGGCGAGGAGCGCCAGTCCGCCGACCGCCCAGAAGGCCGTCCACGGGCGGAGGCGGCGCCCGGCCGTACGGGCGGCGAAGTATGCCCCGAGCGCTGCGGGGACCGCGACGATCAGCGCGTTCGGACCGAGACCGTCGCCCAGCAACAGAGCGCTCAGCACGGCCGTGACGACGACGCAGCAGAGCGTCGCGCCACGAATGGCGGCGGGCGCCGCCGGGCGCAGTGTCGACAGCGCGGAGACCTGTTGAGAGCTGCCCTGCCGCCATGGGTCGGGCGGGTACGGTTGCCCGCCCTGCTGCGCGTGGACGGGCACTTTCGGCGGCTCGGGAGCAGTGCTCCGGGGCTCGGGCAGCGAAGCCTTCGACCATGCGGTCGGCTCGGACGTTCCGGCCTGCCCCGACAGTTCGGGCGGCTCGGGTTCGTCTGCCGGCCGGGGCGTTCGTGACGTGTGATCGGACATGGGACCCCTCCCCACCGAGGTCCGCGCACACCGCCCGCAGGGCAGCGGCTGGGGCACCCCGGCGTCTCATTTTCGGCGCACGCCCGTTTGGATGATCATCGACGGCGGCGTGGCCGAAAGAGTAGCTTCCGCTCGCTGTCGCGAACCGGGCGGGGAGGAGCTGTGGCAGTACCGTGACAGTCCGGTGGCAGGGGTCGGCGCCCGTCCCCTCGGCGATTCAGGAGCCGCTGTTTTGCCGCGGAAGCCAGTCCGGCAGCTCCTCCGTGCGTGCCGTCCAGTCGGCCGGTGGCGCGCCCGCCTTGCCCGCCGCGACGACCCCGCCGACGATCGCGCAGGTCGTGTCGACGTCGCCGCCCGCTTGGGCGGTCACCCAGAATGCCTGCTCGAAATCGCCTAGGCTCCGCGCCGCCGACCAGAGCGCGAACGGAACGGTGTCATGTGCACTGGTACGCCGACCGTTGCCGAGGACCGCTGCGACCGTCCCGGCGTCCGAGTAGTCGAGCATGTCCCGTGCCCGGCGCAGCCCGGCGCCGACGGCGCTGCGCGGTACGAGCGCGATCACGCCGTCGAGCAGTTCCGCCGGGGTGGGCGGCCCGGTCGTCGCCGCAGCCAGTGAGGCTGCCGCTGCGACAGCCATCGCGCCCACGACCGCCTCGCGGTGCTGGTGCGTGGTGTACGAGGAGATCTCGGCCTGGTGGGTGGCCTGCTCCGGATCGTCCGCGTACCAGGCGCCGAGCGGCGCGATGCGCATCGACGAGCCATTGCCCCAGGACCCCTGACCCTGGAACAGCGCGGACGCCAGCTCCCGCCAGTCACTGCCTTCCCTGACCAGCCTGAGCAGCCGGTTCACGGCGGGGCCGTAGCCACGGTCGAAGTCATGGTGATCGGCGAAGGAACGGGCGAGTGCGTCCTGGTCGATCCGCTCGTGCTCCACCAGCACCGCCAGCACCGAACACGCCATCTCGGTGTCGTCCGTCCACTGCCAGGAGCCGGACGGAAGTTCGCGCCGCTTCAGCAGCGGATAGTTGACGGGCACAAAGAACTGGGAGCCCAGCGCGTCGCCCACGGAGAGCCCGCGCAGGCTGGCCAGTGCGCGCAGGGCCCGTTGGCCGGAAGCAGAGTCAGCGGTTGTCATCGCCCTCCCACTCTATCCGGTGATGCCGTACGGCTCAGGGATACGCCAGCGCTCGAACGGCCGGTCAAGGGTGTAGCGCCCGTCCGCTCCGAGTATCAGCGCGCGGGTCTCCCCGTTGCCCGGATTGGACAGCGACTCGAACTCGGCGACCGACCAGTGGAACCACCGCATGCAGAACAAACGCATGGTCAGCCCGTGCGTGACCAGCAGGACGTTCTCCGGATGGTCGGGGGCTTCGAAACTCCGGTGCAGGCTCTCCAGGAAAGCCCCGACCCTGTCGTACACGTCGGCGCCGGACTCCCCCTGCGCGAAGCGGTAGAAGAAGTGGCCGTACGCGTCCCGGTACGCCTTCTGAAGGCGCACGTCGTCATGGTCCTGCCAGTTTCCCCAGTCCTGCTCGCGCAGCCGCGGCTCCTCGCGCACCCGCACGTTCTCCAGGGCCAGGCCGAGGGACCTGAACGTCTCGTGGGTGCGGCGGTAGGGCGAGACGTACACGCTGACCCGCTCGCCGCCGAACAGCTCGCGCAGCCGCACGCCCGTCTCCCTGGCCTGCCTCAGCCCTGTCGCGGTGAGCCTCAGCGCATGGTCCGGCTCGCGCTCGTACACCGTGTCGTCGGCGTTGCCCTCGGACTCCCCGTGCCTGACGAGGACAATGCGTTGCGGTCGTGCCATGTACCGACCCTAAGCTCGTTCTTTGACCCTTTCGGCGTTCAGGGACCGAACTGGATTCAGAGTTTCAGTGGCCCGAAGGTGCCGTCTCGGAACATGAAGACGGTCGGCTCGGTGTCGAACTCCTCCCGGAAGTACCCGCTGTAGCCAGGTTCTTCGACGTGGGGTGCGAGCAGGTCCAGGACGGTGTAGAGGTCACCCATCATGTCGTCGAGCCAGAGGTTGCGGCTGAACAGTCCCCATGCGTGGAGCTCACCACCGGGCGTGAAGCCTCGGGACTGGCGTCGTAGGGACACGAAATCGCCTCCTGGCAGGCGACTGTCCGGATCCGGGGAGAGCAGTGGATACGAGTGCTCCTGCGCGTCGAGCTCTGCTGGGCGCCCGGGGGCCAGGCCGAGGTGCCATCGAAGGGCTGCCAGGACCGTGTCGGGCGTGTCGTCCCGGAGGAAGCACGTGAAGACGACTTCGTAGTGGAGGCTCACGGGAGTGCATTCTGCCCGGCGCCACTGACAGACCCACATCATGGCCTCACGGCCGGGCTTGATCACGTTCGATCAAGGTGCCCGGGCGTCTGACGGTCTTGCCCACGTCGTAGCGGGTGGCGGGCTGCTTGTTCCTCGGGCCGAGCGGGCGACCGGGGCCTGGCCGCGATGGTTCGGCGCACGGGCCGGGCAGGGCAAGCTGGTGCGGAGGTTCCTGAACCCCCGGCGGACCCGGGCGGGTGTGAGCCGGCCGGGCTCGGCCGGCTTCTCACAGGGGCGGCGGAGGTCAGCGGCCGGGCGAGGCGGAGCCGGGTGTGGGCCGCGATGACCAGCCAGGTCCACCGGTCCGCCGCCTCCGGGGTGCGGAGCCTGGGACGGGTCCAGCCCAGCGTCTGCTTGATCATCCGAAAAAGTGTGTTCCAGGTCGAATCTGCGCAGGAACGCCTGCGGGCGCAGGTCGACGCCCTCCCCCGACAGGACGGTGGCCGACGACCACAGCCACGCGGGGAGCGGAACCGCGCATACCCGGGCAGCGGTCCGTGACGCCGTCCTGACCGGCCCGGGGAGCACGGCTGCCCCGCTTTTCACCGTGGAGTGCGCCGCGGAGCATTCCGGCGCCACCCGTTGACGCCGGTCCTGTCAGGCCGCTCGCTCGACCACAACAGTCGCACCGGTCGCGTCACTCGCACCGGTCACATCGGTCACACCGTCCACGACGGCTCCAACTGCACGACATCGCCTGCCACTTCCGCCACATCGTCCTCGATCTGTGTGCGTTGCGACAGCCGCTCGATGCTCCCCGCACGGTACTTGCCACGCTCCGCGCTCGACTGCCACATGGACAACACGAGGAACTCATCGCCCGGCGCTTCCCCGAACACCCCTCGCAACATGCCGGGCGATCCGGCCATCGCCGGGTTCCACACCCGCTCCTGCATCAGCGCGAAGTGCTCCACCCGGTCCTCGCGCACCTTGCTGTGCGCCACCCGGACGACATCCGCATCGGTGAAGCGCGGTTCGAAACCCGTCTTCACATCGAAGCGGTGCTCGAACAGCTTGACCTGGATACCGCTGTAGGTACCGGACTGCGCGGCGGCCATGCCGTCGTGCGCGCGCGCCATGAACGAGTCGTAGAAGACGCGGTTCTCCCAGAAGGCGAAGATGTGCGCCACGTCCGGACGCTCACGGCTCCACCCGCCGCCCTGACCGCTGAACCCGGGCTCACCCGGCAGCTCCGCCCACTTCCGCTGCCCCCGTTCAAAACCTCGACGGTCCACCACGGTGCAACGAATCCACTTGACCAGCACCGCGCCATCGTACGGTGCACGGCGCGGCGCGAGTCACGCTCCCACGGAGTCCGGTGGAGTGCGCCCGGAGCGACCGTCGTTGACCGCAGAATGATCCCCATGGCCCAGCTGCACACCAACCCACTGTTCGCACGGCTCGAATCCGCGGAACGTGTCCTCGTCGCGGGGGCCGGCGGCGGCTTCGACATCTACGCCGGACTCCCCCTCGCGCTCTCCCTGTTCCACCAGGGCAAGCAGGTACGGCTGGCCAATCTTTCGTTCAGCGCCCTCGAAGGACTGCCTCTCGACTCCTGGCTCGCCCCGGACGTCGCCGCCATCACCCCCGAAACGGCCCTCCACCAGGTGTACTTCCCGGAACGGACGCTCTCCCAGTGGCTCGATCTGCACGGCTACCCGAGCACGGTCCACGCCTTCTCCCTGGTCGGCGTACAGCCGCTTCGCGCGGCCTACCTGGCGTTGATCGAGAAGTGCGACATCGACGCGGTCGTCCTGGTCGACGGCGGTACGGACATCCTGATGCGCGGCGACGAGTCCGGCCTCGGCACCCCGGAGGAGGATCTGGCCAGCAGGAGGGGGTGGCCCGCAACTGCCGCTATCTCGACCGCATCGAGGACACCCATCTGATCCGTCAGGTCAGCAGCGCCATCGAGGACTTCCGCGACGAGGTGCGGCAGCGACCGCCGAGCCGCATACCGCACTGAGCCGGTACGGCGGTCCGATGCCCCCGTGCACCTGCGTCCCCATGCCCGGAGGTCCGATGGCCCGATTCCATCGCCGAAATCCAAGCCGGTTGGATACACGGTCGGTTACGGACATGATCGGGTGATGCGAACGGCCCGACGGCCCAGCGGAAGCCAGGGAGGCAAGTCCGATGAGCACACCCAACAAGGACATCGAGAAGGTCGAGGTCAGACTCAAATGGGATCCCAGCCCTCATGGTGCCCCGCCCCATGACCTCGACATAATCGCGGCGACCTACCTCGCCGAAGCGCCGTACGGCAGCCCTGCCTACCTCGTGCACTTCGACAGCCGGTCGCCGGACGGCACCATCATCCTCGACCGCGACAGCCGGACCGGGCAGGGCTTCGGCTTCGACGAGGTGATGACGCTGGAACTGAACCGGCTGTCGACCTCGTACTCGCGGGTGCTCGTCGGGGTGGCCATCCAGCAGCGCGACGGTCACAAGACCTTCGCCGAGATAGCGAACACCGCGGTTCAGGTCCGGGAGGGATACACGAGCCTGGCGGAGGACGACTTCTCCGCGGTGGGCGCCGCGACCGCGGCGACCGTGGCCGAGTTCGTCCGGGGCGCCTCCGGGGTCTGGGAGTTCCACGGTACGGTTCGGGGCTTCGACGGCGACCCCGATTCGTTCGCCGCGACGATGGGGAACCGTACGCCCGGCGCGTGACACGCCGCGGTCCGCCCAAGTGCTGTGGGCGCACGTCCCGTTAGGGCCTCGCGCAGTCGTGTCGCACGTCCGCGCGAGGCCCCGGTCAGGAGCCGGTGCAGGCCGCGAGGCCCGTCGGTCAGGAGCCGACGTACGCCGCGAGGTGCTCGCCCGTGAGGGTGGAGCGGGCGGCCACGAGGTCGGCGGGGGTGCCCTCGAAGACGATCCGGCCGCCGTCGTGACCGGCGCCGGGGCCCAGGTCGATGATCCAGTCGGCGTGCGCCATGACCGCCTGGTGGTGCTCGACGACGATGACGGACTTTCCGGAGTCGACGAGCCGGTCCAGCAGACCGAGCAGTTGCTCGACGTCGGCGAGGTGGAGGCCGGTGGTCGGCTCGTCCAGGACGTACACGCCGCCCTTGTCGGCCATGTGCGTCGCCAGCTTCAGCCGCTGACGCTCACCGCCGGACAACGTGGTGAGCGGCTGGCCGAGGCTGAGGTAGCCGAGGCCGACGTCGGCGAGCCGCTCCAGGATCCTGTGCGCGGCCGGTGTGCGCGCCTCGCCGGCGCCGAAGAACTCCTCCGCCTCGGTCACCGACATCGCGAGCACCTCGCTGATGTCGCGGCCACCGAAGTGGTGGTCGAGCACCGACGCCTGGAACCGCTTCCCCTCGCACTCCTCGCAGATGGTCGCGACGCCCGCCATCATCGCCAGATCGGTGTAGATCACACCGGCGCCGTTGCACGTCGGGCAGGCGCCCTCGGAGTTGGGACTGAACAGCGCCGGCTTCACACCGTTGGCCTTTGCGAACGCCTTGCGGATCGGGTCGAGCAGCCCGGTGTACGTCGCCGGGTTGCTCCGCCGCGAACCGCGGATGGCGCCCTGGTCGACCGAGACCACATCCGCGCCCGCGGGAACCGACCCGTGCACCAGCGAGCTCTTGCCCGAACCCGCGACGCCGGTGACGACGGTCAGCACGCCGAGCGGGATGTCGACGTCGACGCCCTGCAGGTTGTGTGCCCTCGCGCCCCGGATCTCCAGGGCCCCGGTGGGCTTGCGCACCGTCTCCTTGACGGCCGCCCGGTCGTCGAGATGGCGACCGGTGACGGTGTCGCCGGCGCGCAGCCCTTCCACGGTGCCCTCGAAGCAGACGGTGCCGCCACCCGTGCCCGCCCCGGGGCCGAGGTCGACGACGTGGTCGGCGATCGCGATCGTCTGCGGCTTGTGTTCCACGACGAGCACCGTGTTGCCCTTGTCGCGCAGCCGCAGCAGCAGGTCGTTCATCCGCTGGATGTCATGGGGGTGCAGGCCGATGGTGGGCTCGTCGAAGACATAGGTGACATCGGTGAGCGAGGAGCCGAGGTGGCGGATCATCTTGACGCGCTGCGCCTCGCCGCCCGACAGCGTGCCCGACGGCCGGTCGAGCGAGAGGTAGCCGAGACCGATCTCCACGAACGAGTCGAGAGTCCGCTGCAGCGCGGCGAGCAGCGGGGCCACCGACGGATCGGCGAGGCCGCGCACCCACTCCGCAAGGTCGCTGATCTGCATCGCGCAGGCGTCGGCGATGCTCAGCTTCCCGATCTTCGACGACCGGGCCTCGGCGCTGAGCCGGCTGCCTTCGCAGTCGGGGCAGGTGGTGAAGGTGACCGCCCGCTCCACGAACTCCCGGATGTGCGGCTGCAACGCCTCCTTGTCCTTGGACAGGAACGACTTCTGGATCTTGGGGACCAGACCCTCGTAGGTGAGGTTGACCCCCTCGACCTTCACCTTGGTCGGCTCCCGGTAGAGGAAGTCCTGCATCTCCTTCTTGGTGAACTTGCGGATCGGCTTGTCCGGGTCCAGGAGTCCGGACTCGGCGTAGACCCGCACGGTCCAGAAGCTGTCCGACTTCCAGCCGGGGATGGTGAACGCGCCCTCGGAGAGCGACTTGGAGTCGTCGTAGAGCTGGGTGAGGTCGATGTCCGAGACCGTGCCCCGGCCTTCGCAGCGCGTGCACATGCCGCCGGTGCGGGTGAAGGTCCGCTTGACGGTCCTGGTCCGGTCGGCGCCGCGGTCGACCTTGAACGCGCCGCTCGCCTGGACCGAGGCGACGTTGAAGGAGAACGCCTGGGGCGAGCCGATGTACGGCTTGCCCAGCCGGCTGAAGAGGATGCGCAGCATCGCGTTGGCGTCGGTGGCGGTGCCGACCGTGGACCGGGGGTCGGCGCCGAGACGCTGCTGGTCGACAGTGATCACGGTGGTCAGACCGTCGAGCACATCGACCTCGGGCCGCGCGAGGGTCGGCATGAAGCCCTGCACGAAGGCGCTGTACGTCTCGTTGATCAGCCGCTGCGACTCCGCGGCGATGGTGCCGAACACCAGCGAGCTCTTGCCCGAACCGGAGACCCCGCTGAACACCGTCAGCCGGCGCTTCGGGATCTCGATGCTGACGTCCTTGAGGTTGTTGACCCGCGCGCCGTGCACGCGGATCAGGTCGTGGCTGTCGGCGGCGTGCGGCGCAGGCGACTGCGGGTCCGTCCTCTTGGCCATGCTCATCGTGTCTCCATCTGTCGGGCGGAGCCGCGGTGGCGGTCTCCGTCTGCGTCGCCTGGGTCAATGTCAGCGGTGCGTCGCGGAGCCGCCGTGGCGGTCTCCGTCTGCGTCGCCCGGGTCGATATCAGCGGTGCGTCATCGGGCAAAGCCTGCTGAGACCGGATCGCACCGGCTTCGTCACTGGTTCCGTCACAGGCTTCCCGCAGCGGCTCATGTGCGGGTCGTGGCTGTGATCGCCGGACGGTTCAACGCACCTCGTTGATGCGGAGGAGGTTACCCGCGGGATCGCGGAAGGCGCAGTCTCGGATCCCGTACGGCTGCTCGGTCGGCTCCTGGACGACCTCGGCGCCGCCGGCCTGCAGCCGGTCGAACGTGGAGTCGAGGTCGGGGGTGGCCAGGGTGATGATGGCGTACGTGCCCTTGGCCATCATCTCGGTGATGGTACGGCGCTCGTCCTCGGTGATGCCGGGGTCGGCGGCCGGCGGGTGCAGGACGATCGACGTGCCGGGCTGACCGGTGGGGCCGACCGTGATCCAGCGCATCCCGCCGAACCCGACGTCGTTGCGGATCTCGAAGCCCAGGATGTCGCGGTAGAAGGCCAGCGCGGCGTCCGGGTCGTCGTGCGGAAGGAAGCTCGTGTGAATCGTGAGGTCCATGAGCGTCACGCTAATCGTGGCCCGGGGGCCGCGCTTCTCGATTCCTGATCGGTCTGGTCACCTGCTTCGCGACGCAGGACGGCAGGCCCGCGGTGGCCCGCGCCGCCTCGCGGCGGTAGGCGCTGGGCGGCATGCCGACCAGCTCGGTGAAGCGTGTGCTGAAGGTGCCCAGCGACGAGCAGCCGACCGTGAAACAGACCTCGGTGACGCTGAGATCACCGCGCCGCAGCAGCGCCATCGCACGCTCGATGCGCCGGGTCATCAGGTAGCCGTACGGAGACTCGCCGTACGCCTGCCGGAACGCACGGCTCAGGTGCCCCGCCGACATGTGCACGCCACGGGCGAGCGCCTCGACGTCCAGCGGCTGGTCGAACTCCCGGTCCATCCGGTCACGAACGCGACGCAGAAGCGCAAGGTCGCTCAGGCGCTGTGCCTCGTCGGGTCTGCTGGTCATCTGCGAGATGGTGCCACACCGCAGGAGCCGCCGCACCCGAACCGGTCCTCGCCCGGAGGACTCGCGCGCGGGACACGCCGGAAGGGCGCCGACCAGAAGTCGACGCCCTCCCGAGCTGTGGTTCAGCCACCCGGACACACCGTGCGCAACGGTGTGTCCGGCGCGGTCGCGCTGCCGGTCAGCTGCAACCGCTGGTCGAGCCGCAGCCTTCGCAGATGTAGCAGGATCCGGCGCGCTGCATCTTCGTACCGCAGGAGAAGCAGAGCGGCGCGTCCGCGCTGATGCCGAGCTGCATCTCGACGAGCTCCGCCGAGGTGTGCGCGGTCTTCGGTGCGGGCTTCTCCGCCTCCTGCACCGCGGCCACCGCCTTCAGCGGCTCCGTCCGCACCGGGGCGGACTGGGCCAGGGTCTCGACGTCCAGCTCCTCGTCCTCGAGGGAGGGCTCGTACGAACCCGTGTCGAGGTGGCGCTGACGCTCCTCGGCCGAGTGGATTCCGAGCGCCGAGCGGGTCTCGAACGGCAGGAAGTCCAGCGCGAGGCGGCGGAAGATGTAGTCGACGATCGACTGCGCCATCCGCACGTCCGGGTCGTCCGTCATGCCGGCCGGCTCGAAGCGCATGTTGGTGAACTTCGAGACGTACGTCTCCAGCGGGACGCCGTACTGCAGGCCGACCGAGACGGCGATGGAGAAGGCGTCCATCATGCCCGCGAGGGTGGAGCCCTGCTTGGACATCTTCAGGAAGACCTCGCCGAGACCGTCGTCGGGGTAGGAGTTGGCGGTCATGTAGCCCTCGGCGCCGCCCACCGTGAAGGAGGTGGTGATGCCTGGACGGCCCTTGGGGAGGCGCTTGCGGACCGGGCGGTACTCGACGACCTTCTCGACCGCGGTACGAATGGTCTCCTCGGCCTTGGCGGTGACCGCCTCCTTCTCCTTGGTCTTCGCGGAGAGGGGCTGGCCGACCTTGCAGTTGTCGCGGTAGATCGCGAGCGCCTTGACGCCCATCTTCCACGCCTCGAAGTAGACCTCTTCGACGTCCTCGACGGTGGCCGTCTCCGGCAGGTTCACCGTCTTGGAAAGCGCGCCGGAGATCCACGGCTGGATCGCGGCCATCATGCGCACGTGACCCATCGCTGAGATGGAACGCTCGCCCATCGCGCAGTCGAAGACCTCGTAGTGCTCGGTCTTCAGGCCGGGGGCGTCGATCACATTGCCGTGCTCGGCGATGTGGGCGACGATCGCCTCGATCTGCTCCTCCTGGTAGCCCAGGCGGCGGAGGGCCTGCGGGACGGTGCCGTTGACGATCTGCATCGAGCCGCCGCCGACCAGCTTCTTGAACTTGACCAGGGCGAGGTCGGGCTCGAGGCCGGTGGTGTCGCAGGACATCGCGAGGCCGATGGTGCCGGTGGGCGCGATGACCGAGGCCTGCGCGTTGCGGAAACCGTTCTTCGCGCCGAGCCGGATCACGTCCTGCCAGGCCTCCGTCGCGGCGGCCCAGATCGGGTTGTCCAGGTCGTCCATGTGGACGGCCGCGGCGTTGGCGTCGGCGTGCTGCTTCATGACGCGCTGGTGCGGCTCGGCGTTGCGGGCGTAGCCGTCGTACGGGCCGACGACCGCGGCGAGCTCGGCGGAGCGCTTGTACGAGGTGCCGGTCATCAGCGAGGTGACGGCACCGGCGAGGGCGCGACCGCCGTCGCTGTCGTAGGCGTGGCCGGTCGCCATCAGCAGGGCGCCGAGGTTGGCGTAACCGATGCCGAGCTGGCGGAAGGCGCGGGTGTTCTCGCCGATCTTCTGGGTCGGGAAGTCCGCGAAGCAGATGGAGATGTCCATCGCGGTGATGACCAGCTCGACGACCTTGGCGAAGCGCTCGGACTCGAAGGACTGGTTGCCCTTGCCGTCGTCCTTGAGGAACTTCATCAGGTTCAGCGAGGCGAGGTTGCACGAGGTGTTGTCCAGGTGCATGTACTCGGAGCACGGGTTCGAGCCGTTGATCCGGCCGGACTCCGGGCAGGTGTGCCAGGCGTTGATGGTGTCGTCGTACTGGATGCCCGGGTCGGCGCAGGCCCAGGCCGCCTCGGCCATCTTGCGGAAGAGGGACTGGGCCTCGACCTCTTCGATGACGTCACCGGTCATCCGGGCACGCAGCCCGAACTTGCCGCCGGACTCGACGGCCTTCATGAACTCGTCGTTCACGCGGACCGAGTTGTTGGCGTTCTGGTACTGGACGGACGTGATGTCGTCGCCGCCCAGGTCCATGTCGAAGCCCGCGTCGCGCAGGGCGCGGATCTTCTCCTCCTCCTTCACCTTGGTCTCGATGAAGTTCTCGATGTCGGGGTGGTCGACGTCGAGGATGACCATCTTGGCCGCGCGCCGGGTGGCACCACCGGACTTGATCGTTCCGGCGGAGGCGTCTGCACCGCGCATGAAGGAGACCGGACCGGAGGCGTTGCCACCGGAGGAGAGCAACTCCTTGGAGGAGCGGATACGGGAGAGGTTCAGGCCGGCGCCGGAACCGCCCTTGAAGATCATGCCCTCTTCCTTGTACCAGTCGAGGATCGACTCCATGGAGTCGTCGACGGACAGGATGAAGCAGGCGGAGACCTGCTGCGGCTGGGGCGTTCCGACGTTGAACCAGACCGGCGAGTTGAAGCTGAAGATCTGGTGCAGGAGGGCGTATGCCAGCTCGTGCTCGAAGATCTCGGCGTCCGCGGGAGAGGCGAAGTAGCCGTGGTCCTCACCGGCTTTGCGGTACGTCTTCACGATCCGGTCGATCAGCTGTCGCAGACCGGTCTCGCGCTGCGGGGTGCCGACGGCCCCGCGGAAGTACTTGCTGGTGACGATGTTGACCGCGTTCACCGACCAGAAGTCGGGGAACTCGACGCCACGCTGCTCGAAGTTGATCGAGCCGTCGCGCCAGTTGGTCATGACGACGTCACGGCGCTCCCACGCCACCTCGTCGTACGGATGTACGCCGGGGGTGGTGTGGATGCGCTCGATACGCAGACCCTTGCTCGACTTGGCTCCCTTGGCTCGGGAACCTCGTGCCGGGCCGCTCGCCGTCTCTGTCATGCCGCCTCCCATATGTGGGCAAAAACACCCTGAAGTGCCCAGAACTTCCCGGGGCACAGTCTGTCTCTGATGCCTCGGACGCCACGCAGAGCGCCCGGAGCAGGTCTTGAAGCCGCCCGGCCGCCGATCCAAGGAACCGTGTCGGTCGGCCGGTGCCGATCAGTCGGCGGCGACGGCGGGAACGGAGACCTCAAGGATCTCGCCCCTCCCGCGTTCTTCCACGCGTGGCCGCCGCTCACGGAGTTCCGCGATGGCGGCCTCGAAGTCTTCGAGTGTGTCGAACGCCCGGTACACGGACGCGAAGCGCAGGTACGCGACGAGGTCGAGTTCCTGCAGGGGGCCGAGGATCGCCAGGCCCACGTCGTGAGTGGTCAGCTCGGCACTGCCGGTGGCGCGCACCGCCTCCTCGACCCGCTGGCCGAGCTTGGCGAGGGCGTCCTCGGTGACCGGCCGCCCCTGGCACGCCTTGCGCACACCCGAGATGACCTTGGTGCGGCTGAAGGGTTCGGTCACGCCGCTGCGCTTCACCACCATCAGCGAACAGGTCTCCACCGTCGTGAAACGGCGGGAGCAGTCGGGGCACTGGCGGCGGCGTCGGATCGACGTGCCGTCGTCGGTGGTGCGACTGTCGACGACCCGGCTGTCGGGGTGCCTGCAGAAGGGGCAGTGCATGGCTCCCAACCCTCCTTCACAGCACGACTGAATAGCCTCTCCAGGGCCCGCCGGGGCCCCTCGAAGCTGTCACAAGCATAGGCGATGGCCACACCCCCGGCGGACCAGGGACCACAACTTCTGGGTGGCTGGAACAATCCAACCACTAGATCTTGGGTTTGGGTGCGCATTCGGCCCTACCGCGTGTCGCGCATCACGAGCGACCGGCAGGCAGCGTACGGCCGTGTACGAGGTTACGGGAACGGTCCGGCCACCAGGATTACGGGGCCCCGGCTGTCGGACTCGAACAACGGCCCGACGGACACCCCGCACGGCAGTGCCGCACCGACGGCCACTACGGTGAAAAACCGGATCACGGTCCGGTCCGAACCCCCAGGCATCGCACATACACCCGGCAGAGAACACGCGGCAGACTTTTATTCGTTTTTCACTCGAACGTGTGTTTGGCGCAACCTTTCGAAAGCTACTACCGTTGTCCAGCTAGGGAGACCATTCGAGAGGGGCCGACGTGACCACCACCGCTGACAGTGCCACCATCACTGCCCAGGACCGCTCCCAGAGCCGATTCGAGCCGGTGCATGCCATGAATGACTCAGTCACGAACATGGAGGGGCCAGAGCCGCGCCCAGCGCGCTCATTGCCCGGCCGACCTCCTGGAATCCGGGCGGACAGCTCGGGGCTCACGGACCGGCAGCGGCGGGTGATCGAGGTGATCCGGGATTCCGTGCAGCGGCGTGGTTATCCGCCTTCGATGCGGGAGATCGGTCAGGCGGTGGGGCTGTCCAGCACGTCCTCCGTCGCCCATCAGCTGATGGCCCTGGAGCGGAAGGGTTTCCTGCGCCGCGACCCGCACCGCCCGCGGGCGTACGAGGTCCGAGGTTCGGACCAGCCCAGTTCGCAGCCCACCGACACGACCGGCAAGCCCGCGGCGTCGTACGTGCCGCTGGTCGGCCGGATCGCCGCCGGCGGCCCGATCCTCGCCGAGGAGTCGGTCGAGGACGTCTTCCCGCTCCCCCGCCAGCTCGTCGGTGACGGCGAGCTGTTCGTGCTCAAGGTCGTCGGTGACTCGATGATCGAGGCGGCGATCTGCGACGGCGACTGGGTCACCGTGCGCCGCCAGCCCGTCGCGGAGAACGGCGACATCGTGGCGGCCATGCTGGACGGCGAGGCCACGGTCAAGCGCTTCAAGCGGGAGGACGGCCATGTCTGGCTGCTCCCGCACAACTCCGCGTACCAGCCGATCCCGGGCGACGAGGCGACCATCCTCGGCAAGGTGGTGGCCGTGCTGCGGCGGGTGTGAAACCCGCCGTCTCCGACCGGGCCCCGGGATCCACTGCGCCGATCCCGGGGTCCTGCCCGTGCCGTCAGGCATCCGAGGCGGAGCCGGGCACCCGACTACTTGCCGTCGGCCTTGGCCGCCGCGTCGATCGCCGCGAGTGAGCGGCGCGCCTGGTTCCGGTCGGTGGTGTACCAGAAGTCGGGCAGCGAGGCCCGGAGATAGCTGCCGTACCGGGCGTTGGCCAGGCGCGGATCGAGCACGGCGACTACGCCCTTGTCGCCCGTGGCCCGGACCAGCCGGCCCGCTCCCTGGGCCATCAGCAGCGCGGCGTGCGTCGCCGCGACGGCCATGAATCCATTGCCACCCGCCTCCTCGACCGCCTTCTGGCGTGCGCTCATCAGCGGATCGTCGGGGCGGGGGAACGGGATCCGGTCCATGATCACCAGCTGGCAGCTGGCGCCCGGCACATCGACGCCCTGCCAGAGCGACAGCGTGCCGAAGAGGCAGGTCTCGGGGTCGGCGGCGAAGTTCTTGATCAGCTCGCCCAGCGTCTCCTCGCCCTGCAACAGGATCGGCTTGTCCAGCCTGCCGCGCAGCTCCTCCGCGGCGGCCTGAGCCGCCCGCATCGAGGAGAACAGCCCGAGGGTGCGCCCGCCCGCCGCCTCCACCAGCTCGGCGAGCTCGTCCAGCATGTCGGTGCGGGAGCTCTCCCGCCCCGGTGTGGCCAGATGCCTGGCGACGTACAGGATGCCCTGCTTCGGGTAGTCGAACGGCGAGCCGACGTCGAGCCCCTTCCACTGCGGAAGGTCATCGCCCGCGGTGCCTTCGGGAGCCAGGCCGAGCGAGGCCCCCACCCCGTTGAAATCCCCGCCGAGTTTGAGCGTGGCCGAGGTCAGGACGACGGACCGCTCGGTGAAGAGCTTCTCCCGCAGCAGTCCCGAGACGGAGAGCGGTGCGACCCGCAGGGAGGCGCCGAAGCGGTCATGGCGCTCGTACCAGACGACGTCGTACTCCGAGCCCTGGGTGATCCGCTCGGCGACGCCGTGGATCGTCTCCACCGCTGCCAGGGCCTGCTTGCGCACGGCGTCCTCGTCCTGCACGGACTTGTCGCGCGTGGCGCCCAGGGCCGAGATCACGTTGCGCGCGGCGTCGCGCAGAGCCAGCAGTGCATAGCCGAGGTCCTCGGGGACCTCTTCCAGACGGCCGGGGAGCGCCAGCTCCATGACCCGTTCGAAACCCTCCGACGCGCTCTGCAGCGCGTCGGCGGCCTTCTCGTTGACCAGCTTCGCCGCCCGGCGCACCGCCCTGTTGACCTGGCCGGGGGTGAGCTCGCCGGTGGCCACTCCGGTGACCCTGGAGACCAGCTCATGGGCCTCGTCGACGATCAGCACCTCGTGCTGCGGGAGCACCGGCGCGCCTTCGATGGCGTCGATGGCGAGGAGGGCGTGATTGGTGACGACGACATCGGCGAGCTTGGCCCGCTCCCGGGCGAGTTCGGCGAAGCACTCCGCGCCGTACGCGCACTTGCTGGCGCCCAGGCATTCGCGGGAAGAGACGGAGACCTGTGCCCAGGCACGGTCGGAGACTCCGGGCGTGAGGTCGTCGCGGTCACCGGACTCGGTGTCGTCCGACCAGTCCCGCAGCCGCAGCAGGTCCTGACCGAGCTTGCTCGACGGGGCGGCGGCCTCGAACTGGTCGAAGAGCCCCTCCTCCTCGTCCTGCGGCACCCCTTCGTGGAGCCGGTGCAGACAGAGGTAGTTGGACCGCCCCTTGAGCATGGCGAAATCGGGGCGTCGGCGCAGCAGCGGATGCAGGGCGTCGACCGTGCGCGGAAGATCGCGCTCCACGAGCTGGCGCTGGAGCGCCAGCGTCGCCGTGGCCACCACGACCCGCTCCCCGTGCGCCAGCGCGGGCACCAGGTAGCCGAGGGACTTGCCCGTGCCGGTGCCGGCCTGGACGAGCAGATGCGAATTGTCGTCGACGGCCGCTGCGACGGCCTCGGCCATGGCGGCCTGACCAGGTCGTTCCGTACCGCCGACGGCGGTCACGGCGGCGTGCAGGAGCTCGGGGAGGGATGGCTTCGTCATAGCCCGACCAGCGTACGGGGCGTCACTGACAACAGGGTCACTCCCGGACACCGGCGGCGGGGTGGAGCGGGTTGGGAACGGTCCCGTGGATGGCCGCGTGCGGGCGCTTGGGGCGGTCCCGGTATCCGTCGACGTGCAGGCGGTTGCGGTTCAGACAGAGTCGCTCGATGCGGGGTGTCAGCAGGTCGAACATCTCGAACCGCTCCTTGAGCTCGGGAAAGCGGGCGTGATGGCGCAGGATCTCGGCCCGGACGAGTGACCAGAAATCGGCCTCCGGAACCCCCAGCTGTTCCTCGCACAACGGGGAGAGGAAGCGGAACACCCCGATGAACAGCCCGGAGTGGATGAACTGTGTGAGGAAGGAGGGTTCCTCGGTGAGCAGGATCCGGCGGACGTCCTCGGGCATCGACTCGTGCTCCGGCAGCGGGCGGGCGCTGATGTTCACGTCGTCGACGAAGTCCTTGATCGCCAGGCGCACCGGTACGTCCCGGTCGTCGAAGACCACGATGGCGTTCTCGCCGTGCGGGGAGAAGACCGTGCCGTACCGGTAGAGGAAGTGCAGCAGCGGCGGCAGCAGCGCGGCGAAGAGGTGCGTCAGCCAGACGGTGGGGGTCAGCCCGGAGCGGGCGACGAGCTCGGCCGTGAAGGCGTGGCCCCGCGGATCGGTGTGGAGCAGCGAGGCGAGGGTGCGGGCCCGCTCGCCGGGTGCGAGGCGCGGCTGGACGGGTTCGCGCCAGATCGCGCCGAGGATCTCCTTGAACTGGTACGGGGCCTCGGGAAGGTGGTCGTAGAGCGGATGCTCGACCGTCACCGAGGCCACTTCGCCGAGCAGGATGACCCGGCAGGTGTCGCGCAGGAAAGCGTCCTGGTCGCGCAGGCCGTGGACCCAGGCGGTGACGGCGGGGGCCGCGAGGGTGCGTTCGGTGGGCAGTCCGCGCCAGACCAGCGTGTTGAGGACCGACAGCGGCAGCTTGACGGTGTGCCGGTCGGGGCGGGCCACATTGCTGAAGGTGCGGATGGACTGCTGCGGCAGCCTGAGGTCCGGGTCGGGGTGGAGCGCGACGATGTCACCGGCGGCGATGGCGGGGGCGAAGACCGGAACGATCCATTCGTCCCACTGCCAGGGGTGCACGGGAAGGAAGAGGTAGCTGTCGGGATCGAGGCCGCGGGTACGGAGCGCGGCGGCGAAGGAGTCGCGGACCGTCGGGTCGAGCTCCTGCGCGTACAGCCGCTCCGGGCCAGCCAGGGCGGCCACCCCGCGGTAGGCGGCGATCCTCGTGGAGACCGCGATCCACGGCAGCGTGAGGGGCCTGCGGGCCTCGGGGGTGTGGCGGGCGGCGTCGGCGGCGGAGAACCCGAGGCGTCCTTTGTTGGCGACGAGCCAGGGGTGGCCGGTCTGGTGGCCTTCCAGCTCGGCGTAGTCGAGTTCGGCCAGGCGGGCGGCGGGGAGCGCGGTGTGGTCGAGCCGGGCGTCGGCGGTGAGGGTGGTGGTGATCTCGCGGATGAGGTGTCCGAGGGTGGCGCCGTCGATGTCGAGGCGGCGGTGGGCGCGGACGAGGAACTGGAGCGGGTCGCCGAAGGGCACGGCCCCGGCGCCCGGCTCGGTGGCCGGGCCGCCGTCGGGCCTCGCGCCGTCCGGCGTCCCGGGCGCGCTCCCCGGCATTTCCAGAATCGAGTCCGGGACGACGCGCCAGCTTCCGTACACTCCCCGCCGGGCCCGGAAGACGAGGGTTTTCCCGTCGTCGAGTGCGAGGGTGTACGTATCGTCTCCGCCGGCCTGCGCGACCGGTTCGATGACTTCTTCGTAGGCGAATTGGCCGAGCATCTTCGCGAGCAGTCGGGCGGCGGCTCGGTCCCAGACCGTCCGGTTCAGTTCTGGCGTACTGAGCAGCTCGGCGGACTCCGCTGAATCATGGCTCGCGGGATATTTCGGCACGGGGACTCCTCGGGACGGAACCGATGGGGTTCGAGTGGGGTGAATGAGGCAGCCGTTCGTTCACAGTTGGGCACGATGGATTCGTTCGCGGACCATCAGGGCGGCCCTTTTTTCGGGAAGTTCGAGTTCTGCGGAGAAGCGGAAACCGGCACTCAGAAATGCTGAGACGGACGGGGTGTTGCGCAGATCGGGCTCGGCGACAACGCGTGCGCACCGGGGGCGGTTGTCGAGCACGAGGTCGGCGACGGCCCGCAACAGGGTGGTGCCGACGCCGTGTCCGCGGTTGTGCACACCACCGATGAGCAGGTGGATTCCGGTGTCCTGCGGACGGGCCGGGTAGTGGCGTGCCAGCGGGTCGAGATCGGCCCGGTAGATCTCCCAGTAGCTCATGGGGATGCCGGCCAGCACGCCGAGGCAGGGGACGCTGCGCCCGTCGCCCTCCAACTGGGGGCGCAGATGGGCGGCCGTGACGGCTTCCGGTCCGGCGAGCTCCCAGAAGGCCGCGACGGCCGGGTCGTTCATCCAGCGGGTCACTACGGCGAGATCGCGTTCGAGCCGTACGGGGACGAGTTGGAAGACCCCGGCCGGGGTGGTGACCGGTCGCCAGTCGGCCGGGTGGTCGAGCAGGTCGGAGGCGGCCGCCCTGCTGACGGCCGGGCGGGCGCGCGCCGCCGGGCCCGCGCCGCCCGGGACGGGTGACGCGGTGTCCGGGGGGTCCTCCCCGAACAGCGCGAGGATTTCTTCGGAGAGCTCCAGGTCCAGGGTGTCCTCGGCGCCTGTGTCGGCCTGCGGGGCATGGCCGGTCCCGGCGTCGGTGTGCGCATCGGCGGGAGCCACAGTGTCGCTCTCCTCTCGGCGGTTCAGGCGGTAACCATGTTCCTTCAGGCACACAGGGGGTTGGCAATGGTCACGTAGACGGACTGGGTGTCGACCGGGCCGACCAGTTCGTCCAGGCCGTGCATCCGGGTCAGCAGGTTGGCCTTGCACCGCAGGTGGGTCATTTCCAGCAGGTGCGTGGGGAGCGGGGAGCCCATGGCGGCGGCCGGGCCGAGGAACCGGCGGAAGGCCGCGACGAGTACGCGTTCGTCGGCGAGGTGCTGGGCGCCGAACGCTCCGATCAGGCCGAACACATTGTTGATGCCGAGGTAGTAGGCGAAGCGTTCATCGGTGACCTCGTCGGAGACGAAGGTGTCGCTGACCGATCCGATGCCGGCGAGCCGGTGATCCAGCGCCGCGCGGTGGGACTCGCGGAAGTAGTAGCCCTGGTTGTCGCGGTACCGGCCGCCTACGGGCCAGCCCTCGGGGTCGAGCAGGACCAGGGTGTTCTGCTGGTGGGCTTCGAGGGCGACGCCCGCGTGGGCGTCGAGCCAGAGCACGGGGCCCACCACGCGGTCCAGATAGCGCAGGAACCACTCTGTGGCAACCGCGCCCACGGTCCGTCCGGTGGTGACGGCCAGGGAGTGAACGATCCCGGCGAGGCGTGAGTGCATGCCCGACCTGCCCGGCCACGGGCGGGCAGAGGTCAGGGCCGCGATGCAGACCGCGTCGTCGAGCGGCCCGAACGGATTGTGGCGGAGCACCACGTCGAGTCCCTGGACGGGTTCGCCGTCCGGGCCGTCGACGGCGAGCCAGGCGGGGTCGCGGACGATGTCGAAGCCCGGATGGGCGGCGTGCCACTGCGTGGCGAGCCCGCTGCGGAGCAGCCGGTGGACCTCCACTCCGCGGTGGAGTTCCTTGCGGAGGTTCTCTCGGCGGGAGTTGGTGATGCGGACGCCGAGGGAGAGCTTGAGCATCACCTGGGCGCCGGGCCGGTGCACGGTGCGGACGGAGGAGGTGGGGTGCCAGCGTTCGCCGTGCGGTCCCAGGTCCTGGAGGAGTCCGGCGTCGAGCAGGGCGGCCACTTCGGGACGGTGGCGCAGTTCGCGGGCCTGCCAGGGGTGGAGCGGAATCGGTGCGGTGTCGTCGGGAAGGTCCAGTCCCTGGGCGTGGGCGGTGATCAGCTCCGTGGCCGGGACCGGGCGGCCTCCGTCGGTCCAGGCGGAGTCGGTGGCCAGGACGGACCGGTCGACAGCCATCCAGTTCAGCGCGAAGGAGCCGTGCGACTCGGGCGAGTAGAGGCGCGATTCGGCTTCGGAGAGCCCTTCGCGGCTCTTGGGGGTGGGGTGCTGCGGATGGCCGAGCAGAAGCGACTGCTCCGCGGTGAGGAAGAGGTCCGCTTCGGCCGGGGCGTGGGGGGCGCGGCGCCGCTCGGCGATGAATCCGGCGGTACGCCGTACCGAATCGGCGACCCGGGCCACCATGTCGGCCCCCTCGTCGCGGCCGGCCTCGCGGCCCAGCAGCGCGGCGATCGTGACGGCGTCGGCGGGCGGTGCGCCTTCGGGCGCCCCCTCCAGGACGGGCGCACCGAAGCGGTGCCAGCCCGTGGCCGACCAGTAGAGGACGGGGACGAGCAGGGCCGTGCCGCTGGCGGGGAGGGGGATGCGGAGTGTGCGCCCGTCCGGCCCGGACAGGCCGGTTTCCCGGACCCAGCAGCGCAGCAGGTTCTCCGTGCCCGCCGCGTCGGCGGCCCGCAGCGGGTCCTGGTGGTCGAGCGGGTCGGCCGCCGCCCTGCCGGTGGCCGAGGACTTCGGGGTGCGGCACTCGTCGTGCGGTGCCGTCATCTGGCGCGGCACGGTGGACTGTTCGACGACGAGTGGGCCGGCGAGCTGCTGGGTGGGGGACGAGCCGTCAGCCTGGGGCGTGTGGGTGGGGGTGGGGTTCACGGCGGTCTTTCTTGTGAAGGTGTCCGGCGTCAGCGGAGCGACCCGGTCGTGGTGCGGTGGTGCGGCAGGCGCTCGGCGGCTGCCAGGGCGTCGGCGAGGCGGTCCACGACCGCTGTTGCCTGTTCGTCGGTGAGCGTGAGGGGAGGGAGGAGACGCACGACGGTGGAGTGGCGTCCGCCGAGTTCGACGATGAGCCCGCGGCGCAGGCACTCCTGCTGGACAGCGGCGGCGAGGGCGGGGGCGGGCGGCGGCTCCGGGCTGCCGCCGGGCGGCGCGGCGTCCGGGTCGACCAGCTCGATCCCGATCATCAGGCCGCGTCCGCGTACGTCACCGATGGTGCGGTGGTCGGTGGCGAGCGCCTGGAGGCGGGCGAGCATGCGGGCTCCGAGGATCGCGGCGCGCTCGGCGAGGCCGTTCTCCCGTACGAAGGCGAGGGTGGCGGTGCCCGCCGCCATCGCGAGCTGGTTGCCCCGGAAGGTGCCGGCGTGGGCGCCCGGCTGCCAGGTGTCGAGTTCGGAGCGGTAGACGATCACAGCGAGCGGGAGGGAACCGCCGATCGCCTTGGAGAGCACCATCACGTCGGGCACGATGCCGCTGTGCTCGACCGCCCAGAAGGCACCGGTGCGTCCGACGCCCGTCTGGACCTCGTCGGCGATCAGGGGGATGGAGCGGGCCTCGGTGATCTCGCGCATCCGGCGCATCCAGCTGTCGGGGGCGGGGTTCACTCCGCCCTCCCCCTGCACCGGTTCGAGGATCATCCCGGCCGGTGCCGGGGTGCCCCCCTTGGGGTCGTCCAGGAGGTTCTCGGTCCACCGGGCGGCGATCTCCGCGCCGCGCTCGCCGCCGACGCCGAAGGGGCAGCGGTAGTTCCGGGGGAAAGGCAGCCTGGTCACCCGTACGTCCTCGGCGCCGCCCGAGGCGGCGAGGGCACCCGCCGTCATCCCGTGGTAGGCGCCGGTGAAGGCGAGCAGGCCGCTGCGGCCGGTCGCTCCGCGGACCAGTTTGAACGCCGCCTCGACCGCGTCCGTGCCCGCCGGTCCGCAGAACTGGATCCGGGCGTTGCCGGCGAGCTGCCGCGGCAGGCTGGCGAACAGCTCCGTGGTGAAGGCGTCCTTGACCGGGGTGGCGAGGTCGAGCACGTGCAGCGGCGCACCCGAGTCGATGACCTTCTTGATCGCCTCCAGGACCACCGGGTGGTTGTGGCCGAGCGCCAGGGTGCCGGCTCCGGAGAGACAGTCGAGGTACCGCCGCCCGTCAGCGCCCTCGATGGTCAGCCCACGGGCCCGCACCGGCACGATCGGCAGTGAACGCGCATAGGTACGGGCGGCGGATTCGCGCAGCGACTGGCGGCGCAGGATCCCCTCGTGCACGGCCGGTGCTGCCACCGGGGCTGGTTCGGTCACGGCCACGGCTGTTGGTCCTCCCGCTGTAACGGTTGCGTTGCACATCAGTACGTCGGCGCACGGACGGACTGCGGGGATGAACGCTTCTCCCGAGTCCCTCGCCCGTACCAACGACGCCGTACGCGGCGGAGCACGGGTAGATCGGAAGATCCTTGCGGGGGCGGAACCGCGGCCCTGCCGCTCGCCGTCCCCATCGGCACCGGCATAGTGGGGGCGGCACCGGACCTCGGGAAGTTGTCCGGGAGTCCGCAGCTTGTTCGGAGCAGGTGGCTCGGAGCAGTACCGCGGTGCAGTACAGAAGTGTTGAGTTACGAAGTCCCAGGGGGATCACCACATGCGACTCATTCGACCGGCTCTCGCCGAACGTCAGGGGAGGGGGCGCCGCCGGCCTTCGTCGGTGCTGGCCGTGGCCGCGGTCACCGCGGTCCTCGCGCTCACCGCCACCGCCTGCGGTCCCGAAGAGGACAACGCGAGCGACAAGCCGAGCGCTCCCGCCGGCCAGTCCTCGGACGGCAAGATCACCATTCCGGACGATCTGAAGGGCCGGCTCAAGGAACACGGGATCGACCTCGACCAGTGGAAGAACGGCGAGTGGAAGAACTGGGACAAGGACAAGTGGCTGCGTGAGGCCAAGGACTTCGTCAACCCCATCATCGAGGACCTCTGGGACCCGGACCGGATGCGGGACGCGGACAAGTCGCCGGAGAAGCCGGTCGACAACGACATCTCGGGCGACGTCGGCGTGACGGACCCGACGCCCGCGCCGGTCCAGGCCGCGGGCGTCCGGACGCCGTACCACGCCAACGCCGCGGAGTCCGGGAAGCTGCTGTTCGACGGCCCCGAGGGCTCCATGGTCTGTTCCGCGACCGTGGTGAAGGACCCGGCGCACCCCGGGAAGTCCAACCTGGTGTGGACCGCGGGGCACTGTGTGCACGCCGGCAAGAAGGGCGGCTGGTACCGCAACATCGCCTTCGTGCCGTCGTACAACAACCAGGGCCTTTCCCTTGCCGAGCTGAAGAAGGCGACGAAGCAGGAGATCGCCCCGTACGGCGTGTGGTGGGGCACCTGGGCGCAGACGTCCGACCAGTGGATCTCGCAGGGTGCCTCGGTCGGCGGGCAGGGCGCGCCGTACGACTTCGCGGTGCTGCACGTGACGCCCGAGAAGGGCTCGACGGGCAAGTCCCTGGAGGAGACCGTCGGTTCCGCGCTGCCCGTCGAGTTCAACGCCCCGGCCGTGCCGAAGATCGACAGCATGACCGCGACCGGCTTCCCCGCCGCTCCGCCGTACGACGGCCAGAAGGCCTTCCAGTGCGCGGACAAGCCGGGCCGGCTCTCGCTCACCGCTCAGGACCCGACGATGTACCGCATCGGCTGCACCATGACCGGCGGCGCCTCGGGCGGCGGCTGGGTCGCGAACGGCCAGGACGGCAAGCCCGTGCTGGTCTCGAACACCTCCATCGGGCCGGTGACGGCCGGCTGGCTGGCCGGGCCGCGGTTCGGCAAGGAGGCCAAGGGCGTCTACGACTCGGTCAGCAAGAAGTACGCGGGACAGTGATGACGGGCCGTCACCCGGCCCGGTCCCGGGAGCGGTGACGGCAACAGCACATCAAGGGCCCCCGGCGCGGCAGTTGCGCGCCGGGGGCCCTGTCCGTCGTGCGGCACCGCCTCCCGGCCGCGACCCGTGCGGGACGTGCCTCCGTGGCAAAGAGCATGCTCCGGCCGTCATAGGGTGGCCCCTGCATCCTCAGTGGCCGTTGGCCCGGCCCACCGAACCGTATGACACGCTCATGGCAAAAATTTTGGCAATTTCAGGGGGAAACCTTTTCATGCGATCCATACGTCCGCTGCTCGCCGCGACCGGGCTCGTCGCCGCGCTCGCGCTGACGGCCACAGCCTGCGGTCCTGGCGAGGACAACGCGGCCGGCAAGCCCGCCGCCGAATCCCCGGGCGGCCAGGACGCCGGCGGCTCCCTGCCCGACGGTCTGGCCGAGACGCTGAAGAAGCACGGTGTCGACCCGGAGAAGTGGAAGAACGGCGAGTGGAAGAACTGGGACAAGGACAAGTGGCTGCGTGAGGCCAAGGACTTCGTCAACCCGGTCATCGAGGGGCTGTGGAAGCCCGACCGGATGAAGTCGGCCAAGGACCCGGCGAAGACCATGGCGGCCGGCGACGTCTCCGGCGGTCAGGGCATCAGCGACCCGGAGCCCGCTCCTGTGCAGGCAGAGCGCGAGAAGACGCCGTACCACGACTACGCGGCCCCGGTCGGCAAGGTGTTCTTCGACTCCCCCGAGGGCTCGATGGTCTGCTCGGGCACGGTCGTCAAGGACCCGGCGAACCCGGGCAAGTCCAACCTGGTGTGGACCGCGGGGCACTGTGTGCACGCCGGTTCGAAGGGCGGCTGGTACCGCAACATCGTCTTCGTGCCCGCGTACAACGACAAGGGCAAGTCCGCCGCCGCGCTGGAGAGCGCGCAGCCGCAGGAGGTCGCCCCGTACGGCGCGTACTGGGCGGACTGGGCGACGACCTCGGGCGAATGGCTCGCCGACGGCGGACCCACCGGGGGCGAAGGCGCCCCGTACGACTACGCGGTACTGCACGTGAAGCCGGAGCGGGGCACCAAGTCCTTGGAGGAGACCGTGGGCAACGCCCTGTCGGTCGACTTCGACGCTCCCGAGATCTCGCGTATCGACGCCATGGGCGCCTGGGGATACCCGGCCGCTCCGCCGTACGACGGCCTGATCATGCACAAGTGCGTCGACCGCCCCGGCCGTCTCTCCATCAGCCCGAGCACTCCGGCGATGTACCGCATCGGCTGCACCATGACCGGTGGGTCGTCCGGCGGCGGCTGGTTCCGCAAGGGCAGTGACGGCAAGTCGGTGCTGGTCTCCAACACGTCCATCGGGCCGGTGACTTCGGGCTGGCTCGCCGGCCCTCACCTGGGTCCGGGCGCCGAGGACGTCTTCGCCACGACGAGCGAGAAGTTCGCCGGCCGCTGACCGCCGCCTCCACCCCATGACGGTCGAAGGCCCGCCCCCGGTCGGATGCTGTTGGTCAATTCCGCCCCGCTGGATCTCATCCAGCGGGGCGGAGTGCTGCGAAGGGCGAAACGCCGGTCTTGGCCAGTGGTCGGCCGGTGAGCCAGGCATCGATGCGGGGTTGATGGCAGCGCCGGTGAAGTGGGGTCCGTAAGCGGATCAGGCCCGGCGGGAGGTCCTTCGTTCCGCGCCAGCGCACGGTGCCCTCGACGTGATGGTACTGCTGCACCCAGGTCTGCCGCAGGAACTCCACCGCGGGCAGGCTCTGCAACACGGGCGGTGACGTGGCCGACCAGACGGCCTCCAGCAGCATCATGCCGTCGGCCCCGCACTGGTCGGCGTGCTCGACGCGGGCCGCCCACCGGGACGCGAAGCGACTGTCCTCCGGCCTTGCCGAGTAACGGTCGAACCACTCTGGCGACGACACCGTCACCAGCCAGTCCCCGGCCGCCTCCGCTACCTGGTTCAGTGCCGCCCGCAGGGTCTCGACCACGAACTCCAGCCGGTTCAGGTCTCTCGTCGCGGCCAGCACGTGGGTCGCATCCGTGCGCTGCCGCTTGCCTGCCTTGACCAGCCCTGCCCCGTCGGCCGCCCGGAGTACCGCATCGAACACCATCTGGCCGGCCTCGCCGTCGACCAGCCGGGCACGGAACTCGCTGAGCACCGAGAAGTCGAATCCGGTATCGGCCAACTCCAGCGAAAGAGCGTACTTCCAGTCCAGGCGCGAGCGGACCGCGTGCGCGGCCTGCCGGTCGGTCAGCCCCTCGGCGAACTGCAACACCGACACCAGCGCGAGCCGGGCCGGCGACACGGCCGGTCGCCCCCTGGCCGGGAGAAGTTCCTCGAAATCGGCATCCGAGAACACTGGTCCGAGTGCATCCCGCGCCCGCATCACCGGGCAGCCCTTCGGGAACACCGCACGTGCCAGCCGAGCAGTCTCCTCCGGGACCTCTCCCAGATCCACTCCACACGACGGCACCGAGCCCACCCCTCAACACGACGACGGCCTGCACAACCCCAACGGGGTCATACAGGCCGTCGTCACGCCCGCCCCGGATTAACCAACAGCATCCCGGTCTGGGCAGGCCTTCGGGCGATCGGAGCCTTTTCGTGTCGCGGTCAGTGCGCCACGGGGACGAACGAGGAGAGCTCGGCCGCCAGTTCCTCATGCACCCGCGCCTTGAGCAGGGTGCCCTCCGACGTGTGCTCCTCGGAGATCACCTCGCCTTCGGCATGCACCCGGGAGACGAGTCCGCCCTGGATGTACGGGACGAGCGCGTCGATCTCGACCGACGGCCGCGGCAGTTCGGTGTCGATGAGTGCGAGCAGCTCATCGATACCGGCGCCGGTGCGCGCCGAGACGGCGATCGCGTGCTTCTCGATGCGCAGCAGTCGCTGGAGCACCAGCGGATCGGCCGCGTCCGCCTTGTTGACCACCACGATCTCGGGCACGTCCACCGCACCCACTTCGCGGATCACCTCGCGCACCGCGGCGAGTTGCTCCTCCGGCGCCGGGTGCGAGCCGTCCACCACGTGGAGAATCAGGTCGGACTCGCCGACCTCCTCCATGGTGGAGCGGAACGCCTCGACGAGGTGGTGCGGCAGATGCCGTACGAACCCGACGGTGTCGGCCAACGTGTAGAGCCGGCCGCTCGGCGTCTCGGCCCGGCGCACGGTCGGGTCCAGGGTGGCGAACAGTGCGTTCTCCACCAGGACGCCTGCACCGGTGAGCCGGTTGAGCAGCGAGGACTTGCCCGCGTTGGTGTAGCCGGCGATGGCGACCGACGGCACCTTGTTGCGCTTGCGCTCCTGGCGCTTGATCTCGCGGCCCGTCTTCATCTCCGCGATCTCCCGGCGCATCTTCGCCATCTTCTCGCGGATCCGCCGCCGGTCCGTCTCGATCTTGGTCTCACCGGGACCACGGGTGGCCATGCCGCCACCGCCGCTGGAACCGCCGCCGCCCATCTGACGGGAGAGCGACTGACCCCAGCCTCGCAGCCGCGGCAGCATGTACTGCATCTGTGCCAGCGAGACCTGCGCCTTGCCCTCTCGGGACTTGGCGTGCTGGGCGAAGATGTCGAGGATCAGGGCGGTCCGGTCGACCACCTTGACCTTGACGACGTCTTCCAGGTGAATCAGCTGGCCGGGGCTGAGCTCACCGTCGCAGACGACGGTGTCGGCCCCGGATTCGAGCACGATGTCGCGCAGCTCCAGCGCCTTGCCCGAACCGATGTAGGTGGCCGGGTCCGGCTTGTCGCGGCGCTGGAAGACGGCGTCGAGCACTTGGGCGCCCGCCGTCTCCGCCAGTGCGGCCAGCTCCGCGAGGGAGTTCTCCGCGTCCCGCACGGTCCCCGACGTCCAGACACCGACCAGCACCACGCGCTCCAGGCGCAGCTGTCGGTACTCGACCTCGGTGACGTCTTCGAGCTCGGTGGAGAGCCCGGCCACACGCCGCAGTGCGGCGCGCTCGGAGCGGTCGAACTGCTCGCCGTCCCGCTCCGTGTCGATCTTGTGGCTCCAGGCGACGTCCTCTTCCATCAGGGCGTCGGCCCGAAGGCTCTCGGTGAGGCTTTCGGTGACATTCTCCGTAGCGCTCTGCGCGTCCTGCGCGTCCTGGGGAAGGGAAGAAGAGGAGGTCATTGGATCCTTACGTCGTTGGAAGTCCGTTACATCAGTCACAACGCGTGACCCCTTCCGATGATTCCCTCCGTCGGGAATCTCCGGTCCGGCCGCCGCGGCGACCCGTCGATAGTTGCACGGCCGCGCCTCGCCAGTCACCCGGGTTTATCGCTGTGCGGCGGGCGCGGTGCTGCGCCAGTCCGGGTGCCCAGGCATCGGCGGGGTCTTCTCCCCGTACAGCCAGCCCTCGAAGAACGAGGTCAGGTCGCGGCCCGCGGTCCGGGACGCCAGGCCGACGAAGTCCTCGGTGGTCGCGTTGGAGTCCCGGTGCTTCTTCACCCAGCTCCGCTCCACCCGGTCGAACGCGCTGCTCCCGATCTCCTGGCGCAGCGCGTAGAGGATCAGCGCGCTGCCGTCGTACACCACCGGCCGGAACAGGCTGATCTTGTGTCCGGGCGCCGGGGCGTCGGGGAGGGCCGGCGGACCACCCGCGGCGCGCCAGCCGTCGGACCTGGTGTACGCCTCGCGCATCCGGTCCTCCAGCGGCTTGTCGGCGTGGTCCTCGGCGTAGCGGGCCTCGTACCAGGTGGCGTGCCCCTCGTTGAGCCAGACATCGGACCACCGCTGCGGGGAGACGCTGTCGCCGAACCACTGGTGGGCGAGCTCGTGCACCATGATCGATTCGAGGTACCACTCGGGATAGCCGGCCCCGGCGAACAGGGACCGTTCGAAGAGCGAGAGCGTCTGCGTCTCCAGCTCGAAACCGGTCTCGGTGTCGGCGACGAGCAGCCCATACGTCTCGAAGGGGTAGCGGCCGACCTGCTGTTCCATCCACTCCAGCTGGGCGGGGGTCCTGCTGAGCCAGGGTTCGAGGAGCTTGCGGTCGGCGGTGGGCACCACGTCGCGCATCGGCAGCCGGTGCGGGCCGGTCCGGTGCAGGACGGTGGACCGGCCGATCGAGACCTGGGCCAGTTCGGTGGCCATGGGGTGTTCGGTCCGGTAGGTCCAGGTGGTGTCGGCGCCGTGCCGGGCCGTGCCGGCGGGCAGCCCGTTGGCCACCACGGTGAGGCCCTTGGGCGCGGTGACCCGGAAGGTGAAGTACGCCTTGTCCGCGGGGTGGTCGTTGCTCGGGAAGACCCGGTGCGCGGCGTCGGCCTGATTGGCCATGGCCAGGCCGTCGGCGGTACGCAGCCAGCCCCCGCTGTCCTGGTCGCCGCTGGGGTCGCTGGTGTGCCGGACGGTGATGCGCAGCGGCACCCCGGCGGGGAGCCGCCCCGTCGGCTCGATGACCAGGTCCTCGTCCTTGACGGCGAAGTCGGCGCGGAGTCCGTTGACCTCGACCCCGCGGACCGTGCCCCGGGTGAAGTCGAGGTTGATCCGGTCGAGCGGTTCGGTGGTCCGCGCGTCGATCCTGGTGACGGCGTCCAGCGGCTTGCTGTTGTCGCCGTGGTAGGTGAGTCCGATGTCGTAGGCGCGGACGTCGTACCCCGGATTGCCGAGGTGGGGGAAGAGCGGATCGCCGATGCCGAGCGGCACGGGCGAGGGGAGGGTGGCTGCGACGAGGGTGGCTGATGCGGTGGCCAGCAGAGCGGCCCGCAGGCGACGGGAGATGAACGGCATGAACTACCGCTACCAGCGACTTCCCGCCGGACAGGCGCGGCGCGCGCCGCGCCACCCGAACGAGATCTCTGTGGGCAGATGGCTCCGGCCGACGAGGTCAGACGGTGGTCGCCCGGTGCTGGGCGCGGCTCACGTCGTACACCCCGGGCACGTCACGCATGGCGCGCATCAGGGCCGGCAGTCCGGCCGCGTCGGGGAGTTGCAGGGTGTAGATGTGCCGGACGCGTTGTTCGCTGGGTGGTTCGACGGTGGCGGCGATGATCGCCGCGTCCGCCGTCGCGATCGCCTCGGTGAGATCGGCGAGCAGCCGGGGGCGCCCGAAGGACTCGGCGACCAGTGTGACCCGGCACTCGGTGGACTCTCCCCAGCTCACCCCGACCGGCGTCCGGCCGACGGACCGCATCCGGGCAACGGCGGGACACTCCAGGCGGTGCACGGTGACAGCGCCGCCGCGCACGAGGAATCCGGTGACCGCGTCGGGGGGTACGGGGGTGCAGCAGCCGGCGAGCCGTACGGGGGCGTGCGGCCGGTCCACCACGGCGCTCGCGGCCGCGGCGGGCCCGGCGCCGGCGGTCTGCTGAGCCTGCGGTCCTGGCCTGGAGTTTCCTTGCGACTGCTGCTCGGGTCCGGTCTTCTCGGGCCGGGCGCCCTGCGGGCCGCGGGTGTCCTCGGGATGGGCGTCCAGCCAGCCGGTGATGGCGATGCGGGCGGCGGGGGTGCGGGCGTGGTCGAGCCAGTCGGGCGAGGGGCCCGAGGCGGCGTCCTCGGCGAGCAGCAGCTGCACGGTGTCGCCGTCGCTGAGTACGGTGCCGAGGGTGGCCAGGCGGCCGTTGACCCGGGCGCCGATGCAGTTGTGCGCCTCTTCCCCGTACTGCGCGTAGGCGGCGTCCACGCAGCTGGCTCCGGCGGGCAGCCCGAGCGTGCCACCGTCGGTCCGGAAGACCGTGATCTCCCGGTCCTGGGCCAGATCGGCGCGGAGCGTGGTCCAGAAGGTGTCGGGGTCCGTGGCGGACTGCTGCCATTCGAGGAGCCTGGAGAGCCAGCCGGGCCGGGTGGGGTCGGCGCGCTCCCCGTCGGCGGGTTCGGCGGCCTGGGGGTCGGTGCCGTTGTCCGCGGCGTACGGGTTGCCGAGGGCGATGACTCCGGCCTCGGCCACCTTGTGCATCCGGTGGGTGCGGATGAGGACTTCGGCGACCGCCCCGTCCTCGCCCACGACGGCGGTGTGCAGCGACTGGTACAGGTTGAACTTGGGGGCGGCGATGAAGTCCTTGAACTCGGAGATCACCGGCGTGAAGCAGGTGTGCAGTTCACCGAGCACGGCGTAGCAGTCGGCGTCCTCGCCGACCAGCACCAGCAGCCGGCCGAAGTCGGGGCCGCGCAGCTCGCCGCGTTTGATGCCTACCCGGTGCACGGACACGAAGTGGCGTGGCCTGATGAGGACTTCGGCAGGGATGCCGGCCTCCCGCAGCACCGTCGTGACGTTCTCGGCGATGGCCGCGAGCGGATTCTGGCGGGCGGCGCCGGAGCCGTCCGGCCGCGCCGACGCGGCGTCGATCAGCGCGCGGGTCCGTTCGTACTCCTCGGGGTGGAGGATCGCGAAGACGAGGTCCTCCAGCTCGGTCTTGAGTGCCTGTACCCCGAGCCGTTCGGCCAGCGGGATCAGTACGTCGCGGGTGACCTTGGCGATCCTGGCCTGTTTCTCGGGCCGCATCACGCCCAGGGTGCGCATGTTGTGCAGCCGGTCGGCGAGCTTGATGGACATGACGCGGACGTCGTCCCCCGTGGCGACCAGCATCTTGCGGAAGGTCTCGGGCTCGGCCGCCGCTCCGTAGTCGACCTTTTCGAGTTTGGTGACGCCGTCGACGAGGTAGCAGACCTCTTTGCCGAACTGCTCCCGCACCTGATCGAGGGTCACATCGGTGTCCTCGACGGTGTCGTGGAGCAGCGATGCGGTGAGTGTCGTCGTCTCGGCGCCGAGCTGGGCGAGGATCAGGGTGACCGCGAGCGGGTGAGTGATGTACGGCTCGCCGCTCTTGCGCATCTGTCCCCGGTGCGAGGACTCCGCGAGTACGTAGGCCCGGCGCAGGATCGAGAGATCGGCATCCGGGTGGTGGGCCCGGTGCGCCTCGGCGACATGGCCGATGGCGTCGGGCAGCCGGTCGCGGGAGACGGGGCCGAGCAGCGCGACGCGGCCGAGCCTGCGCAGATCGATCCGGGGACGGCCCCGTCTGCGGATGGGGGCACCTGGGCTGGTGGCCTCTGCGCTCATGGGGGGCACCTCCGGCGACGTCGACCGGCGGTGGGGAGGTGCGGTCGCGCCTCCGGGCCGGTGCTTGATGCTACCGAGCCCACCACGCGGCGGAGTGCCGCTCTCGCCGAGCGTGAAAGGGATCACCCATTCGAGCGAAGTCCTAACCGGCCACCGTTTCGAGCCAGGCGGGGTCGATCAGTCCCTCTGCGACGATCACGGCCGGTCCGGTCATCTCGATCTCGCCGTCCGGCCGCTCGGTGATCAGGAGGGTGCCGCCCGGCAGATCGACGGTGTACGTGACCGGGGTGCCGGTCTCCGTGGGGTCCGCGCCGTCCCTGCGGGCCGCGGCGACGGCCACGGCGCAGGCGCCCGTGCCACAGGAACGGGTCTCGCCGGAGCCGCGCTCGTGGACCCGCATGGCGACATGGCGCGGTCCACGGTCCACCACGAACTCGATGTTGACGCCGTCGGGGTAGACGGCCGCGGGGCTGTAAGGCGGTACGGAGAGCAGATCGCCGGCGTGTGTCAGGTCGTCGACGAAGGCGACGGCGTGGGGGTTGCCCATGTTCACGTTGCGGGCGTTCCAGCTGCGGCCGTCGAGGCCGACCGTGACCCCGTCCTCGGGGAGGAGCGCGCGCCCCATGGAGACCGTGATGGCGCCGTCCTTGGCGATGTGCACCTTTTTCACGCCGCCCCGGGTCGCGACGGCCAGGTCGCCCTGCTCGACGTGCCCGGCGCGCTGGAGGTATCCGGCGAAGACCCGGACCCCGTTGCCGCACATCTCGGCGATCGAGCCGTCCGCGTTGCGGTAGTCCATGAACCATTCGGCCTCGGCGGCCATGGCCTGTGCCTCTGGGTGCGCGGCGGACCGTACGACGTGCAGCAGTCCGTCACCGCCGATACCGGCCCGGCGGTCGCAGAGCCGGGCGACGACGGAGGCGGGCAGGTCGATGGCGTTGTCCGGGTCGGGAACGATCACGAAGTCGTTCTCGGTGCCGTGACCCTTGAGGAAGGCGATCTGCGAGGTGCTCACAGGGCAACTGTACGAAACGGCGCCGACAACCGACGGCCCCGGCCCGCCCGCGGGCGCCGGCACGACAGCTCCGGCCGCCGCGGAAGCCGTACCGTCCGTGACGGCTCCGGCGTCACTGGAGCCGGGCCACCCGCCAGACGGCCAGGGCGACCAGCGTGCCGCCGACTGCGACGTACAGGGCGATCACCCGCCAGTCCGAGCGCTCGCCGGAGCCCCGCTGCGGAAGGCCGGGCCAGGTGTAACCCACCCTCCGGGCGGCCATCATGCCCCAGCCCGCGGCGCAACAGCTGATCAGCAGGCCGAGCATGGCCACGACCGCGCCGCCGTCGCCGAACTCGAAGGCGAGCGGGAAGGCGAACATCAGCGATCCCACCGCGGCGAGCATGACGATCGGTGCCAGCTGCCAGATCCGCAGCTTGCGAGCGGGCCGCAGCTCGACCTCGACCTCGGGGGTCGCTTCGAGCTCGTCCGGCCCGTCGGGGCTCAGACTTCCCGCTCCGTGCAGCGCGTCCGGTGCGTCTTGTTCAGTGTCGCGAGGGCCGGCCTCCATCGCCACGCGCCCTCCCAACTCGGACTCCACTGGTCGATCGATGCTCGATGATGGCACGCTCCGGGTCGTCGAAATGACGGGCAGGGCTTCCCGATGCCATCACGTGATCAGGCTGTAACCGCTCGTTCGATCAACGCCAGCGCCTGGCGCGGGAGTTCCCCGCGGTGTTCTGCGGCGCCGCTCAGCCAGTGGACCCGCGGGTCGCGGCGGAACCACGAGTCCTGACGGCGGGCGAATCGCTTGGTGGCGCGGACGGTCTCGGCACGCGCCTCGTCCTCGGTGCATTCCTGGGCCAGCGCGGCGAGTACCTGCTGGTAGCCGAGCGCCCGTGACGCGGTCCGGCCCTCGCGCAGGCCGTGCGCCTCCAGGGCTCGCACCTCGTCCACGAGCCCGGCCGCCCACATCCGGTCGACCCTCAGGGCGATGCGTTCGTCGAGTTCGGGACGGGCCACGTCGACGCCGATCTGGACGGTGTCGTACACCGCATCGTTACCGGGGAGATTCGCGGTGAAGGGCTTGCCGGTGATCTCGATGACTTCGAGGGCCCTGACGATCCGGCGGCCGTTGCTGGGCAGGATGGCCCGGCCCGCTTCGGGGTCGGCGGCGGCGAGCCGGTCGTGCAACGCTCCGGAACCGCTCTCGACCAGCTCCTCCTCCAGCCTGGCCCGCACATCGGGGTCCGTGCCGGGGAACTCCAGGGCGTCGATGGCGCCCTTCACGTAGAGCCCGGATCCGCCCACCAGGACGGGGGTGCGGCCGGCGGCGAGCAGCCGGTCGATCTCGGCGCGGGCCAGCCGCTGGTACTCGGCGACGCTGGCGGTCTCGGTGACGTCCCAGATATCCAGCAGGCGGTGCGGGACGGATTCTCGTTCGGCGAGCGTCAGCTTCGCGGTACCGATATCCATCCCCCGGTAGAGCTGCATGGAGTCGGCGTTGACCACTTCGCCGTCGAGCTGCTGAGCAAGAAATACTCCCAGATCGGACTTTCCGGCCGCAGTGGGACCGACGACGGTGATGACCCGCGGTGCGGGAGCTGAGCTTCTCACCGCCACAGTCTCGCAAACCTCAGGCACTCTTCCCGAACGAGTGAGGTGACCGGCCGGGAACGGGAATCGTTTGCCGTCCCGGTCCGGACCCGTTCGTCAGGCCCCTCCGGGCGGCGCGGATCGTCCCGCACGCCAGTAGAATTCACATTGAATATGGGCGTTTTTTCACGGTTTGAAGAAGCGTCCGGCCGTAGTCCCCCAGCAGGGAAGGTGCCCGATGGGCTTCCTGGACAATTTGAAGACCAAGCTGAGCCCCGCCAAGGACAAGGTCGGCGAACTCGCGCAACAGCACGGGGAAAAGATCGACCACGGAGTCGACAAGGCCGCGCGGACGGTCGACGAAAAGACCAAGGGCAAGTACAGCGACAAGATCGAATCCGGCGCGAGGAAGGCCAAGGACGCGGTCGAGCGCCTGTCCCACAAGAAGGACGAAGGTGGTGCGCCGCCGCCCGCTTCCTGACCATGAACTGATCGGGTCCGGGTGACGGCCTCGGAACGGCGACGCCGCACGGCCGTCACCCGGAGGACCGCGGGCGGCAGCGACTCAGGACCAGGCGGCGACCAGGTAGCCGACGCCGTACGGGGCGTCCTCGTACAGCAGCCGTCCCGCCAGTCCTGCCCCCTGTGCCGCGCCCGCGAGGACCTGCCAGGGTGCCCGGCCCGCCGCCTTCAGTTCGTACGCCAGTGACTCGTCCAGCGCGATCAGCGCGTCCGGGTCCGCCGCGCCCAGTGCGCGGGCGGCCGCCGCGTCGAACGCCTCGGCCCGTTCGTCCAGATAGCCGGGGGCCTTGAGCGTGCGGCAGGCGCTGCCGTCGCCCATCACGAGCAGTGCGACCCGCTCCGCCCTGGCGGCCAGGTCCCGCCCGGCGCTCGTACAGCGCTCGGCCGCCAGCTGCTCCGCCACACCCAGCCCCTCGACCGGCGCACCGGCCCATTCCGCGCGGGCCAGCAGCCAGGCGCCGACGGCGAGGGACGGCGGAAGCGAGTGGTCCGCCCCCACCGGTCCGAGGTCGCGGCCGAGCCGTACGCCCAGGTCGACGCCGAACCCCTCGAAGGTTCCGGTCGCCCCCTCGGGGTGCGGCCCGCGGCCCGAGGGGGCCGTGGGCCCGACCACGATCAGCAGGTCGGGACGCGCGGCGGCGAGCACGCCGAGAGCGTCGGCGCAGGCGTCCCTCAGGGTGTCGAGTTCGGGAGCGGCCCCGGCGGCGACCTCGGGTACCAGCAGGGGTGGGCAGGGGCAGACAGCGGCGGCGACAAGCATGGAGGGCAGCGTACTGCCTGGCCGCGAGGCTCCTGCGGCCTCGGCCCCCGGTCGTCCCGGGCGCTGCTCGGTCCCGCTGCCGCGCGGGAGGTCGAGCACCGTCGGGCTCCTGCGTCAGTCGCAGCCGCAGCCCGGGGCCGCCGCGGCCGGCAGCGGTGCCGGGGCTCCGATGCCGGGCAGGCCCAGCATCACTCCGGCCGGCTTGACGGCCTCGGCGGCGTTGCGCTTCTCCCAGGCGTCCCCGGCCCGGGTCCGCCGCACGGCGACCGGTGCGCCCTCGGCGAGCAGGTGGTGCGGGGCCGCGTAGCTGATCTCGACGGTCACCACGTCACCGGGGCGCACGTCCTCGTCCGGCTTGGTGAAGTGGACCAGGCGGTTGTCGGGGGCGCGGCCGGAGAGGCGGTGGGTGGCGCCGTCCTTGCGGCCCTCGCCCTCCGCGACCATGATCTCCAGCGTCCGGCCGACCTGCTTCTTGTTCTCCTCCCAGGAGATCTCCTCCTGAAGGGCCGACAGGCGCATGTACCGCTCCTGGACGACCTCCTTGGGGATCTGCCCCTCCATCTCGGCGGCCGGGGTCCCGGGGCGCTTGGAGTACTGGAAGGTGAAGGCGTTGGCGAAGCGCGCCTCGCGGACCGCGTGCATGGTCTGCTCGAAGTCCTCCTCGGTCTCGCCGGGGAAGCCCACGATGATGTCGGTGGAGATGGCGGCGTCCGGCATCGCGGCGCGTACCTTCTGGATGATGCCGAGGAAGCGCTCCTGCCGGTACGAGCGCCGCATCGCCTTGAGGATCGTGTCCGAGCCCGACTGCATCGGCATGTGGAGCTGGGGCATCACGTTGGGCGTCTCGGCCATCGCGGCGATCACGTCGTCCGTGAAGTCGCGGGGGTGCGGCGAGGTGAATCGGACCCGCTCCAGGCCCTCGATCCTGCCGCAGGCGCGCAGCAGCTTGGAGAACGCCTCGCGGTCGCCGATGTCGGATCCGTACGCGTTCACATTCTGGCCGAGCAGGGTGATCTCGGAGACTCCCTCGGCGACCAGGGCCTCGATCTCGGCGAGGATGTCGCCGGTGCGGCGGTCCTTCTCCTTGCCGCGCAGGGCCGGAACGATGCAGAAGGTGCAGGTGTTGTTGCAGCCGACGGAGATCGACACCCACGCGGCGTAGGCGGACTCGCGGCGGGTGGGGAGTGTGGAGGGGAACGCCTCCAGGGATTCGGCGATCTCGATCTGCGCCTCCTCCTGGATGCGGGCGCGCTCCAGCAGCACGGGCAGCTTGCCGATGTTGTGCGTGCCGAAGACGACGTCGACCCAGGGGGCCCGTTCGACGATGGTGTCGCGGTCCTTCTGCGCCAGGCAGCCGCCGACGGCGATCTGCATGCCGGGCCGCTTTGTCTTCATCGGAGCGAGCCGGCCGAGGTTGCCGTAGAGCTTGTTGTCGGCGTTCTCCCGCACCGCGCAGGTGTTGAAGACCACGACGTCGGCGTCGCCGTCGGAGCCCTCGGCGGCACGTACGTAACCCGCGCCCTCCAGCAGCCCCGACAGCCGCTCGGAGTCATGGACGTTCATCTGGCACCCGTAGGTGCGCACCTCGTACGTTTTCAAACCGTCCACTACTCCACCAGCCACGTCGTTGCCGCTCACCCGTCCAGGGTAAGGGCTCCGCCGGGGCCCCGATGATGACTGCCCCGCCCGGCGACGCCCGCGGGAGCGGCTCCGGTCCTCGCCGGGGAGCGGCCCTGGTCATCGCCGGGGCGGGCTGGCAGTATCGCCGCCATGCTCCAGGCACTCTCCCGTATCGGCAGGCGACGCGTCCTTCAGATGTGCGCCGCGCTCGCCGTCGTGCTCGGGCTGCTGCTGTGGTGGCTGCTGCCGCTCGGGCAGCCGGCCCCCACCGGCACGCTGACTTTCAGCACCGGTGTGCGCAGCGGGGTCTACCAGCGCTATGGCGAGCGCCTCAGGGGGGACCTGGCCAGGGATCTGCCCAAGGTGTCGATACGGTTGCAGACCAGCGAGGGCTCGCAGCAGAACATCGCCCGGGTGGCGACCGGGAAGGCCGACTTCACCATCGCCACCACCGATGCCCTCGCCACCTATCTGCGCAGCGGCAAGCCCGGCGCGGACCGGTTGCGGGGCTGTGTGCGGCTGTACGACGACTACATCCAGCTGGTCGTACCCCGCGGATCCGAGGTACGAAAGGTCTCTGACCTGCGTGGAAAGCGGGTCGGGGTGGGGCAGCGGGGTTCGGGTGTGCGGCTGGTCGCCGACCGGCTGCTGACGGCCGCGGGGCTCGACCCCGCGAAGGGCGTGACCCCGGTTTCCGCCGGTATCGACACCATGCCGGAGCAGTTGGAGGACGGCAGGCTCGACGCCTTCTTCTGGTCCGGCGGACTGCCCACCTCCGCCGTGCAGGAGCTGTCGGACCGCTTCGCTGTCCGGCTGGTGCCGCTGGAGGCCCCGCTGGTCAAGAAGCTCCAGGCGGCGGGCGGGTCCGCCCGCTACTACCGTTCGGCCATGATGCCCGCCGACGCCTACGGCAGGGCGCAACAGGACCAGGCGGTGCCGACGGTCGCGGTCGCCAATGTGCTGGTGACCACGGACCGCTCGGATCCGGCGTTGACGGAGGCATTCACCCGGACCGTGATCGACAGCCGGGACCGGATCGGGCGCGAGGTGCACGCGGCCCAGCTGGTGGATCTGCGTACGGCGATCTACACCGATCCGCTGCCGCTGCACGAAGGGGCCAGCCGCTACTACCGCTCGGTCAAGCCCTGACGCCGGCCCTCCCCCTGGTCCTCCCGCTCAGCCCTGCGGGCCGTTGCGCGGCACCGAGACCGTGACCCGCAACCCGTGCGGCTCACGGGCCGTGTAGCTCAGGGAGCCGCCGCAGGCCGCCAGGAGCGCCTGCGAGATGGAGAGCCCGAGGCCGGATCCCTTGATGTTCTGGTGCTGGGTGCTGCGCCAGAACCGGTCGCCGATGCGTTCCATCTCCTGTGCCGTGAGGCCGGGCCCGCGGTCGGCGACGACGACCGTGACGTCATCGCGGCCGGAGGCGACCGTGACGACGACCTCTTCCTCGGCAGGGGTGAATTTCAGGGCGTTGTCGATGATCGCGTCGAGGGCGCTCGACAGCGCGACGGGGTCCGCCCAGGCGGTCACCGCGGACGAGCCGTCCGCCCGGAGCCGTACCCCCTTCTCCTCGGCGACCGGCCGCCAGGACGCGACGCGCTCCGCGGTGAGCGCGCCGATGTCCGTGAGCTGCAGATCGGCCGCGGCGTGTTCGGCCAGCGCCAGGTCGAGCAGGTCGTCGAGGACCTGCGCGAGGCGCTTGCCCTCCGTACGCACGGAGGCGATCTCCTCGTTGCCCTCGGGGAGTTCGAGCGCGAGGAGCTCGATCCGCAGCAGCAGCGCGGCGAGGGGGTTGCGCAGCTGGTGCGAGGCGTCGGCGACGAAGGCGCGCTGCTGCTCCAGCACGTCCTCGACGTTGTCGGCCATCTCGTTGAACGAACGGGCCAGGCGCCTGAGTTCCGGTGGTCCGCCGGAAGCCGCGACCCGCGATCGCATGCGTCCGCTGGCGATGTCGTGGGTGGCCGCGTCCAGCGTCCGCACCGGCAGCAGGACCCAGCCGGTGAGGCGGATCGCGGCGCCGACGGCGACCAGCATCGCGATCGCTTCGCCGGCCGCGATCAGCAGCCAGCCGCGGATCGTGCGCGAGCGCATCTCGTCGGTGGGCGAGTCGAGGACCACCACGGCGACGACATCGCCATCCCGTACGACGGGTGAGGCGACGACGACCCTGCCGTTCTGCCACGGCCAGACCTGTGGTGGATCGTGGCTGCGCCGCCCGAGCAGGGCCTCCTTGAACGCCTCGCGCCCCTCCCCCTCCAGCGGCAGCTGCCAGGCGGCGGGGGCCTTGGCCATGGCGCTGTCGTCGCGGCGGAAGATACCGGCGCGGATGCCGTACACGGACTCGTAGGTGTCGAGTTCATTGCGCAGGGTGCGCCGGCGCTCGTCGTATCCGGCGACCGGATCGGTCATGAACTGCGCGAGTGCGGCGAAGCGTGCGGTGTCGTCGATGCGGTCGATGACGACGCGTTGCTGCTGGGCGGCAGCCACGCTGACGGCCAGCGGGAAGCCGAGAGCGAGCAGTACGCCCGCCATGAGAATGATGAGCAGGGGAAGCAGCCGGGTGCGCACCTGGGACGTACGCCTCTACGCGGACGGCGCGACGAGGCGGTAGCCGACTCCGCGCACCGTCTCGATCAGTGCGGGCAGCCGCAGCTTGGAACGCAGGGACGCGACGTGCACTTCGAGCGTGCGCCCCGTGCCCTCCCAGCTCGTGCGCCACACCTCGCTGATGATCTGCTCCCGGCGGAACACCACTCCGGGCCGCTGGGCGAGCAGCGCGAGCAGGTCGAACTCCTTGCGGGTGAGCTGGACTTCCGATCCGTCGACGCTGACCTTGCGGGTCGGCAGCTCGATGTGGACATGGCCGAGACGCAGCCCTGCGACGGGCATGGGCACGGTGTCCTCGCCCGGGGCCTTACGCCGGCTGACGGCGTGAATACGGGCGAGGAGTTCGCCGGTGTCGTACGGCTTCACCACGTAGTCGTCGGCGCCGAGGTTGAGACCGTGGATCCGCGACCGTACGTCCGCGCGCGCGGTCACCATGATCACCGGCGTGGAGGTGCGCTTGCGGATCTTCCCGCACACCTCGTAGCCGTCCTGGTCGGGCAGGCCGAGGTCGAGGAGCACGACACCGAACGGCTCCGTGTCGGCGGGCAGCAGGGCCTGCAGGGCCTCCTCGCCGCTGCGCGCGTGCACGACCCGGAAGCCGTGCCGGGCGAGGATCGCGGAGAGGGCCGCGGCGACATGGTTGTCGTCCTCGACGAGCAGCAGTCTCATGGCCTCCCTCTCCGGTTTCTCCGATGATTGCGACGGGACACCTGCCGACAGGCGTCGGCGGGTGTCGGTGCGGTCTCCGTACGCTCCCCGTCACTTCCACGTACCGAGAAGTTTCACGTCATGGCGTACCAGGGCATCCACTCCGATGAGAGGCAGGTCAGTCAAGGCCTGCCCACCGCATCCGGCCATCTGTTATCCACCCGGTACGCCGCAGGCGTCACATCCCGCACCCCCTTCACACGGAGTGTCCGGTTGCCGCCGGATCGTTATCCTCAATTTCCGCTCAGATGTAATGACGCTGGTAGCACCGCGTCACTAGGGTCCTTCCCAACCGAGGAGGACGGAGCATGAAGCCGATGAGCGGAGTTTCAGTGACCAAGGGTGCCGGGGACGCCGCGCCTGCGGCGGACGACCTTGTCGTGCTGAGCAACGTCAACAAGCACTTCGGCGCGCTGCATGTGCTCCAGGACATCGACCTGACGATCGCCCGTGGCGAGGTCGTGGTCGTCATCGGGCCCTCCGGGTCCGGGAAGTCCACGCTGTGCCGCACGATCAACCGCTTGGAGACGATCGACTCGGGCGCCATCTCGATCGACGGCAAGCCGCTGCCCGCGGAGGGCAGGGAGCTGGCCAGGCTGCGTGCCGATGTCGGCATGGTCTTCCAGTCGTTCAATCTCTTCGCGCACAAGACGGTGCTCGAGAACGTGATGCTGGGCCAGATCAAGGTCCGCAGGACGGACAAGAAGGCCGCCGAGGACAAGGCCCGTTCGCTGCTCGACCGGGTGGGTGTCGCGACGCAGGCCGACAAGTACCCCGCCCAGCTCTCCGGCGGGCAGCAGCAACGCGTGGCCATCGCACGGGCGTTGGCCATGGACCCGAAGGTGATCCTCTTCGACGAGCCGACCTCCGCGCTCGACCCGGAGATGATCAACGAGGTGCTGGAGGTCATGCAGCAGCTCGCCCGGGACGGCATGACGATGGTCGTCGTCACCCATGAGATGGGCTTCGCGCGCTCGGCCGCGAACCGGGTCGTCTTCATGGCCGACGGAAAGATCGTCGAAGAGGCCACGCCCGACCAGTTCTTCAGCAACCCGCGCAGTGACCGGGCCAAGGACTTCCTGTCGAAGATCCTTCACCACTGATTGATCCCGCACTGCACTGATTGATCCTGCACCGCCGGGCCCCGGACCGGCTGATCACTCACATCGCGTCAACTCTTAGGGAAAACCACCATGCAGCTTCGTAAGGTCACCGCCGCCTCGGCCGCCGTGCTCGCCCTCGCCATCACCGCCACCGCCTGTGGCTCCGACAAGGAGGACGGCGGCTCGGGCGACGGCAAGAAGATCACGATCGGCATCAAGATCGACCAGCCGGGCATCGGCCTGAAGACCCCGGACGGCAAGTACACCGGCTTCGACGTCGATGTCGCCACGTACGTGGCCAAGGAACTCGGCTACGACGCCAAGGACATTGTCTTCAAGGAGACCAAGAGCGCCGACCGCGAGACGGCGATCGAGCGCGGTGACGTCAAGTTCATCGCCGCCTCCTACTCGATCAACGACGAGCGCCTGCAGAAGGTCGACTTCGCCGGTCCGTACCTGCTGGCCCACCAGGACATCCTGGTCCGCGCCGACGACGACTCGATCAAGTCGCCGGAGGACTTGAACAACAAGAAGCTGTGTTCGGTCACCGGCTCGACCTCGGCGAAGAACGTCAAGGACAAACTGGCCCCGAAGGCGCAGCTCCAGACCTACGGCGGCTACTCGGAGTGCCTGACCGGCCTGGAGAACAAGGTCATCGACGCGCTGACCACCGATGACAGCATCCTGGCGGGCTACGCCTCGCAGGCGAACTTCCAGGGCAAGTTCAAGTTGGCCGGCTTCAAGATGACCAACGAGAACTACGGCATCGGCCTGAAGAAGGGCGACGCCGACCTCAAGAAGAAGGTCAACGACGCCCTCACCAAGATGGTCTCGGACGGCTCCTGGGAAAAGGCCGTGAAGGCCAACTTCGGCCCGGCGAACTACAAGAACGAGCCCGCCCCGAAGGTCGGCAACATCGTCAAGTGAAGCAGGGCTGACCGGGCGCGCCGTCCGTGAACGGCGGCGCGCCGTGCCCTCCTACACGCGGAAGCGCGGGAGATCGTGTTCGACTTTCTTGAAGGTTACGACCTGCTGGGGGCCTTCTGGGTGACGGTGCAGCTCACCGTCTACTCCGCCCTCGGCTCCCTCATATGGGGAACGCTGCTGGCCGGCATGAAGGTCAGCCCGGTCCCCCTGATGCGCGGCTTCGCCACCGCCTATGTGAACGTGGTCCGGAACATTCCGCTGACCGTGATCATCGTGTTCTCGTCGCTGGGTCTGTTCCAGACGCTGGGCGTCACTCTCGGTGCCGACGTCATCGACAACATCAACTTCCGGCTGGCCGTACTCGCCCTGGTCGCCTACACCGCCGCCTTCGTCTGCGAGGCGCTGCGCTCCGGCATCAACACGGTACCGGTCGGCCAGGCCGAGGCGGCGCGCGCACTCGGGCTGAGCTTCACGCAGGTACTGCGGCTGATCATCCTTCCTCAGGCGTTCCGTGCGGTGGTCAACCCGTTGTCCAACGTGCTGATCGCGCTGACGAAGAACACCACGGTCGCCTCCGCGATCGGTGTCGTCGAGGCCTCCTACCTGATGAAGGACATGATCGAGGCGGAGGCCCAGCTGATCCTGATCTCGCTGGTCTTCGCGTTCGGCTTCGTCGTCCTGACCCTCCCGACCGGCCTGATCCTCGGCTGGGTGAGCAAGAAGGTGGCGGTGAAGCGATGAGTTCCGTCCTCTACGACGCCCAGGGGCCACGCGCCAAGCAGCGCAATATCCTCTACACAGTGCTGTTCGTGCTGTGCGCCGCGGCCGTGGTGTGGTGGGTGTACGACGGTCTGGCCGAGAAGCACCAGCTCGACTGGATCAAGTGGAAGCCCTTCTTCACCAGCTCCCAGCCGTGGGAGACGTACATCTGGCCGGGCCTCCAGAGCACGCTCAAGGCGGCGTTCTTCGCCCTGATCATCGCGCTGCCGCTCGGCGCGCTCTTCGGTATCGGTCGGCTCTCCGACCACCGGTGGGTGCGGGTGCCGGCCGGTGTGGTCGTGGAGTTCTTCCGCGCCATCCCGGTGCTGATCCTGATGATCGTGGCGAACGCGGTGTACTCGGAGTACACGAACATCGACACCGACGACCGTCCTCTGTACGCCGTGGTGACCGGTCTGGTGCTGTACAACGCCTCCGTGCTCGCCGAGATCGTGCGCGCCGGTATCCACACCCTCCCGAAGGGCCAGGGCGAGGCTGCCAAGGCACTCGGCATGCGCAAGGGCCAGACCATGGTGTTCGTGCTGCTGCCGCAGGCGGTGACGGCGATGCTGCCGGCGATCGTCAGCCAGCTCGTCGTCATCGTGAAGGACACCGCGCTGGGCGGTGCCGTGATGACTTTCCCCGAGCTGCTGGCCTCGGTCCGCCCGATGGCTGCCAACTACGGCGCGAACACCATCGCGTGCTTCACCGTCATCGCCCTGATCTACCTCTTGGTGAACTTCGCCCTCACCTCGTTCGCGAGCTGGCTGGAGCGCTGGCTCCGGCGCACCAAGAAGGGGAAGGGCACCGCGCCCGGGGGCGCACCCAAGACCGCCGGTACGCCGTCGCTCGTCGTCGATGACGGCCACGCCGTCTGACGGACCGTCGCATGGAGTTCCCGAGGGGCGGTGGCAGATGAGCCACCGCCCCTCACCGCTCTCCGGTGTCGCTTGACGCAAGCACCGGCAGTAGGTTGCATACGTTCTGTGATCGCGCCCCCTGTCCTCTCCGTCGCCACACCTCCTCAACCCTCCATCCACCTTCCGAGCCGCTCGCTTCGCGCGTCCGCGTCGTGTGAACGGATCCCGGGAGTCGCGCCGTGGACCCGGTGATCGTCGTCGGTGCCGGCCCGGTCGGCCTGGCACTGTCGCTCGCCCTCGCGGCGCAGGGCGTTCCCTCCGTCCTGCTCGACGAGGACCCGGGCAAGGACGAGACGCGCCCCGCCCGGACCGTGGTGCTGCGCGAGGACACCGCCGCCCTGGTGGAGCGGCTGGGCTGCAAGGCGCTCCGGCACGAGGGGATGCGGTGGTCCGGGTGGCGGTCGATGCGGCGGAAGCAGTTGGTGCGTGAGCTGCCGCTCGGCGAGGACTCCTCCGAGGGGGATCCGTTGCCGGCCCCGATCCATCTGCCCCAGCACGTGCTGACGCGTGGGCTGCGGGACGCGGTGGCCGCGCAGGAGCTGGTGCGGGTGGCCCCGTACAGCCGGATCGACACCCTGGAGCAGGATGCCACCGGCGTCACCGTGCACACCAGGAAGCCGAACGCGACCGAGTGGCGCGGGAGTTACCTGGTGGGCTGCGACGGCGCCAGGTCCACCGTGCGCAAGCTGCTCGACATCCGGTTCCCCGGACGTACGGCGGTGGAGCGGCATGCCGTCGCGGCGCTGCGTACCGAGCTGCCCTGGACCGGACAGGCCGTGCTGCACCGGCTGCCGCCGTGGCGAACCGGCGGCGCCGAGGTGACGGCGCGGCCGCTGCCGGACGGCGTCTGGCGGCTGGACTGGCTGCTGCCGCCGCGCGGCGAACTCGTCACCCCGGACGCTCTGATCACCCGGGTCCGGGACACGCTGGCGGGCTGGTGCGGGGAGACACCGCCGTACGAACTGCTGGACACGGGCGTGTACACGCTGCACCACCGGCTCGCCCTGCGCTGGCGGGTTGACCGGGCCTTCCTGGCCGGCGACGCCGCCCATCTGCTGGGGGCGCTGGGCACCCAGGGGCTCGACGAGGGACTGCGGGACGCCGAGAACCTGGCCTGGAAGCTGGCCCAGGACTGGCACCACGGCGCTTCCGACGTACTGCTCGACAGTTACCAGGCCGAGCGCCGGGCCGCGGTCGCCGCACGGCTGCGTGCCGCGGACCAGTCGCTGCCGATACTGCGGGGCGGCGGAGGGCTGCGGACGCTGGTCCCGGGGAGCGCGCGGGAGCACGATTCGCTGCTCGCCGACGGACATCTGGGCTGCGGCCCCCTCGGTGCGCCCCCCTCGTACTCGCATTCGCCCCTTGCGCCCTCACGCGCCGAGGCGCACACATCTGTCGGTACGCCCCCCGGTGCGCCGGTGGCCGATGTGCGGGTGACGGCCCCCGACGGGACGACCGTACGGCTCCGGGAACGGCTGGGGCAGGGGCATCTGCTGGTGGTTCTGGTGGCGCCCGGGACCGGGGTCTGGGACCGGCGGCACTGGATGACCGCCGGTGTCATGCCCCGCCTCGCCGCCGCCGTCGACGCCCTGCCACTGAAGGGCGAGCTGCTGGTGACCGAGAGCTATCCGGGAGCATCGGCCCACACCGTGCTACTGGTCAGGCCGGACGGTCATCTCGTGGCGTCGTTCGGCGGGGTGCAGCCGCGGGACCTCTTCGCGGCGGCGGACGCGGTACGTGGCGGAGCGGTGCGCGCCGCCGTACGTTCCGACCAGACTGCGGGCATCAATTGACCGATGCGGACGCAGATGGTGTACTCCGGAACGTGACCGACACCGATGTGCGCCTGTGGCGGAGGGTCCATATGGACCTCGTCCGCTATGCGGGCTGCGTGTGTCGGCCGTCCTGCTGAATCGCCTTCTCCCTGCTCCGCCGTGCGCGCTGCCGTACGGGCGGGGCATCCGCGCGAACCCTCAGGACGGTCCCTGTGTCAGCCCCTTCGTCACCCTCTGTACGCATGTCCTTTGCCACCGATGACGCTTCCGGTCCGACGGCGGCGGAACTGCTCGATTTCGTCCGTGGCGTCGCCGCCGACGCCGCGATCGTCGCCTCGCTCCCGCTCGATCCCGAAGGCCGTACCTGGCTCCAGCTCGAAGGGCCCGGCGGCAGCGAGGCCTGGCTGATCGGCTGGCCGCCGGGTACGGGTACGGGCTGGCACGACCACGCCGACTCGATCGGCGCCTTCACCACGGCGGCCGGCACGCTCACGGAGCTGTCGCTCGCCGCCCGGCTGCCCACCGACGGTTGGAAGACCCTCGAACTCGCCGAAGGCATCGACCGTTCCCGGCAGTTGGCCACCGGCCAGGGCAGGGCTTTCGGCCGTCACCACGTCCACGAGGTGCTGAACGAGTCGGACACGGAGCACGCCGTCTCCGTCCACGCGTATTACCCGCCGCTGCCGCAGATCCGCCGCTACAGCCGTACGGGCGCGGTGCTCCGTCTTGAGCAGGTCGAGCGCCCGGAGGACTGGCAGTGAGTGCCAGCGGTCGCGGAGATGCGGATCCGGTCGGGATCGATGAGCTCCTGGAACGAGTCCGGGCGGGGTTCGTCAGGGTCGGCCCGCAGGAGGCTGCCACCGCAGCTGCTGCAGGCGAGACCCTCCTCGTGGACATCCGCTACGCGGAGCTGCGCGAACGGGACGGACTGATTCCGGGGGCGCTGGTCGTCGAGCGCAATGAACTGGAGTGGCGGCTCGACCCGCGAGGAAGCCATCGGGCCCCGCAGGCGGTGAGCCACGATCTCCGCATCGTGGTGATATGCAACGAGGGTTACGCATCGAGCCTCGCCGTCGCGTCCCTGCGACAGCTGGGACTGCACCGGGCAACCGACCTGATCGGCGGCTTCCAGGCATGGCGAGCGGCGGGCCTGCCGATCGAGGTGTGACGGGCGACATGTGGTGGGCGGAGCCTGCCGGTCGAGGTGCGACGGGCGGCGCCCTGGTTCCGGAATGACGGCTTTCGGGGTGACGGCCGGGGCCGAGCCGTGGGTAGACACGCCGGGGCCGAGCCGCACATGGGTGAGCCAGGGCCGGTCCCGGGGTGGCGGGTCGGACTCTTTCCGCTGTGACGGGTCCGGCTCGGGGTGCCCGGTTGCCGGGGTCATGCTGAGAGGTCCCAGCGCCCGGCATCCCCGCCCCCGCATCCCCCGGACCGTCTCGACGTCCGGGGCCTTGGACCGAACGCCCAACCCCGCGCAAGTTCCCTGTCCGGCACGGCTCGCCGGCCGCATCTCGCACAGCGTTCCGGACACGGACACCTACGCGCCGGATCCTGCCGTGCCATCGTCCGGGGCCACTCCCCCACGCCACCCGCAGTTCCCCCGAATCCGCCCCGGCACACCCGAACGCCACGCTCCGGTGGAGCAATCCCCGTACCCGACCGACATTCACCTCAACGCCAAGGACCGATGTGACGGAGACCTCGAACCCATGCCGACCCCCACCCTCACCCCCGATCAACTGGACGCCCAGGCCACTCGTCTCCATGACACCGAGGCGTGGCAGCAGATCATCAGCGGCTGGGGCGCCACAGCCCCCGGCCCCGACCGCGATCCCGTACAGCCTTCCTCCCCAGCCATTGCGGAACGGCCGTTGCCGGTTCGTCAGCCGGCCGACTGGCGCGACCTGCTGTCCGTGCCGGTCGACCAGCTCATCGCCGACTCCGTCCGCGCCCTGCCCCCGACCGCACCGCGCGAGCGGCCGCTTCCCGGGCGGCTGGGCGCAGTCCTCCCGGACCGGCTCCACTCCTGGCGGCGCATCGGCCAGCCCGAGGTGAGGCCCTCCACGCATCTCGCCTACGCGAGACAGATCCTGACCGAATGGGGCTGGCAGAACACCCCGTACCGGCTCCGCAACGCACGCGGCGCACGGTGCATCTGCGGCGCCCTCCTCACCGCGCACCGCCTGGGATACGGCTCCCTCGACACCGTGGACCGGGCCGGCGCCTGGCTCGTCGCCGAGCTCCGCTCCCGGGGCTGGACCGGACTGATCGGCCCATGGAATCGCTGCCCCGGCCGCACCGCCGCGGATGCGCTCGCCCTGATCGACGCCACCATCACCCGCGCCGCCCTCGCCGGGCAGTGATCGCCACAGCCCCCGCCCGATACCCGCCCCCAGTCAGAAGGGCCCGTCCAGGCCCTCCGTGTCCTCGCCCTCTTCTTCGAGCGCCTGCCGCACCACGCGCAGGGCCATGCCCTCCCCGTACCCCTTGCGGGCGAGCATGCCCGCAAGGCGGCGCAGCCGCTTGTCGCGGTCCAGGCCACGCGTGGAGCGCAGTTTCCGTGCAACCAGCTCCCGGGCGGTCGCCTCCTCCTGCTCGGAGTCGAGCTGCCCGACGGCCTCGTCGATGACCGCCGAGTCCACCCCCTTGGTGCGCAGCTCACGGACGAGGGCCCGGCGGGCCAGGCCGCGGCCGTGGTGCCGGGACTCCACCCAGGCGTCGGCGAACGCCGCGTCGTCGATCAGCCCGACATCCTCGAAGCGCGACAGCACTTCTTCGGCCGCCTCGTCCGGGATCTCCCGCTTGCGCAGCGCGTCCGCGAGCTGCTTCCGGGTACGCGGGGTTCCGGTGAGCAGTCGCAGGCAGATGTTGCGCGCCTGCTCGACCGGGTCTCGCGGCTCCCCCTTCTCGGCCCTCGACGAGGAAGGGGAGCCGCTGTTCCTGGTGCGGGAGCGGTCACGACGGCCCGCCCCCTCGCCGAATCCGGCGCCCGAGCCCGTGCCGCGACCGGTGCCTGATCCGGCACCGGCCTCCAGCTCGTGCGCATCCTCGGACCCGGCCATGTACCCGGCGATGCTTCCGTGGCCGGGCCCGGCGTGCTGGTCAGTGGCGCTGACCGGCCACTCCGTACGACGCGTCACGGTCTAGCTCTTGGCCGCCGCGGTCTTGGCCGGCTTGGTCTTGCCGGCCGGAGCGGGCACCGACTTCGCGTTGTCGGCCGGAGCCGCTGCACCAGCTGCCGCGTCCGCACCGGACTCGGCGGCGCTGTCGTCGGGCCTGACACCGATGCCCAGCTTCTCAAGGATCTTCTTCTCGATCTCATTGGCGAGATCGGGGTTGTCCTTGAGGAAGTTGCGGGCGTTCTCCTTGCCCTGGCCCAGCTGGTCGCCCTCGTACGTGTACCAGGCACCGGCCTTGCGGACGAAGCCGTGCTCCACGCCCATGTCGATCAGACCGCCCTCGCGGCTGATGCCCTGGCCGTAGAGGATGTCGAACTCGGCCTGCTTGAAGGGCGGCGCGACCTTGTTCTTGACGACCTTGACGCGGGTGCGGTTACCGACGGCGTCGGTGCCGTCCTTAAGCGTCTCGATCCGGCGGATGTCGAGGCGCACCGAGGCGTAGAACTTGAGCGCCCGGCCACCGGTCGTGGTCTCCGGCGAGCCGAACATCACACCGATCTTCTCGCGGAGCTGGTTGATGAAGATCGCGGTGGTCTTCGACTGGTTGAGCGCGCTGGTGATCTTGCGGAGTGCCTGGCTCATCAGACGGGCCTGGAGACCCACGTGCGAGTCACCCATTTCGCCCTCGATCTCCGCACGCGGCACGAGCGCCGCGACGGAGTCGATGACGATCAGGTCGAGGGCGCCGGAGCGAACCAGCATGTCCACGATTTCAAGGGCCTGCTCGCCGTTGTCCGGCTGGGACAGGATGAGGCTGTCGATGTCGACGCCGAGCTTCTTCGCATACTCGGGGTCGAGGGCGTGCTCCGCGTCGATGAAGGCGACCGAGCCGCCGAGCCGCTGCGCGTTCGCCACCGCGTGGAGCGTCAGCGTCGTCTTACCGGACGATTCCGGCCCGTACACCTCCACCACACGGCCGCGCGGCAGGCCGCCGACGCCGAGGGCCACGTCGAGGGCGGTCGACCCGGTGGGAATCACTTCGATGGGCTCGTTCGGCCGCTCGCCGAGGCGCATCACCGCGCCCTTGCCGAATTGCCGTTCAATCTGTGCGAGGGCGGCGTCCAGCGCCTTCTCGCGGTCGTTTCCTGCCATGGGTTCCACCCGATTTGCTTGAGTCGATCGCTTCACGTCAAAGACGCTAACCCCTGCCACTGACAATGGGCCTCGACGTCCTCCCGGCCTGTGGACAACTCCACGGTCGGGCCCGGGAAAACCCGGCCGGAATCCCATGAGAATGGATGTTCGATTTTGGTGTCAAGCGCACCGTGCCAGGCCGATCCGCGCCCCGGGGAGGCGCCCTGGCGACCCGCCTCCGGGGGTCAAGAACAGCCGATCAACACCATGCTAGATTCCGGCCACATTGCGACAAAACAGTCAAAGGGGAGTGTCTCTGGTCACCGGAGCGACCCGTGGTGCGGGCCGTGGCCCCTGGACCGTGGAGGAGACCGCGACCCTTGTGGACGAGGCGGACGGCCGCGGGATCCTGGTCCGGGGCGGCCATCTGGTGCCCGAGGAGGTCGACGGGCTCCGTGGCCCGGACCGGAAAGCGGAAGGGTCAGGCGTGTGCCGGGTCCTCCGGCCCCCCGGCAGCGCCCTGTCCGCCTTCGGCCCCGTCGCTCCCCTCGCCTGCATTGCTCTCGGGGGCCCGCCAGGAACGGCGCAGCCGCGTGAGCAGCGGCTCGCCGCGTCGTCGGCCCCGGCCGTGGCCGAGCATCCGCGGGTCGTCCGTCACGTCGTACCGCTTCACATACGCACCGAGGAACGCCTGGAGCGTGGCGACGGCCGGGATCGCGATCAGCGCGCCCACGGCACCCATCAGGGCCGTGCCCGCGATGACCGATCCGAAGGCGACCGCCGGATGGATGTCGACGGTCTTGGAGGTGAGCTTGGGCTGCAGCGCGTAGTTCTCGAACTGCTGGTAGACCACGACGAAGCCGAGCACCCACAGCGCGTACCAGGGGTCGACGGTGAACGCGATCAGCATCGGCAGGGCGCCCGCCAGATACGTACCGATCGTGGGGATGAACTGGGAGACCAGCCCGACCCAGACGGCGAGTGCGGGCGCATACGGAACGCCGAGGATCACCAGCAGGATGTAGTGCGCGATCCCGGAGATGAGGGCCATCAGACCGCGTGAGTAGAGGTAGCCGCCGGTCTTGTCGACCGCGATCTCCCAGGCCCGCAGGACCTCCGCCTGCCTGGCGGGCGGCAGCACGGAGCACAGGGCGCGTCGCAGCCTGGGGCCGTCGGCCGCGAAGTAGAACGAGAACAGGAAGATCGTCAGCAGACGGAACAGCCCGCCGAGCACGGTGGTGGAGATGTCGAGCACTCCGGTCGCGCTGTTCTGGACGTACTTCTGCAGCCAGTCGGAGTGGAGCAGACTGTCTTGGACCTCGACCCTGGAGAGGTCGGTGTGGAAGCTCTGGTTGACCCAGTTGATCACCGAGTCCAGATACTTCGGGAACTCCTCGACCATGTCGACGATCTGGCCCGCGAGCATCGAGCCGAGGAGCACGACGAAGCCCACCCCGGCGATCAGCACCCCCAGGAAGACCAGGAAGGTGGCGAGGCCGCGGCGCATGCCGCGCGCCGACATCCGGCTCACCGCCGGCTCGATGGCGAGCGCCAGGAAGAACGCGATCAGCACATTGATCAGCAGCCCGATGAGCTGGTCGAACGCCCAGCTGCCGAGCCGGAAGCAGGCATAGAGCGCCAGCGCGAGAACCATGGCGCGCGGCAGCCACGCGGGCATGCGTACCGGGCCGCCGCCGGCGGACGCGGTGGGTGGCGCGGCCGGCGGGACGGGCGGTGTGGAGGGCGGCTGGGTCTGTGCTGTCTCGTCTGTCGGTGCCACGGTTCCAGTCTCGCCTACGGCTTCGCCGGGCAACCGCCCGCCCCGGACAACGGCACAGGTCCGGCCACGGAACCGGGGTCAGTGCCCGTCCGCGTCGGCGTCAGCACCTGTACGCACCGGGTCAGCGCTTGTCCGCCGGAATGCCGACCGCGGTACACACACCGCGCCAGACGTCCTTGGTCTCCCAGCCCGCGGCCAGGGCCTGGTGCACCGTCTGCCCGCCGAGTTCGGCCATCACATGATCACGCGCGAAGGAGTCGGCGTACCCGGCTCCGAAGTGGTCCGCCATCCGTTCCCAGAAAATCGTCAACCGCATGACCTCATTATCCCGCTCCTGAGAGTGCAGCCGGGCCGCTACGTCTTACCGAGAGCGCTTAGCGCCCTACGGTCGGTCCATGGCTGGAACCGGAGCAAGTCCCCTCAACCGTGCCGAGCAGTTCATTTGGCTCACGGCCCGTGTCCTGGAACAACGGCGGTTCGCTCATTACTTCCTGGAAGGAAGTGCGGACGGGGTGGAAACCGCACTCGCCGCCTATCTGAACGAGGACGGTGGCTACGGGCACGCGCTCGAACCCGATCTGCGCGGCCCCGTCAGTCAGCCACTGCACACCGCGCACGCACTCAATGTGCTGGACTCCATCGGGCGCTGCGACGGACTGCGGGTGGAGCGGATCTGCCGCTTCCTCACCCAGGTGTCGACCAAGGAGGGTGCGCTCCCCGCTCTGCTGCCGACGCAGCGCGGCTATCCCGCCGCGCCGTTCATCCCGATCGTCGACGATCCCCCCGCGGAGCTGTTGGCCACCGGCCCCGTCGTCGGACTCCTGCACCGCAACGAGGTGTGGCACGCCTGGCTGTTCCGGGCCACCGATTTCTGCTGGGCCGCGGTGGACGCACTGGACCGGTCGCATCCGTACGAGATCGAGGCGGCGCTCGCCTTCCTGGACGGCGCTCCGGACCGGGCGCGAGCGGAGGCGGCGGCCGACCGGCTCGGGCGGCTGGTGCGGGAACAGCGTCTCGTCGTACTGGATCCGGAGCGGCGGGCCGAGTACCCGGTCGCGGCCGGCTACGCGCCGGGGGAGCAGCACTTCCCGTACGACTACGCCCGTACGCCCGAGTCGCTCGCTCGTCACTGGTTCACAGACGAGGAGCTCTCCCGCTCGCTCGACCATCTCGCGGCCGAGCAGCAGCCGGACGGCGGCTGGCCGGTCAACTGGCGGCAGTGGGCACCGGGGACGGCTCTGGAAGGGCGGCCCATCGTGACACTCAAGGCGCTCCTGACTCTGCGCGCCCATGGCCGCAGCCTCGGCTGAGCCCCGGTCGCCGGAGCGGATGGTGGCGGTCAGCTCGGTGCGCCCGGCCGGCCGGCTGTCGGCCGGCCGGCTGTCGGCTGTCGGCTGTCGGCTGTCGGCTGTCGGCTGTCGGCTCCGGATGGTAAGGAGCGCGGCTCCATGGCCCCAGCCCCTTACCTCCCGTGCGGGGCGCGTGCCTAACCGAGGGCCCGTACCCCTGCGGTGACGGCCACGGCGGCGCCCACGACCACGAGGAACGGCGCGCGCAGGACCAGCGCGAGCGCCGCTGCGGCAAGGCCGGCCCCCCTGGCGTCCAGTGCCAGGTGCTGCCCGTCGCCGAACGTCTGCTGCGCGGTGAGGGCGGCCAGGAGCGCCACGGGCAGGAGTGCGGCGAGGCGCTGGGCGAGCGGGCGTTCCAGCACACCGGCGGGCACCAGCAGCCCGACGAGCTTGGCGAGGTAGCAGCCGACGGCGGTCAGTGCGATGGCGATCCAGACGTTCATCGGTTCTTCTCCGTGCTCTTCGTGCTCTTCGTGCTCTCCTTCGTGCTGCGCTTCGTGGTGGCCGTTCCCCGGCCTGCGCCCTTTCCGCGTCCGCCCAGGAACAGCACGGCAGGTGCGGCGAGCGCGGACAGCAGGACAGGGACGCCTGCGGGCAGCACGGGCAGCAGCCCGAGCACGAGCAGGACCGCGATGGCGGCCGTGACGCGTTCCGTGGTGCTCTTCAGCATCGGCGCGAGCAGAGCGAGGAAGACCGCCGGCGATGCTGCGTCCAACCCCCAGGCGTCGGTGTCGCCGAGCGCCTCGGCGCCCAGGGCTCCCAGCAGCGTGGTCAGGTTCCACAGCACATACAGGGTCAGCCCGGTGACGGCGAAGCCGATCCGTGCCGCCCGTCGGGTCGGCTGCGGCAGAGTGACGGCGGTCGTCTCGTCGATGACCCACTGGGCGGCGAAGGGGCGCAGCGCCCTGGGGAGCGCCAGCAGCTGCGACAGCCGCAGGCCGTAGAAAGAGTTGCGTACGCCGAGGAAGAAGGCGCCGGCCGCCGCGGTGTACGGGTTGCCACCCGCCGCGAGGGCGCCGACGAGGGCGAACTGCGAGGCTCCCGTGAAGACGGCGAGGCTGAGCACGCAGGTCTGCAGCAGGCTCAGTCCGGAACCGGCCGAGGTCACGCCGAAGGCGAACCCGGAAAGCCCGACGGCTATCCCGACGCCGAGCGCATCGCGTACGACGGCCGCGTCCGGCTTCGCGCCGGCCGGCTCCGCACCGTCCGGCTTCCCACGGACCGCGTCCGGCTGCTCTCCTCGGCCGGTCGCGTCGCGGTGGGGTGCGCCGGCCGATGCGCCGACGCCCTCTGGGAGTGTTGTCTGTTCTGCCACGACCGGAACGCTACGTGGGCAGATCAGGACCGGTCTTGTACGTTCTTGCACGTTCACGCTGGTACGCGCCGGGTGGTACTCCCACGATCCGGGTGAAGTGACGATTGAGATGCGGCTGATCGGTGAAGCCGACCTCGGCGGCCGCCTCCGCGGGCGCCGTCCCCGCGTCGAGCATCCGCCGCGCTGCCCGCACCCGGGCATCGGTGAGCCAGGCGTGCGGTGGCATCCCGTACTGCTTCTTGAAGGCTCTCAGCAGCGCGAACGGCCTCGTACCCAGCTCCGCCGCCAGCGCCTCCAGGGTGGGCGGCGCCGCCATCCGTCCCTCCAGCACCGCGCGGGCCCTCGCCGCGTCGCGGGCGCCCGCCGAGCGGGGCGCCCGGGTGGGCAGCACGCTGCCGCACCGGTCGAGCAGCCGCGTGACCATGACCCTCAGCACCGTGTCGGCGGCAAGCGCGTTGCCCTCCTCGGCGGCCCGGTGGACCTCGCCGATCAGCCGGGCCACGTACGGGTCCACGACGCTGGTCTCGGTGAATCCGACTGTGCCGCGCAGGCTCGTCGTCTCGGCCGCGATGTCGTTGATCACCTGCGACGACGGGTAGAGCGTGGCGTAGACCCAGCCCTCGGGCACACCCGCGCGGGCCGTGTGCGGAACCTCGGGGTTGATCACGACAACGGTGCCGGGGCCGGCGTGGACGGTGCCGCCCGGCAGCCCGACGTCCTCCACTCCGCGGCTGATGGTGCCGAAGACATAGCCCTCGTGGCTGTGGCGCGGGAAAGTGTGGCGCACATAGCGGGCACGCAGCAGATCGAGCTCGGGCAGCTCCGCGTACTGCCAGTGCCTCGCCCACTCCCCCGATCCCGATTCCGGTGTCGCCGCCATGCACGAATTCTCGCAGCTGCGGGGCAGGGCCGCCGAGGCCGGTCGGAGCCCCTGCAGGTGAGCCGGGGTGCGCGGCTTCGCGACCGTCGCCAGTGGGGGCACGCACGGCGGCGGGGTCGTTGTCAGTGGCGGGGTGCACGATGGGGGGCATGACCGGCTCTGCGCTCGATTCGTTCTCACCCGCGACCCGCGGCTGGTTCACGGGTGCCTTCAGCGCGCCCACCGCCGCGCAGGAGGGCGCCTGGCGCGCGATCGGCGAGGGTTCGGACGTGCTGGTCGTTGCGCCGACCGGCTCCGGCAAGACCCTCGCCGCGTTTCTCGCCGCGCTGGACGCCCTGGCGTCCGTCCCGCCGCCCGCCGAGGCGAAGAAGCGCTGCCGGGTGCTGTACGTGTCGCCGCTCAAGGCGCTCGCGGTCGATGTGGAGCGCAACCTCCGCTCGCCGCTGACCGGCATCCGACAGGAGTCGGTGCGGCTGGGGCTGCCCGAGCCCGAGGTCCGGGTGGGGATCCGCTCCGGTGACACCCCGCCCGCCGAGCGCCGCTCGATGGCGACCCGGCCGCCGGACATCCTGATCACCACACCCGAATCACTGTTCCTGATGCTGACCTCGTCAGCACGAGAGGCGCTGTCCGGCGTCGACACGGTGATTCTCGACGAGGTGCACGCCGTGGCGGGCACGAAGCGCGGCGCCCATCTCGCCGTGTCGCTGGAGCGTCTGGACGAGCTGCTGCCGCGTCCCGCACGGCGGATCGGCCTGTCGGCGACGGTCCGTCCGGTCGACGAGGTGGCCCGCTTCCTCTCGCCCCGGGGCAAGGTGGAGATCGTCCAGCCGCCGTCCACCAAGCGGTTCGACCTGTCGGTGGTCGTCCCGGTCGAGGATCTGGGCGAGCTCGGCGGCTCCCCCGCCACCGACCCCGACCAGGCGGGCCAGGCGGACAAGCCGTCCATCTGGCCCCACGTCGAGGAGCGGATCGTCGACCTGGTCCAGCAGCATCGCTCCACCATCGTCTTCGCCAACTCCCGTCGCCTCGCCGAGCGGCTGTGCAACCGACTCAACGAGATCGCCTACGAGCGGCTCACCGGCGAGACGATCGCCGAGTCCCACTCCCCCGCCGAGATCATGGCCGAGTCCGGGGCGGCGAAGGGCGCCCCGGCGCTGCTCGCCCGCGCCCACCACGGCTCGGTCTCCAAGGAACAGCGCGCCCAGGTCGAGGAGGACCTCAAGGCGGGCCGGCTGCCGGCCGTCGTCGCCACCTCCAGCCTGGAGCTGGGCATCGACATGGGGGCGGTCGACCTGGTGATCCAGGTGGAGTCGCCGCCCTCGGTCGCCTCCGGCCTGCAGCGGGTCGGCCGGGCCGGACACCAGGTCGGTGCAGTCTCCACCGGAGTGGTCTTCCCCAAGTACCGGGGCGATCTGGTGCAGGCGGCCGTGGTCACCGAGCGGATGCGCGAGGGCTCCATCGAGGCGCTCCGGGTCCCGTCCAACCCGCTGGACGTGCTGGCCCAACAGCTGGTGGCCATGGTCGCCCTGGACAGCTGGCAGGTGGACGATCTGCTGGCGGCGGTCCGCCGCGCCGCGCCCTTCGCCTCGCTGCCCGAGTCCGCGTTCACCGCCGTGCTGGACATGCTCGCCGGCCGCTACCCCTCCGATGCCTTCGCCGAGCTGCGCCCCCGCGTGGTCTGGGACCGGGTGGCCGGTACGGTCACCGGCCGCCCCGGCGCGCAGCGGCTCGCCGTAACCTCCGGAGGAACGATCCCCGACCGGGGGCTCTTCGGGGTCTTCCTCGCGGGCGCCGACCCGAAGAAGGGCGGCGGCCGGGTCGGTGAGCTCGACGAGGAGATGGTGTACGAGTCCCGGGTCGGCGATGTCTTCACGCTCGGCACCACGTCCTGGCGGATCGAGGACATCACCCGTGACCGGGTCCTGGTATCGCCCGCCCCCGGCGTTCCCGGCCGGCTGCCGTTCTGGAAGGGCGACCAGCTGGGCCGCCCGCTGGAGCTCGGGCGTGCGCTGGGGGCGTTCCTCCGCGAGATCGGCGGACTGTCGCAGAAGGACGCCCGGGAACGTCTGCTCGCCGCCGGTCTCGACCCCTGGGCCGCCGACAACACTCTGTCGTACATCGACGAACAGCGCCGTGCCTGCGGCCATGTGCCGGACGACCGGACCATCCTCGTCGAGCGGTTCCGTGACGAGCTGGGTGACTGGCGCGTCGTGGTTCACTCCCCGTTCGGCGCGCAGGTGCACGCGCCGTGGGCGCTGGCGCTGAGCGCCCGCCTCGCCGAGCGGTACGGCATGGACGCCCAGGTGATGCACGCCGACGACGGCATCGTGCTCCGGCTGCCGGATGCCGACCTGATGGGCCTGGACCTCCTGGACTTCGACCCCGCGCAGGACCCGGCGCAGGATCTGGCACCGGACCCGGCACGGGGCCTGGCGCACAGTCCGGGCCGGGCTCCGGCACCGCTGCCGGGCCTCTCGTACGACAGCGACCAACCGCCCGTAGGTGCTGCGGACGTGACGTTCGAACAGGGCGAGATCAGCCAGATCGTCACCGACCAGGTCGGCGGTTCGGCGCTGTTCGCCTCCCGGTTCCGTGAGTGCGCGGCCCGCGCCCTGCTGCTGCCGCGCCGCAGCCCCGGCAAACGCACCCCGCTGTGGCAGCAGCGCCAGCGCGCCGCGCAACTCCTCCAGGTCGCATCGGAGTTCGGCTCCTTCCCCATCGTCCTGGAAGCGGTCCGCGAATGCCTCCAGGACGTCTTCGACGTCCCCGGCCTCACGGAACTCATGGGCGACCTCGAAGCGCGCCGGATCCGGCTGGTCGAGGTGACCACCCCGGAGCCCTCGCCCTTCGCACGCTCGCTCCTGTTCGGCTACGTCGCCCAGTTCCTGTACGAGGGCGACTCGCCCCTCGCAGAGCGGCGGGCCGCCGCCCTCTCCCTCGACTCCCATCTGCTGGCGGAGCTCCTCGGCCAGGCGGAGCTGCGCGAGCTGCTCGACGCGGATGTCCTGGCCGAGCTGGAGCAGGAGCTCCAGTGGCTGACCGAGGACCGCCGGATCAAGGACGTCGAAGGCGTCGCAGACCTCCTTCGGGTCCTCGGTCCGCTCACCGACGAGGAGTTGGCAGCACGCGGAGCCGACCCGTCCTGGGCTCCGGAGCTGTCCTCGGCCCGCCGGGCCATCCGGGTCCGGATCGGCGGGGCCGTCCACTGGGCGGCGATCGAGGACGCGGGCCGCCTGCGGGACGCACTGGGCACCGCCCTCCCGGTCGGCGTCCCCGAGGCGTTCACCGAACCGGTGAAGGACCCGCTCGGCGATCTCCTCGGCCGGTACGCCCGTACGCACGGCCCGTTCACCTCCACCGCGGCCGCCAACCGCTTCGGTCTCGGCACCGCCGTCACCGACGGGGCGCTGCAACGGCTCTCCGCGTCCGGCCGGATCGTCCAGGGCGAGTTCCATCCCGCCGGTATCGGCCAGGAGTGGTGCGACGCCACCGTGCTGCGCCGGTTGCGCCGCCGCTCGCTCGCCGCGCTCCGCCACGAACTGGAACCGGTCCCGCCCGCCGCCCTCGCCGGTTTCCTGCCTCAGTGGCAGCATCTGGGCAGCAACAGCCTGCGCGGAATCGACGGACTGGCCCGCGCCGTCGAGCAGTTGCAGGGCGCGCCCGTCCCGGCGTCGGCGCTGGAGAAGCTGATCCTGCCGGGCCGGGTCACGGGCTACACCCCCGCGATGCTCGACGAGCTGACCACCACCGGCGAGGTCGTCTGGGCCGGCGCGGGTGCCCTGCCCGGCAAGGACGGCTGGCTGTCCCTCTACCTCGCCGACAGCGCACCACTGCTCCTCCCGCCCCCGCACCCGCTGGAGCTCAGCGCGTTGCACGAATCCGTCCTGACCGCGCTGAGCGGCGGATACGGACTGTTCTTCCGGCAGATCGCCGATCAGGTCCGCGCCACCACTCATCCGGACTGCACCGATCCGCAACTGGCCGACGCCATCTGGGAGCTGGCGTGGTCGGGCCGGCTCACCAATGACACGCTCGCCCCACTGCGCTCGCTGCTCGGCTCCGGCCGCACGGCGGGGTCGACCGCCCACCGCGCCAGACGCAATGTCCCGCGCGGGCGTTACGGCTCGCTCACCTCCGCCGCCCGGCCCGTCTCCCGCACCGGCCCGCCCACCGTCTCGGGCCGCTGGTCCCTGCTGCCCGCCACCGAACCCGACCCCACGCACCGTGCTCACGCCCTGGCCCGCACTCTCCTCGACCGCCATGGTGTGGTGACCCGGGGCGCGGTCCAGGCCGAGGGCGTCGAAGGCGGCTTCTCCGCGACGTACCGCATCCTGTCCGCCTTCGAGGACAACGGGCAGGCCCGGCGCGGCTATGTCGTCGAGGGCCTGGGGGCTGCGCAGTTCGCGATGGACGGCGCGGTGGACCGGCTGCGTGCCACGTCCACCGCCCGCGACCGTACGGAGCCGGGCGCCGCGCCCCACGCCTTGGTCCTCGCCGCGGCGGACCCGGCCAACGCGTACGGCGCCGCTCTGCCCTGGCCCGAACCGCCGGACGGCGCCGGGCACAAGCCCGGCCGCAAGGCGGGCGCCCTGGTGGTGCTGGTCGACGGAGAGCTCGCGATGTACATGGAGCGCGGCGGCAAGACGCTGCTGGCCTGGCCCACAGCCCCGGACGATCCGGCGCTCGTCGCTGCGGCCGGGGCACTGGCGGCGGCCGCCCGCGCTGGCGCACTCGGCACGGTCACGGTGGAGCGCACCAATGGCGCACCGTCCCTGACCTCCCCGCTCGGCCGCACATTGGAGGCGGCCGGCTTCCTGGCCACCCCGAGAGGGCTCCGCCTGCGCGCCTGAACCAACAGCACGCCCCGCTCCTGGCCCCCCGCATCGCCGCAGCCGTCGGCGGCACCACGCACACAAGCCCGTATCGCCGCACCCGTACCCAACCCCCGCATCGCCACACACCCCACACACGCCCGCACGGCGCGCCCGCCCCGCATCATGGAGGCATGCCCGAAGGAGACACCGTCCTGCAGACCGCCGTACGTCTGCACACCGCACTCGCAGGTCGGACCCTCACCCGCTCCGACCTGCGCGTCCCTCGATTCGCCACCGCCGACCTCACCGGCCGGACGGTCCTGGACGTCATCTCGCGCGGCAAGCATCTCCTCACCCGCGTCGAGGGCGGCCTCACCCTGCACAGCCACCTCCGGATGGACGGCGCCTGGCGCGTATACGCCCCGGGCGAGCGCTGGCGCGGTGGCCCCGCCCATCAGATCCGCGCGATCCTCGCCAACACGGAGTACACCGCGGTCGGCTACCGGCTGCCCGTCCTCGAACTGCTCCGCACCCGGGACGAAAAAAAGGCGGTCGGCCACCTCGGCCCCGACCTGCTGGGCCCGGACTGGGACCCCGAGACCGCTCTGCGCAATCTGCTCGCCGACCCCGGCCGCCCGCTCGGTGAAGCCCTGCTGGACCAGCGCAACCTGGCCGGAATCGGCAACATCTACAAGGCCGAGATCTGCTTCCTGGCCCGCGCCACCCCCTGGCTCATCGTCGGCGACCTCCCCGCCCCCACCGCCGCCCGCCTGGTCACCACGGCCAAGCAGCTCCTCGAAGCCAATCGCGACCGCCCGATGCGCACGACCACGACCACGCGCGCCCCACGCGGCCCCGGCCCGAAGGAACGGCTCTGGGTCTACGGCAGGGCCGACCGCCCCTGTCTGCGCTGTGGCACCCCCATCCGCACCGCGGACCAGGACGCCCGTCCCACCTACTGGTGCCCGCACTGCCAGTCGGGCCCCACCAGCTGAGGGCCGCCCACTGGTTGACGCTCCGTCAGTTCCCGTCGTACCGTCCGGTCATGCTCCTCGCCGCGTACGACCTCACGGGCCGCTCCGCGTTCGTCACCGGCGCGGCAGGCGGCATCGGCCGGGCCAGCGCCCTCCTGCTCGCGGCCGCGGGCGCCACGGTGCACTGCGCGGATCTCGACGAGAAGGGTCTGCTGGAAACCCGGGACCTGATCAACGACGCGGGTGGCACATCCCACATCCAGGTCCTCGATGTCACCGACCGCAGTCGGGTCGGGGCCGCGGTGGCCGCAGCGGGCGACCTCGACATCCTGGCGGCCGTCGCCGGAATCATGCATTCGAGCAGCGTTCTGGAGACCTCGGACGAGGACCTCGACCGCGTGCTCGCGGTCAATTTCAAGGGTGTGCTGTACGCCTGCCAGGAGGCGGCCCGCGGCATGATCGCGCGCGGCGCCCCCGGCTCGCTGATCACCATGGCCTCGGGAGCGGTCGACTCCTCGGGCCCGGGACTGTTCTGCTACAGCGCGGCCAAGGCGGCGGTCGTCCAGCTCACGAAGACACTGGCCACCGAACTGGGGCCGCACGCGATCCGCGTCAACGCCGTCGCCCCGGGCTGGATCCGTACGCCCATGACTGCCCGCCACGACGCGGCCCGACAGCAACGGGTGGAGACGACGATGGCCCGGATCTCCCCGCTGGGACGGGTGGGCGAACCGGAGGACGTCGCCCACACCGTGCTCCATCTCGCTTCCGACGCATCGGCCTTCATGACCGGCCAGATCCTCCGCCCGAACGGCGGCGTAGCCATGCCCTGGTGATCCGTCGAACCCGCTCCGCACCCTGCACCCCAGCAGCCGACCAACGGCTCGCGCTCCGCACGCCGGCAGCGAGCCACCAGCCCGCCCACCGCACACCGAGGGCCGCCCACCGGGCAGCACCCGCTTCGGCGCCCCCGCCTTTTGCCGCCATGCTCCTTCGGCGGGCATCCGTCGAACCGGCGGTCGCGGCCACATGCACGGGCAGCAGACTCAGACCCCATCCACCCGCCGCCACCGCACCCTCGACAAGTCCCGCATGGGCCGGTTCCAGCACGAGCCGCAGCACGGCCCACCACCACACCCCGCCGAGAACGAGCGCCGGCACCCCTCGCCGTACCATGGCTGCCTCCTCCGGCCGAACCTAGTGCGGCGCACTCACCCGGCGGGAGAGCGCATCGGCGCACCGCCGGCGCGCGGCGTACAGCCGCAGACCGTTGCACGCTCTTGCCCAGAACTCCAGGGCATGCTGCGCCGGATCGGGCCCACCACGGCCGGACACTCTCCGGTACGCAACCGGAGGGCACGACCCCGTCGTACTGCGGGCGACGACCGCACCGGATCCCACCGGCCGGCGGCCCGCTCACCGCAGTCTCGCCCGGCAGCGCCCGGACCGCATCCAGAACAAGGGGCGCCTCGGCACCACTGAGCCCCCACCGAATCGAGTGGGGGCCCGGCGGACGCGGTCAGTGCTCGTCGCGGCGCAGCGAGCCCTTCATGCCCTTCGCGCGCTTCTCGGCGTCGCTCATGGCGTCCTTGGTCCGGCCCTTGGCCTGGTCCATCTTGCCTTCGGCCTCCTTGCGGCGGTCGCCGGTCATCTTGCCCATGGCTTCCTTCGCCTTGCCCTTCATCTTGTCCTTGGCGCCTTCGTCAACCATTGCGACTCCTTCGGGTACGGGGATGGTCACTCTGCCCGTTCGGCTTCACCCACGATTACACAAACGAAACAAATCGGTCACTTGAGAACCGTCTGTGCCACCCACCTGAGCACGCCCCGAGCCATCCACGCCGAGCACAGCCCGAGCACGACCCAAGCCCACCCCGAGCACGGCCCGAGCGCCTGAACCCGCCCCCGAGCACGCAGAAGCCCCGGTCGCCCCCTCAAGGGGACGACCGGGGCTCCGCCACACATCGCTTCACACCGGACCGCACGGGTCAGGCGGCGACGACATCCACCGCTTCCGCGGGCGCCTTGATGGTCACCCGGCCCGTCGGCACACCTGCCACCGACGTCACGGAGACGGAGTTGAGCATTGGCCGGACCGGCACAGGCACCGGATCGCTGGCTGCTGCCGACTCGGCCAGTTCGGCCAGCGACAGCTCATCGCTCACTTCACGCATGAGCTCGGACATCCGTACGTCAAGCGCGTCGCAAATGGCGGAGAGCAGTTCGGAGGATGCCTCCTTCTGCCCCCGCTCCACCTCGGAGAGATAGCCGAGCGAGACTCGGGCGGACGAGGAGACTTCGCGCAGAGTACGGCCTTGGCGCTGGCGCTGCCGACGCAGCACGTCACCAAGCAGGCGACGGAGCAGAATCATCGGTGGCTCCCTCCTCGGACCGCGTAGCCGCATCCTTCACGCCCCACCGTACCGCCTCGCGCCGCGGCCGTGCGGGGAGCGATGTCGTGTTCACTCAGGGCTGCAAACATCAATTCCCCCCGTTCTGTTCCGTATCCTGTGCCCTTGCATTCTTGCGGAGTTCGGCGGAGAGCAGCTCGAGCACGCTCCGTACGCTCTCTTTACGGATGTCCGCCCGCCCGCCGTTCAACCTCAGCTCGGCCATATTCTGCGCGCCGCCCGGCCCGGCCACCGCGACATAGACCGTCCCCACGGCCTTGCCGTCCTGCGGATCGGGGCCCGCGACCCCCGTGGTGGCCATGCCCCAGTCCGCCCCGAGGGCACGGCGCACACCGGCTGCCATCTGCCGCGCCACCTCCGGATCGACCGCACCGCGCTCCGTCAGCAGGCCCGCGTCCACACCCAGGACATCCCGCTTCAGGGGCGTCGCGTACGCCGTCACAGAGCCCCGGAAGGACCGCGAGGCCCCCGGCACCGAGGTGAGCTCGGCCGCGACCAGACCGCCGGTCAGCGACTCCGCGACGGCAAGGGTCTCACCACGCTCCACGAGCAGCTCCAGCACCCTGGCCGCGGCAGTCACCGCTCGGCCTCCGCCGAATCACGGCTTCCGGTGGCCTCCTGAACCGGCCCCGCCGCCGCGGCGGCCCGCTCGGCGGCCAGCCCCTTGCGACGCAGCACCACGGCCTGGCGCACGTAGTCGAGCCCGGTGACCACCGTCAGCACGACGGCCACCGCCATCACCCAGAAGCGCAGAGTGGCAAGTGGACCGGTGAGCGCCAGGACGTACATCCCGACGGCCGTCCCCTGAGCCAGGGTCTTCATCTTCCCGCCGCGACTGGCCGGAATCACCGCATGCCGTATCACCCAGAAGCGCATCAGCGTGATGCCGAGCTCGCGGAAGAGGATCACGCCCGTGACCCACCAGGGCAGATCACCGAGGTACGAGAGACAGACCAGCGCAGCGCCCATGATCGCCTTGTCCGCGATCGGGTCGGCGATCTTCCCGAAGTCGGTGACCAGGTTGTACGTGCGCGCCAGATGACCGTCGAACAGGTCGGTGATCATGGCGATGGCGAAGGCCGCCCAGGCGAACGAACGCCAGACCGGGTCGTACCCGCCGTTGTGCAGCAGCAGCAGCACAAAGCCGGGCACCAGCACCAGCCGCAGCATGGTGAGCAGATTGGCGATGTTCCACAGGCTGGCCTGATTGACGGCCGCAGTGCCCAGCTTGCCGCCACGGACCGGCTTCGCGCCGGAGCCGCCTGCCGCGGATGCCGGGGCTCCCGTCATCTGGCTGCCTCCACGAGTCCGGAACACTCGGCCACCAGATCCACTCCTTCGGTGCCCACGACCTTTGCCTCGACCATAAGGCCGGGTACGAGGCCGTCGCGTGTCGTGAAGAGCACCTGGCCGTCCGTTTCGGGTGCCTGGTGTGCCGCGCGGCCCACCGCACCGTCCTCGTCGTCCACGGACTCGACGAGCACCTGGAGCGACTCGCCCAGGCGCTCCTCGGCACGCTGCGAGGTCAGCTCCTCGGCCAGCTGCGAGATGTGCGCGAGCCGCTCGGCGATGACATCGGCGTCCAGTTTGTTCTCGTAGCCGACGGCCTCGGTGCCCTCTTCGTCGGAGTAGCCGAAGACGCCGATGGCGTCGAGCCGGGCACCGGTGAGGAAGCGTTCCAGCTCCGCCAGGTCGGCCTCGGTCTCGCCGGGGAAGCCCACGATGAAGTTGGAGCGGGCACCGGCCTGCGGCGCCTTGCTCCGGATGGTGGCCAGCAGCTCCAGGAACCGGTCGGTGTCGCCGAAGCGGCGCATCGCCCGCAGCACACCGGGGGCCGAGTGCTGGAAGGACAGATCGAAGTAGGGCGCGACCTTCGGCGTCGAGGTCAGCACGTCGATCAGGCCGGGCCGCATCTCGGCCGGCTGGAGGTAACTGACCCGGATCCGCTCGATGCCCTCGACGTCGGCGAGCTCCGGCAGCAACGTCTCCAGCAGGCGGATGTCGCCGAGATCCTTGCCGTACGAGGTGTTGTTCTCGGAGACGAGCATGACCTCCTTGACGCCTTGCTCGGCCAGCCAGCGGGTCTCCTGCAGCACGTCCGAGGGGCGCCGCGAGATGAAGGAGCCGCGGAAGGACGGAATGGCGCAGAAGGAGCAACGGCGGTCGCAGCCGGAGGCGAGCTTCACCGAGGCGACGGGGCTGGTGCCCAGCCGCCGGCGCAGGGGCGCGCGGGGCCCGGAGACCGGGGCGACGCCGTGGGGGAGGTCCTCGGGGGCGGGGGCCGGTGCGGCCTCCTGTGCGTGACCGGGCAGGGCCACGGCCGCGTCCTGCCGCTCGGCCGGGCTGATCGGCAGCAGCTTGCGGCGGTCGCGCGGGGTGTGCGAGGCGTGGATACCGCCGTTGAGGATGGTCTGGAGGCGGTCGGAGATGTCGGCGTAGTCGTCGAAGCCGAGGACGCCGTCCGCCTCGGGCAGGGCCTCGGCGAGGTCCTTGCCGTAGCGCTCGGCCATGCAGCCGACGGCGACCACGGCCTGGGTCCGGCCGTGGTCCTTCAGATCATTGGCTTCGAGCAGGGCGTCGACGGAGTCCTTCTTGGCGGCTTCGACGAATCCACAGGTGTTGACCACGGCGACATCCGCGTCGGAGGCGTCCTGGACGAGCTCCCAGCCGTCCGCTGCCAAGCGGCCTGCGAGCTCCTCCGAGTCCACCTCGTTACGGGCGCAGCCAAGAGTGACAAGGGCGACGGTACGGCGTTCGGGCATGGGCTCAAGACTACTTTGTCCCTGCACTCGCCCTGCCGCGCAGGGTTCCACCGTTACATCGAGTAACAAATGCTGCGAGCGCCCGGCTTGTTTGCCGGGCGCTCGCCGTGTCGTCGATGCCGCCTGAGGGAACTGTGCGTGCCAGGGTCAGCCGACCGCCGGGTCGCCCTTGGTGTACGAGAGCCGCTCGACCTGGCCGGGCTGGAACTGGTCCTCGACCTTCTTGCCGTTGACGAAGAGCTCGATCGAGCCCGCGTCACCGAGGACGAGGTCGACCCGTTCCTGGTCCTGGAAGGTCTTGGTCTGGCCCTGGAGCAGCAGACCGTCGAAGAGCAGCCGCCCGTTGTGGTCCTTGGCGGAGATCCAGCTCTTGCCCTGCTTGGCGTTGAGCCGGACGGTCACCTTGTCCCTGGGTGCCGCGGCGATGGCGCTGTCCGAAGGCGCCGGCTTGGGGTCGACGGGCTTACCGGTCTTCGGTGCGGGACTCTTCTTGTGGGGTGCGGGACCCTCCGCGACCTGGGTGGCCGCGGGACTGTCGTCGCCGCCCTTGAGGAAGGTGAAGCCGACGAAACCGACGACGGCGACGATCGCCGCGACCATGGCCGCCGTCCAGTTGGGCCGACGGGGTTCGGAACGGATTCTCTCGGCCTCGAACAGCGGCGCCGCGGGGGTGGGAGCGGGACGGCCGCCGTGTTCCGCGTCGTACTGCGAAACCAGCGGTTCCGGATCGAGTTCGACGGCACGCGCGAGCGCACGGATATGGCCGCGCGCGTACACGTCGCCGCCGCAGCGGGAGAAGTCGTCCTCTTCGATCGCGTGCACGATGGGGATGCGCACCCGGGTGGACGAGCTGACCTCTTCGACCGTGAGACCTGCGGCGATGCGAGCCTGCTGGAGCACTCGACCGATCGAAGGCCGGTCGTCTTCGGGGGAGTTGCCGATGGACACGGGGGCGCCTTTCGAGCGTGAGCCACCTGCTGGGTGTTCAGTCTAGGGGGGGTACGAAAGGGTGGGGCAACCGGGAGGAATGACTTTGTCCTCCATCGGACTCGAATCACTGTCCGATTCGCCGGACCGCCCCGGGAAGGACAATTCTGCCGCCCCTCCCTCCAAGTTGACGTACGACCCGACGAAACGGTTGCCCGTAACACCCTTACGAACCGGTTTCCCCGCGGATCAGAGCCAACACCCCGTCCAGCTCGTCGGGTTTCACCATGACGTCGCGCGCCTTCGACCCCTCACTGGGTCCGACGATGTTCCTCGACTCCATCAGGTCCATCAGCCGGCCCGCCTTCGCGAAGCCGACCCGCAGCTTGCGCTGAAGCATCGACGTGGACCCGAACTGCGTGGAGACGACCAGTTCGGCGGCCTGGCAGAGCAGGTCCAGGTCGTCGCCGATGTCCTCGTCGATCTCCTTCTTCTTGGCGGTGCCGACCACCACGTCCTCGCGGAAGACCGGCGCCATCTGATCCTTGCAGTGCTGAACGACGGCCGCGACCTCGTCCTCGGTGACGAAGGCGCCCTGCATTCGGGTCGGCTTGTTCGCGCCCATCGGCAGGAACAGACCGTCACCCTTTCCGATGAGCTTCTCGGCGCCGGGCTGGTCGAGGATGACCCGGCTGTCGGCCAGCGACGAAGTCGCGAAGGCGAGCCGGGAGGGCACGTTCGCCTTGATCAGACCGGTGACGACGTCTACCGAGGGCCGCTGGGTCGCGAGCACCAGGTGGATACCTGCGGCACGGGCCAGCTGGGTGATCCGGACGATGGCGTCCTCCACGTCGCGCGGAGCGACCATCATCAGGTCGGCGAGCTCGTCGACGATCACCAGCAGATACGGGTAGGGCGAGAGCTCGCGCTCGCTGCCCTCCGGCGGCTTGACCTTGCCGTTGCGGACCGCCTGGTTGAAGTCGTCGATGTGCCGGTAGCCGAACGCCGCGAGGTCGTCGTAGCGCAGGTCCATCTCCCGCACGACCCACTGGAGCGCCTCGGCGGCGCGCTTCGGGTTGGTGATGATCGGCGTGATCAGGTGTGGGATGCCCTCGTACGCCGTCAGCTCGACGCGCTTGGGGTCGACCAGCACCATGCGGACGTCGTCCGGGGTCGCCCGCACCATGACCGAGGTGATCAGACAGTTGATGCACGACGACTTGCCGGAACCGGTCGCACCGGCCACCAGCACGTGCGGCATCTTCGCCAGGTTGGCCATCACATAGCCGCCCTCGACGTCCTTGCCGAGCGCGACCAGCATCGGATGGTCGTCCTCGGCGGCGTCCGCGAGGCGCAGTACGTCGCCGAGGTTGACCATCTCCCGGTCGGTGTTGGGGATCTCGATGCCGACCGCCGACTTGCCCGGGATCGGGGAGATGATCCGGACGTCGGGGCTGGCGACGGCGTAGGCGATGTTCTTCGCGAGCGCGGTGATCCGCTCGACCTTCACCGCCGGGCCGAGCTCCACCTCGTACCGCGTGACCGTCGGTCCGCGGGTGAAGCCGGTGACGGCGGCGTCGACCTTGAACTCGGTGAAGACGTTGGTCAGCGCGGCGACGATCGCGTCGTTGGCGGCGCTGCGCGTCTTGCCCGGGCCACCGCGCTCCAGCAGGTCGAGCGAGGGCAGCGAATAGGTGATGTCGCCCGAGAGCTGGAGCTGTTCGGCACGGGCCGGCAGCGGCTGGGACTGCGAGTCGGGCACCGGCTTCGTCAGATCGGGTACGCCGCCCGTGGGGGCCGACGGCCTCCCTCCTTGAGAGGAGGGCTCGGCCGCCCTGGCACCCGGCACCGGTGTGCCCTGGCGTTCGCGCTCGACGGAGACGCCCTGAGTGAGGTCGGCCACGATCGGCGAGGGCGGCATGCCGTTGAGCACCGCACCGTCGAGGGCCGCGGCCGCGGCCGCCGCCACATCCACCGCGTCCATGGTGCGGTTCATCGCGGGCTGCACGGAGGGCCTGCGCGGCCGGCGGCGCTTGGAGAGCGCTTCGGCCTCGACCTGCTCGGGGTCGTACTCGTCGGGGACTTCGGAGCGGCGTGCCGGGGAACGGCGGGAGCGGGCGGGAAGCTGCTCGCGCCACTGCTCCTCGTAGCGCTCGTCGTCGTTCTCCTCGTCCGACTCGGGGTCGTACTCCGGGTGGAGGAGACCCAGCTTGGTACCGAGCAGCCGGAGCCGTTGCGGAATGGCGTTCACCGGGGTGGCGGTGACGACCAGCAGCCCGAAGACGGTGAGCAGCAGCAGCAGCGGTACGGCGAGGACCTCGCCCATCGCGTAGATCAGCGGCTTGGAGGCGGCCCAGCCGATGAGCCCGCCCGCGTTCTGCATCGCCGTGGTGCCGTCCTCCCGGCCGGGCGATCCGCAGGCGATGTGGACCTGTCCGAGCACCCCGATGACGAGGGCGGAGAGCCCGATGACGATCCGGCCGTTGGCCTCGGGCTTCTCCGGGTAGCGGATCAGCCGTACGGCGATGGCGCCGAGCAGTATCGGCACGAGCAGATCGAGCCGGCCGAAGGCCCCGGTGACGAGCATCTCCACGAGGTCGCCGACGGGTCCGCGCAGATTCGACCAGGTGCCCGCGGCGACGACCAGCGCGAGGCCGAGCAGCAGCAGCGCGACGCCGTCCTTGCGGTGTGCCGGGTCGAGTCCCTTGGCGCCGCGCCCTATGCCGCGGAAGGCGGCTCCGACGGCGTGGGCCGCACCGAGCCAGACGGCGCGCGCCAGGCGGTACACACCGCCGGTGGGCGACGGGGCGGGCTTGGGCGGGGCCGCCTTCTTCGCCGCCGCCTTCTTGGCGGGTGCCTTCTTGGCGGGCGCGGTCTTCTTCGCGGCGGTCTTCTTCGCGGGCGCGGCTTTCGGCGCGGCTTTCCTGGCCGGCCCCGCGGTACCGCCGACGCGCTTCGCGGTGCCCGCCGTGCCCTGGGAACCCTTGCCGGACGTACGTGAGGCCATGGTGCCGAGGTTACCGTTGTCGGCGCCTGTGAACACGTGCGACTGCCGCTTCACCCGACCGTGTCGCTGTGCGGGGGACGCAAACTGACGCGACCTCACTGCCGGACGCCCCGATTCCGTGCGCCGACCGGCGGACCGGAGGGGCCAGTTGGGCCGACGCCCGGACAACCACCCGCCCCCGGGCCGAAGTCACACCGCCGGACCAGTCGTGAACCCGGCCCTCTCCCGGTGCGGGACGCGGCTGATACGGCGTTACGAGGTAGCGGCGGTGCGGCGTTACGAGGTAAGGGTGGCCGGGCCGGTGCCGGTGCCGGGCTCCAGGGCGTCGAGCGCCCGGCGCAGCCCGGTCAGCTTGCGCTCCAGATGGGCGGCGGTGGCCACCGCCGCGGCGTCCGCCGACTCGTCGTCGAGCTGCTTGGAGAGCGCCTCCGCCTGCTCCTCGACGGCTGCCAGCCGCGCCGAGAGCTCGGCGAGCAGCCCGGCGGGCTCCTTCGCATGGTCCGCACCGCCCGGATCGCCCTCGAGCTGGAGCCGCAGCAGCGCCGCCTGCTCGCGCAGCTTGCAGTTCTTCATGTACAGCTCGACGAAGACCGAGACCTTGGCGCGGAGCACCCATGGGTCGAAGGGCTTCGAGATGTAGTCCACCGCGCCCGCCGCGTAACCCCGGAAGGTGTGATGCGGGCCGTGGTTGATCGCGGTGAGAAAAATGATCGGGATGTCCCGGGTCCGTTCCCGCCGCTTGATGTGCGCGGCGGTCTCGAAACCGTCCATGCCCGGCATCTGGACGTCCAGCAGAATGACCGCGAAGTCGTCCGTGAGCAGCGCTTTGAGCGCTTCCTCCCCTGACGATGCCCGGACCAGTGTCTGATCGAGCGCAGAGAGGATGGCCTCCAGCGCCAGCAGATTCTCCGGCCGGTCATCGACCAGGAGGATCTTGGCCTTCTGCACCATGGCCCGTCCTCCTCGCCCCGGAATTGCACCGGGCGCCGCCCCAGGGGACGACTCCCTTACGCCGTCCGTCCTTGTGCCGGTCATGGTAGCCGCACCCCGCCCGTCGCCACACCCTGTCACCGTGATGTCACTGTGCACACAGCAAAAACGCGGTGGGGGACGAGAAGGTTCCCCGTATTCCACCCCCTCACACCCCTGCCAGCACAGTCGATCAGTAACTCGTCCGGATTCCCTCGCTCAATGATCACTCTCCGCGCATCCACTGCTCCATTACGGAAAGGAGATGATCAGGATCGACAGGCTTGGTGACATAGTCGGAAGCGCCGGATTCGATCGCCTTCTCCCGGTCGCCCTTCATCGCCTTCGCGGTCAACGCGACGATCGGCAGCCCGGCGAACTGCGGCATCCGCCGGATCGCCGCCGTCGTGGCATAGCCGTCCATCTCCGGCATCATGATGTCCATCAGTACGACTGTCACATCGTCGTGCTGTTCCAGGACTTCGATGCCGACGCGTCCGTTCTCCGCGTACAGCACCGAAAGCCCGTGCTGCTCCAGCACGCTGGTGAGCGCGAAGACGTTACGGATGTCGTCGTCGACGATGAGCACCTTCTCGCCACGGAACCGGAACGTCCTGCGGACCTCGGCTTCCTCGTGCCCTGCGAGAGTCCACGGCTCCTGCGGAGCGGCCGGCGCGGCGCTCCGGGGCGGCAGCGCGAGCCGCCGCTCCGTACTCCCCAGGCTCTTGCGGCGACGCCGCATCAGGCCGGCCACGCCGCCCGGATCCGGTGCCTCGGCCACCTGGTCGGCACCCGGACCGGCCTCCGGCAGCAGCCCTTCCTCGGCCGCTGCGCCGTGTCCCTCGATGGCACCGGGACCGATCTGCGAGTACCCCTGCGGCGGCAATTCGCTCGGGTGCAGCGGCAGATACAGCGTGAAGGTCGAACCCCGGCCCGGCTCACTGGCCGCATGGATCTCGCCGCCCAGCAGCCGGGCGATCTCCCGGCTGATGGACAGCCCGAGTCCCGTGCCGCCGTACTTGCGACTGGTCGTACCGTCCGCCTGCTTGAACGCCTCGAAGATCACCAGCATCTTGCTGGCGGCGATCCCGATACCGGTGTCGGTGACCGAGAACGCGATCAGGTCGGCGTCCGCGTCGCGCAGCGAGCCGGCCTCCAGGAGCTGCTCCCGGATGGCGTTCGGCACATCCTCGTTGGCGTGCCGGATCACCAGCTCGACCGCCCCGCTGTCGGTGAACTTCACCGCGTTGGAGAGGAGATTGCGCAGTACCTGCAGGAGCCGCTGCTCGTCCGTGTGCAGGGTCGCGGGCAGTTCCGGCGATACCCGTACGGAGAAGTCGAGCCCCTTCTCCGCGGTGAGCGGGCGGAACGTCGCCTCCACGTAGTCCACCAGCTGAACCAGTGCGATCCGGGTCGGGCTGACGTCCATCTTGCCCGCCTCGACCTTCGTCAGATCGAGAATGTCATTGATCAACTGGAGCAGATCGGAACCGGCCCCGTGGATCGTCTCGGCGAATTCCACCTGCTTCGGCGAGAGATTGCCCTCGGCATTGTCTGCGAGCAGCTTGGCCAGAATGAGCAGCGAGTTGAGCGGCGTACGCAGCTCGTGCGACATGTTCGCCAGGAATTCGGACTTGTAGCGCATCGAGACCGCGAGCTGCTCGGCGCGCTCCTCCAGGACCTGCCGGGCCTCTTCGATCTCGGTGTTCTTGACCTCGATGTCGCGGTTCTGCTGGGCCAGCAGTTCGGCCTTCTCCTCCAGTTCCGCGTTGGAGGCCTGGAGCGCCTTCTGCCGGTTCTCCAACTCCTGTGAACGGTCCCGCAATTGCTCGGCCAGCTCCTGCGACTGTTCGAGCAGCTTCTCGGTCTTCGTATTGACGCTGATGGTGTTGACGCTCGTCGCGATCATTTCGGCGAGCTGGTTGAGGAAGTCCCGCTGGATGTGGGTGAACGGCTGGAACGACGCCAGCTCGATCACACCGAGGACCTTCCCCTCGAAGAGCACCGGCAGCACGATCACATGCGCGGGAGGTGCCTCGCCCAGCCCGGAGGAGATCTTCAGATAACCCGGCGGAACGTTGTCCACCTGGATGGTCCGCTTCTCCTCGGCCGCCGTACCGATGAGCGTCTCGCCCGGCCGGAAGGACGTCGGCATCGAACCGGCCGAGTATCCGTAGCTGCCCCTCATGCAGAGTTCGTACGAGTTGTCCTCGTCGCTGTCCGAGCCCACCGCGGCGGTGTCCCCGGTGGGCATGGCCAGGAAGAACGCACCGTGCTGCGCGGAGACGACCGGGGTCAGCTCACTCATGATCAGCGAGGCCACGTCGTCCAGGTCGCGGCGCCCCTGCATCAGGCCGGAGATCCGGGCGAGGTTGCCCTTGAGCCAGTCCTGTTCCTTGTTGGTCGCCGTGGTGTCGCGCAGGTTGGCGATCATCGTGTTGATGTTGTCCTGCAGGGCCTGGATCTCGCCGGCCGCATCCACGTCGATCTTCAGGTTGAGATCGCCGCGGGTCACCGCGGTGGCGACGGCCGCGATGGCCCGCACCTGACGGGTGAGGTTGCCGGCCATCTCGTTCACCGACTCGGTGAGGTCGCGCCAGGTGCCGTCGACGTCCCGGACCCGGGCCTGACCGCCCAGCTGCCCCTCCGTACCCACCTCGCGGGCCACCCGGGTCACCTGCTCGGCGAACGAGGAAAGCTGGTCGACCATGGTGTTGATGGTGTTCTTCAGCTGCTGGATCTCACCTCGCGCGTCGATGTCGATCTTCTTGGTGAGGTCGCCCTTGGCGATGGCGGTGGTGACCGCCGCGATCTGGCGCACCTGACCGGTCAGGTTGGACGCCATGGAGTTCACCGATTCGGTGAGGTCCTTCCATGTGCCCGAGACGCCCGGCACCCGCGCCTGGCCGCCGAGTTCGCCCTCCGTGCCCACCTCGCGGGCGACCCGCGTCACCTCGTCGGCGAACGAGGACAGCGTCGTCACCATCGTGTTGACGGTGTCCGCGAGCTCCGCGACCTCGCCGCGCGCCTCGACGGTGACCTTCTTCCTCAGGTCGCCGTTGGCGACCGCCGAGGAGACCCGGGAGATGTTCCGCACCTGACTGGTCAGATTGTTGGCCATCAGGTTGACGTTGTCGCTGAGGTCCTTCCAGATGCCGGTGGCCCCCGGCACCCGCGCCTGGCCGCCGAGGATGCCCTCGGTGCCCACCTCGCGGGCGACCCGCGTCACCTCGTCGGCGAAGTTGAGCAGCTGGTCGACCATGGTGTTGACGGTCGTGACCAGTTCGAGGATCTCGCCCTTGGCATCGACGGTGATCTTCTTGGAGAGATCGCCGTTGGCGACCGCGGTGGTGACCTCGGCGATGTTGCGGACCTGCAGGGTCAGGTTGTTCGCCATGCCGTTGACGGACTGGGTGAGGTCCTTCCACGTACCGGACACCCCCTGCACCTCGGCCTGGCCGCCGAGCATGCCCTCCGTACCCACCTCACGGGCGACCCTGGTCACCTGCTCGGCGAAGTTCGAGAGCTGGTCGACCATCGTGTTGATGGTGTTCTTCAGCTCAAGGATCTCGCCCCGCGCGTCCACGTCGATCTTCTGCGACAGGTCACCGCGCGCCACCGCCGTGGCGACCTGCGCGATGTTACGGACCTGAGCGGTCAGATTGCCCGCCATTCCGTTCACCGAGTCGGTCAGATCCCGCCACACACCGGCGACGCCAGGCACCTGCGCCTGCCCGCCGAGCCGCCCGTCGGTGCCCACCTCGCGGGCGACCCGCGTCACCTGATCCGCGAAGGCGGAGAGCTGGTCGACCATCGTGTTGATGGTGTTCTTCAGCTCAAGGATCTCGCCCCGGGCATCCACGTCGATCTTCTGCGACAGGTCACCGCGCGCCACCGCCGTGGTCACCTGCGCGATCTGGCGGACCTGCGAAGTCAGGTTCCCGGCCATGAAGTTGACGGAGTCGGTGAGCTCCTTCCAGGTACCGGAGACGCCGTCCACCCGGGCCTGGCCGCCGAGGCGGCCCTCCGTGCCCACGTCCCGCGCCATCCGCGTCACCTGGTCGGCGAAGTTCGAGAGCTGCGCCACCATCGTGTTGACGGTGTTCTTCAGCTCCAGCATCTCGCCCGCGACATCCACGGTGACCTTCTGCGTCATGTCACCGTTGGCCACCGCGGTCGTGACCTGCGCGATGTCCCGCACCTGCCCCGTGAGGTTGCGGAACGCCGCGTTCACCGAATCGGTGAGGTCCTTCCAGGTCCCCGCCGCCCCCGGCACCTCGGCCTGACCGCCGAGGCGGCCCTCCACGCCGACCTCCCGGGCCACCCGGGTCACTTCCGAACCGAAGGCCTGGAGCTGGTCCACCATCGTGTTGACGGTGTTCTTCAGCTCCAGCATCTCGCCGGCCACATTCACGGTGACCTTCTGCGTCATGTCACCGTTGGCCACCGCCTTGGTCACCTGTGCGATGTCCCGCACCTGCGTGGTCAGGTTCCGGAAGACCGTGTTCACCGAATCGGTGAGGTCCTTCCACGTCCCCGCCGCCCCCGGCACCTTCGCCTGACCGCCGAGCAGCCCCTCGCCACCGACCTCGCTGGCCACCCGGGTCACTTCGTCCGCGAAGAGGCGCAGCGTGTCGGTCATCTGGTTGATGGTCTCGGCCAGTTGCGCGACCTCGCCGCGGGCGCTCACCGTGACCTTCTGGGACAGGTCGCCGTTGGCGACCGCCGTCGTCACCTCGGCGATCCCGCGCACCTGGGAGGTGAGGTTGCCGGCCATGGTGTTGACGGAGTCGGTGAGGTCCTTCCACACCCCCGCCACACCCGGCACGGTCGCCTGACCGCCGAGTTCGCCCTCCGTACCCACCTCACGGGCGACCCGGGTCACCTCGGAGGAGAACGACGACAGCTGGTCGACCATCGTGTTGACGGTGTTCTTCAGCTGGAGCATCTCACCGGCCACATGGACGGTGACCTTCCGCGACAGATCACCCTTGGCGACCGCCGTGGTCACCAGGGCGATGTCGCGCACCTGCGCGGTCAGCCGGTACGCCATGGTGTTCACGGAGTCCGTGAGGTCCTTCCAGGACCCGGACATCCCTCGCACCTGGGCCTGTCCGCCCAGCTTGCCCTCGGTGCCCACCTCGACCGCGACCCGCGTCACCTGCTCGGTGAACGCCGAAAGCTGGTCGACGAGACTGTTGACCGTACGGGCGACCTTCAGGAACTCGCCGCGCAGCGGCCGTACCGTCTCGTCGGATGTGTGCGAACGCAGTTCCATCCGCTGTTCGAGATCACCGTCGGCCACCGCCGACAGCACCCGCCCGACCTCCGAGACCGGCCGGGCCAGATCGTCGACCAGCTCGTTGGAGGCGTCGATCGCGGCGGCCCAGGAGCCCTCGCAGGCGCCCGTCTCCAGCCGCTCGGTGAGCTTCCCCTCGCGTCCGACCACCCGCCGCACCCGGGCCAGCTCACCGGTGAGATGCAGATTGCGGTCGGCGACCTCGTTGAAGACTGCCGCGATCTCCGCCATCACGTCGTCGCCCGAGACGGTCAGACGCCTGCGGAAGTTCCCGTCGCGCATCGCCACGAGGCCCGCCAACAGTCTGTTGAGTGCCGCCGCGTCGACGTCGATGGTTCCATTGCGCTGTTTCTTCACGGACTGTCCGCCTTTTGTGCGCGTGCTTCTGCCCCGCGCCGCCACGCCAGACTCCACCGTGTCCCTCCCGCAGGGGTTGACCGTATCGCTCGGGCCTTATCTGGGAGCTTGCCCAGTTCTTCTTGGCTCACCGCCACAGCCCACCGTCGACGGGTGACCATGGGGACGTCAAATCGTTGAAACGTACCAGGCCGGACGCAGCCGGGGCGCCACCTCCAATGGTTGTCCCTCATCCCTCCGTTGAGAAGGCCACACTTGTCCGGTCACAGGTCGGTTCCTGGTCGCTCCTGTCCGAAGTCGCCCCTCGTGTACCCGGCACGCAGACCGAGCGTCTAGCCTGGCAGGCGAATCGAAGCGGCGAGAAACGGGCACAGGACTCGGGGAAGCGACGAGACACCACATGGGGAGTTCTGTGATCACCGCGCGCGCGGCCGCCACCTTCGACCCGGTCGGGCGCTCCGTCGCGACCGCCCGCGCCTTTGTCCGCGACACCCTTCAGGGGTGGGGCTACACGGACGTCGTCGACGACGCGGTCGTCCTCACCAGCGAGCTGGTGACCAACGCCGTGGTCCACGCGGGCACCGCCGCCGACGTCCTGTGCCTTCGCACGGAGGACGGCGTCCGGATCGAGGTCTCCGACCACTATCCGGAACGCGAGGTCCCGCTCCAGAGCGCGGGCCCGGACTTCGGCAGCCCGGACAGCGAGAACGGCCGCGGACTGCTGCTCTGCGCGGCACTCGCCACACGCTGGGGCGTCGAGTACTCCCCCACCCGCAAACATGTCTGGTTCCAGCTCGATCTCCCCGAACGCCCGGTGGGCATCCGCTCGGCCGGCCCACTGCTCCCCGTGGGGCTGCTCCCCGTCGCCGACGAGCGCGTCAGGGTGGCGGTCGTCCAGATCGACAGCACCGGCTCCATCGCGGCCTGGAACGAGGACGCCTCGTTCCTCTTCGGCCACACCACGGATCAGGTCACCGGAAAACAGCTCACCGACTTCACCGCCTGGCCCCAGACTCCAGGCACCAACACCGGCATCGTCGAAGCGCTCCAGCTCTCGCGATGGGAGGGCAGCTACGGAATCCGCGGCGCCGACGGCCGGACCATCCCCGTCTACGCCTCGCACCTGCGGGTTCGCGACACCCACGGCGAGCCCTCGACCGTCTGTCTCCTCGTCCGCGACTACGAACGCGCGGTGCTCCAGTCACCGGCACGCGCGCCGGTCTCCGACACCAACACCGAGAGCGGCAAGACCGACCCGTTCGAGATCTTCATCGGCTCCCCCGCCCCCGACGACCTCGACGGCCTGCTCCAGCGCACGGTCGAACGGGCCCGCGACATGCTCGACGCCGACGCGGCCTTCCTGCTGCTGGCGACGGACGACGAAACGGAACTGGAGGTACGGGCCACCACCGGCCTGCCCTCCGCCCGCCAGCGTTTCGCCCGGGTCCCGGTGGAAGCCGGAACCGGACGGTACGGATCCGCCCGGATGCCCGCCGTCCACGAGGACCTCGACCACGTCCCGGGCGCCGTTCCGCTGCTGGGCGGCACCGGGATGCGTTCCGTCGTCACCGTCCCGCTGAAGGTCGAAGGGCGGCTCACGGGCTCGCTGGGCGTCGCCGCCGAGGCGGCCGGCCGCTACTCGAACGAGGAGGCCCTGCGCCTTCAGTTCGCCGCGGACCGGATCGCGCTCGCGGTCGAATCGGCCCGCCTGGGCGAGCTGGAACGCCTCCGCCGCGGTTCCCTCTCCTTCCTCGTCGAGGCTTCCGACCTGCTCGCCGGGACTCTCGACCGGGACCAGACCCTGGCGCTGATGGCCCAGATGACGGTCCCGACCCTGGCCACCTGGTGCGCCGTGTACACGATTGCCGACCAGTCCTCCGAGCCGTACCTCTCGTACGTCCTGCACGAGGACGAGGAGCGCATCGACGGCCTCAAGGCCCTGCTCTCCAAGATCGCGCCGCCGGACCCGGTACCCACCCCCGGCGCCCGGGTATGGTCCGCCCCCTCCGAGGCCGCCCACCAGGCAGCCCTGCGCAGTTCGATGCGGACTCTCGGCCTCGGTGATACCGGCAGGCTCGGCGAACCGGGCAGACTCGGCTCCGGCATCCGTACGACGCTCGCCACCGCGGCCGCCGTGGGCGGGGAGACGGTGGTCCTGCCACTCGTGGCCCGCAACCGCGTCATCGGCATGCTCACGCTCGGGAAGCCCTCCGACGACCACTTCCGCCAGGAGATCCTGGAACTGGCCGAGGACCTCTCCCGGCGCGCCGCTCTGGCCCTCGACAACGCGCGCCTCTACTCGGAGCGCATGGCGATCAGCCAGTCCTTGCAGCGCAGCCTCCTGCCTCCGGGGCTGCCCGAGGTCCCCAATGTCGAGATCGAGGTCATCTACCGTGCGGCCGGCGAGGGCAACGAGGTCGGCGGTGACTTCTACGACGTCTTCCCGATCCGCGACGGCGCCTACGGCTTCGCCATCGGCGACGTATGCGGGACGGGTCCGGAGGCCGCCGCCGTCACGGGCCTCGCCCGTCACGCCCTGCGCCTCCTCGCCCGCGAGGGCTTCGGCGGCCCCGCCGTCCTGGAGCGTCTCAACGCCGCCATCCTGGACGAGGGCGCCCGCAGCCGCTTCCTGACCCTCCTGTACGGCGAGCTGTGGCCCCAGGAGGACGGCAGCGCCCTCCTGAAGGTGGTCTGCGCGGGGCACCCGCTGCCGTTGCGCCTGCGTCAGGACGGCTCGGTCGAAGCAGCGGCCGAGCCCCAGCCGCTGCTGGGCGTCATCGAGGACCTCGAACTGTACGAGCAGACGGTGACCCTCGCCCCGGGCGATGTCCTGCTGTGCGTCACCGACGGCGTCACGGAACGCCGGGAGGGCACGCGGATGCTCGGCGACGACGGTCTGGCGGACGTCCTGGCGACCTGCACCGGCCTCACCGCGGGTGCGGTGGCGGCTCGCATCCTGCGAGCAGTGGAACGCTTCGCCGCCGAACCGGCTTCGGACGACATGGCCATCCTCGCCATGCGTGTCCCGGAACCGCCCACCGCCTAGTACGCCGCCGCCCTTGCGGCCTGCGGCCGAGCTCCTGCCGTTCTCGTCTGCCATGGACGAACGACTGGTACCTGGAAGCGGGCAGCGGAGCGCGGTTCGACTGGGGGCCCACAGGTGCCGAACGACTCTTGTCGGCGGTCGCGTGTCTGGTGGTGGTCGACGTGCTGTCGTTCACCACCTCGGTGACCGTGGCCGTGGAGTTCGGTACCCGGGTCTTCCCGTATGCCTGGCGTGACGCGTCGGCATCGGCCTTCGCCGACCGTATGGACGCACAACTGGCCGTAGGGCGACGCATGGCCGGCTCGGCATCCCCTTGGTCGTGGTCGCCGCCGGTCCTGGGAGACGCGCCTTTCACCTCGGGCGAGCGATGGCCGGACGGCAGCCTGCGCCCCGCGCTGGGAGCCGTTCTCGCTGCGCTCAGGAAGCAGCGAGGCGGGCTCCTGTCGCCCGAGGCGGCCACAGCGGCCGCGTGCTTCGAAGCAACACCGGATGTCACTGCCGCGGTGACCGCCGGTGCATCCGGGCAGGAGGTCCTCTCAGGGGGCTTCCCCGACGACATAGGCATCGCACGGAGTTGGACGCCTCCGCTGTCGTACCGACCTCACCAACAGGGCGTTCATGGCAGCCGGTTAGCTTCCGCATCAACAGGAAGGGCCCCCGCCAGCTGGCGGGGGCCCTTCCTGTTCTTCGGAGCCCCAATGCGGAATCGAACCGCAGACCTTCTCCTTACCATGGAGACGCTCTACCGACTGAGCTATTGGGGCGTGCTGCGCTGTGCAACGAGATAAAGCATACCCCGAACTCGGGGATGCTCAAAACCACTGTTCGCAGACGATTCTGACGGGCTCTCACCGCACCCGTACCGCACACCCGCCCGCACACTCGCGACGATGACGGGACCTGACGGGACGGAAGCCGGGCCGGCCGATTATGCCGCCACCGAATCGGCCGTAGAACGCAGAAAAGCCCCGTGTCCAAAAGGACACGGGGCTTTCCCGTAAAAGGAGTTCGGCGGCGTCCTACTCTCCCACAGGGTCCCCCCTGCAGTACCATCGGCGCTGAAAGGCTTAGCTTCCGGGTTCGGAATGTAACCGGGCGTTTCCCTAACGCAATGACCACCGAAACACTATGAAATAAACAACACCGGAACAACACGGCCGTTCGTTATTTCAGAACTAACACAGTGGACGCGAGCAACTGAGGACAAGCCCTCGGCCTATTAGTACCAGTCAGCTCCACCCGTTACCGGGCTTCCACATCTGGCCTATCAAC